>JBNLFT010000089.1:0-9860 GCA_050305675.1 Methylococcaceae bacterium
GGTGGAATGCCGAGGAAATCTGGTCGGAAATGATACGTCCGAAGGAAAAGGTCTGGCTTAAATCGTCGACGTTCACCAACGAGTTGATCACGACGACACTGCCGGCGGGCAGTGGGTTCCGGAGATGTTGCAGTAGCGTATTTACCGCATTATAGCTGACGTCCACCAGGTTCGCGTCATCGGGCTCGTCATTGTAGTAGAAAAAACGGCTACAGCCACTTAACGAGATCGCGAACAGGCATAAAAAAATTAGTGTCGTTTTCTTCAACATCATTTGGTCTCCGTAAAAAATTGCGTTTATGACAACCTAAATCTGGTGATTAGTCAATGCGCTGACCTCGCGCCGTATCGTCTGGACCGGCAAGTTTAGCGCGTTGCTCTCGATTCGATCCGGATCGGAAGGGCCGCTCGAAATCGCGCGAATTTTCAAAGTATAGCAGTAATGGATGGAAGGTGACTGAAGTTTGAAATTAGGCTTCACGCGGAGCGGGGCAACAATTTCGCAGTCAACGATAGGAGGGCACCGAACCGTGCTGTCCGGCGGTCAGGGAGCAGGTCGTTGTCCGAACCGTCTTCCCGTATCCGATCGGTGGGTTCTCGGCCGTCGGCGGACCGACAACGGTGCGGAAGGTAACCTTTTACCCCGGTAACCGCTGCGGAAGGTCGGCAATGGAGGGGATCACTAGGTCGGGTTTGACGGGGCTTTGTTTGGCGTAGGATTCCCGGTATTTGCCGGTCTTTACAAGAATTCCGGTCAATCCGGCGTGCTGGCCGCCGCCGATGTCGGTATCGATATCGTCGCCGATAATGGCGACTTGCTCCGGCGGCAATTCGAGATCGCTCAACGCCGATTGAAAAAACTCGGCCGACGGTTTGCCGATGATCGTCGCTTGTTTTTGGCTCGCGTATTCGAGGGCGCCGACGAAACCGCCAATATCCATTTGCAGGCCGTGCTCGGTTTGCCAGAATCGGTTTTTGTGGATGGCGATCAGTTCGGCGCCGTTGATCAGCTCGTTGAAAACCGTATTCAGCAGCTTATACGACCAGGCGTCGCCGATATCGCCGACGATGACGAAATCGGCCCCGGCATCGGCTTGCCTGAATTGCCGGAAATCCTGCTTGACGTCGTCGGCCAACAATAAGTGGCAGACGGGATCGACGAAATGTTGCAGATAGATCAGCGCGGCCCGGGTGGCGCTGATGATTTCCCGTTCCGTGATATCAAAGCCCAGGTCGGCCATTTTTTTGTGCAACGAGGACTGGGACAGGGTGCTGGTGTTGGTGATGAAGCGGCAGCGGTAACCGCGTGCTTTCAATTCCGAAACGGCCTCGATTGCGCCCTCGATGAGGTTCCTGCCGACATATAAAACACCGTCGAGATCGAAAAGTATGCCGCGGATTTTGAATAAATCTGTCATATCGTTCGACCCGAAGCGCCAAGTGTGCGAATGTTGTTCCCAATAACCGTTACGTTTCCGCCAGCAAGCGGTCTATCATCGATTCGGCTTGGTGTAGATAGCCGCTGCCGAACAGATTCAAGTGATTGATGATGTGATACAGGTTATATAGTATTTTACGGGTTTTGTAACCCGGGTCGAGCGGATAGCTGTCGTGATAGGCTTGGTAAAAAGCGGGGCTGAAGCCACCGAACAATTCGGTCATCGCGATGTCCGCCTCCCGGTCGCCGTAATAGCAGGCGGGATCGTAAATGACCGGTTGACCCGACGGGTCGGCGGCGGCATTGCCGCCCCATAAGTCGCCGTGCAGCAGCGATGGATGGGGCCGGTGCGACGTGAAAAAGGCGTCGAGCTTGGCCGCCAATTGCTCGCCCCGGCTTTGCAGTTTGCCGGCGTATCCGCTATTGGCCGCGAAGCGCAATTGCTGGAGCAGGCGTTTTTCCCGCCAAAACGACACCCAGTCTTCGTTGCGGTCGTTGTGCTGGGCGGTACTGCCTATCGTATTGTCGATATGCCATCCGAAAAAAGGCTGCTGCTGACGATGCAGTGCCGCTAGTTGTTCGCCGAGCAGAGCGGCAGAATCGCCGTCGAGCCGTCCCAGGGCGATGTGTTCGAGCACCAGGTAACTGTACTGTTCGGTTTCACCGTGGGCGATAAATGTCGGCACCTTTACCGCCTTAGTCCCCGCCAATTCCTTCAGACCGGCGGCCTCGGCTTCGAACATGAAGCTCAACGCGGGCCGGTTGACCTTGACGAACCAGGACAACGATGGCGTTTCCAGCAGATAAGCGGAGTTGATGTCGCCGCCGCTGAGCATGCTGATACGACCGCCGGCCAGCGACTGCCCGGTGGCCCTCTCAAGGTGGGGAATTAGCTCTTGAATGCTCATGGTTGGCTCTCATTGGTGGCTGAAGGAGAGTTACGCGCTGATCCGGCTCTATCCAGGCGGCGGCTACCGGATCGGCAGCGGGGCTATTTGGCCCAGGTATCCCGTAACGTTACCGTCCGGTTGAATACCGGATGTTCCGGCGTACTGTCGACCGAGTCGACGCAGAAATAGCCCATGCGTTCGAACTGGTAACGGCTTTCCGGTGCCGCCCCGGCCAGGCTGGCTTCGACCCGGCAGTCGGTCAGGATATCCAACGAATCCGGATTCAAGGCGTCGAGGAAATGACTTTCCGCGTCCGGATTGGGAACCCTGAACAGGCGGTCGTACAAGCGAACCTCGGCCGCAATCGAATGCACCGCCGAGACCCAATGGATCACGCCCTTGACCTTGCGTCCTTCCGGATTCTTGCCCAGCGTATCCGGGTCGTAGCTGCAACGCAGTTCGACGACGTTGCCGGCCTCGTCCTTGATTACCTGCTCGCATTTGATGACATAAGATCCCCGCAACCGGACTTCGCCGCCGGCTACCAGACGTTTGAATTTGGGCGGAGGCACTTCGGCGAAATCGTCCTGTTCGATGTACACGACTTTGCCGAACGGCACCTTTCGGGTCCCCAATTCCGGTTTTTGCGGATGGTTGGCGATCTCGTATTCCTCGACCGCATCGGCGGCATAGTTGTCGATCACCACGCGCAGCGGCCTCAACACCGCCATTCGCCGCGGGGCGTGTTCGTTCAGGTCCTCGCGAATGGAGTTTTCCAACACACCCATCTTGATCCAGGAATCCTTTTTCGTGACCCCGATACGTTCGCAGAAATCGCGGATCGAGGCTGGCGTATAACCGGCGCGGCGCAAGCCGGCGATGGTCGGCATGCGCGGGTCGTCCCAGCCGCTGACGTGTTTTTCGGTGACCAGTTGGTTCAGCTTGCGTTTGCTCATCACCGCGAATTCCAACTGTAGGCGGGCGAACTCGATTTGTTGCGGATGGCAGGGCGTTTGCAATTTATCCAGCACCCAGTCGTATAGCGGACGGTGATCCTCGAATTCCAAGGTGCATAGGGAATGGGTAATCCCTTCCAGGGCATCGGAAATACAGTGCGTGTAATCGTACATCGGATAGATGCACCATTCGTGGGCGGTGCGTTGATGATGCACGCGGCGAATGCGGTAAATGGTGGGATCGCGCATGTTGATGTTGGGCGAGGCCATGTCGATCTTGGCGCGTAAAACGTATTGGCCGTCGGCGAACTCGCCGGCCCGCATGCGCGCGAACAGCTCCAGGTTTTCCTCAATCGGACGGTTGCGGTCGGGGCTTTCCCTGCCGGCTTCGGTCAGCGTGCCGCGAAATTGGCGAATCTGTTCGGCGCTCAGGCTGTCGACATAGGCGTCACCGGATTCGATCAATTGCACGGCGTATTGATAAAGTTGCTCGAAATAATCCGAAGCATGAAATTTGCCGGCCCACTGGAACCCCAACCAATGCACGTCGCGTTCGATCGCTTCCATGAATTCCACGCTTTCTTTCTCGGGATTGGTATCGTCGAAGCGTAAATTGCAGGTGCCGTTGTTTTCCATCGCGATCGTGAAATTGAGGCAGATCGATTTGGCGTGGCCGATATGCAGGTAGCCGTTCGGTTCGGGCGGAAAACGGGTGGCTACCTTGCCGTTGTGTTTGTTCCTGGCCAGATCGGCGGCAACGATTTGTCTGATAAAGTTGGTAGGGGCGGGCGTTTCGGTTGTCGACATTGAGTTCTATGGGTGGAAAAGTTAATGGCTTAGGGTTCGCCGGTGCGGCGAACAGTCCGGAATGGCGGTATTTTAGCGAGTTTGCCAGACCTCCGCAAAGCGTCCCGGCGAGCCGAGGGGGCGTTCTATAAGGGCGGCTGCCGTGGACCGCTCCTTAGGACGACGACTGGAGCGCCGACCGCGAGTTCCCCGCTACTGTTATGCAGTGCGTTTTGGCCGAAGTAGACTTGTTTGTTCCATTTGCGCAAGCGATTCAGCGTTTGCAGCGGTTCCTTGCCGATCTCTCCGGTGTCCGGGTCTATCGTCGGGATGATGCATCTGGAGCAGGGTTTCGGCAGCCTGAATTCGATGTCGCCGATGCCGATTTCGCGCCAGCGGTCTTCCTCGTACTCGCCGCAACCGGCTACGACCAGATTGGGGCGAAAGCGCGTCATCGGCAGTTCGAGCTGCATCGAGCGGTTCAACGATTGTAGAGAGGCCTCCGACGCAATCAGAAAGGGGAAACCGTCTGAGAATGCGGCCTGGTCGCCGGCTCGCCCGTAGTCCGGGTCGACCGCTCTGACGTCGTCTTCGGCTTGGTAGACCAGCCGGCACTCGCGATTCAGGTAGTCGCCGAACCAACGGTCGGCCTCGCCGCCGACTCCGCGCGCCGAACAGCGGTCGTTCCAAATGCCCACCTCGAGCAGATCGCCGGAATGCGGAAGCAACGGGATTGCCAGTTGCCGTTGTTCGGGGGTCGTTAAAAGCAGTTCCTTTCCGACGAATTCGGTTTTGATCAGCGCCATTTTGGGCAGCTGCCGTTGGCTCAAAAAACGCCCGTTTTCGTCGACCAGCATCCATTTTCGGTCGTACTGCAGGCCTTTGCCGTCGACCGGCCAGCGGTCGACGGCGATGCCTCCCAGCGATTTGACCGGATATACGTATATCCGATTTAACGTTAACCGTCCCACGAGGCGTCTTAAGCGATCAGGTTTCTGAATTCGGGAGCAGCGCCTGGAGCTTGTGCTTGAAAAAACTGGCCGGGGTTGTCTGCCGCGCTTTGCCGTAACTGCTGAGCGCTGATCCGTGCCTGCTGTTCGGATTCGATTTGGTCGTCTTCCGAGGTTCGGTTAACGGCGGAAGAGGCCAGCGATCTCGCTTGTTGCGAAATGGATAGGGTGTCGTCGCTGTCGGGGACCGCACTTTCCCGAGCCGGTCGGTTCTCCTGTTGCGCCGGCGCGATCGTCGCCGGAGGGACGGGGATTACCGGTGAATTGTTGACTTGCATCGCTGGGCCTCCTGATGATTCGTTTCAGGGTTACTCTTGTACACAGAAATTATTTGAAAATCAAATCGTCTTGTGAAGACAACAGATACTCTCCGAGGGTGTCGATGCTACCGTTGAATTTTAAGCCGTAGCGCCTGGGCGGGCCGTTTTCGATGTGGATCACGGTTGCCGGCAGGAGGAATTTTTTTCCGTCTTTAAAAACCAAACTCAGCATGACCTTGCCCTTTATCTTCAGTTTTTCGGTACAGGCGATCGAGGCGCCCTTGCTGCTGATGTCTACCAATTGAACCAGTATTTCGCTCGATCTGAACAGGCTCTTCTTAATCAATGTGGCCGAAATGTCCTGCCGCACGTAACGGATGGCGGCGCGCTGATTGTTTTCAACGACGTCCGACATATCCAGTGCAAAGAAATCATCTTCCGGGGCAAAATCTTCGTTATCGTCCGACATGGCAGGCCAATTACTTTGTATTATTCAATTAAGTATCGTTGTTAATTCGGAAATTACAATGCCGTTTGCGTATTGCCGACCGGAAACGACAGTGTATCGATTCGGTTTATCCGCAGATGTTTTAACATTCTTTTATACGTTAGAATTGAGACCTTGTGCCGAATTGGAAAATCGATTTCGATGAAATGTCTTAAGTTATTTCTTTTCGCCGCCTTGTGTTGGTTGCCGCTTATTTTTCCTGCCGCCGCCATTCCGGCGGCAAAACAACAGGTAAAAATTTTCTATTTGACCCAAGAACGGAAGGTGCCTCCGGCATTGTCCAATCTGGACCCGTTCATCCAGGGCAAGGGCATGGCGGGAGCCGAACTGGCGGTTGCCGACAACAATACCACCGGCCAGTTCACCGGCCAGGAGTATCAATTGACTAAGGTCATGCTGCCGGCGGACGCCGATGCGGCAAGGGCGTTTAGCGAGCAGGTCGGACTCGACCATGCTTTCGTTGTGTTGAACGTTGATGCCGACTCGCTGTTGAAATTGGCGGATTTGCCGGCGGCGCAGCAAAAGCTGCTGTTCGACGCCTCGACAACCGACGATGCGTTGCGCAACGAACAGTGCCGGCCCAATCTGTTGCATCTGCTGCCGAGCAGGGCCATGCGCGCCGATGCATTGGCTCAATATATGTTGAAAAAGCGCTGGCGCGAGTGGTTTCTGGTCATCGGGCCGACTGCCGAAGACCGTTTGTACGCCGCCGCGATCAAGCGTTCCGCCAAGCGTTTCGGCATGAAACTGGTGGCCGAGAAAAACTGGACCCACACCTACGACGCCCGCCGCACGGCGCAGTCCGATGTGCCCGTGTTCACCCAGGGCGAGGATTACGACGTGCTGGTGGTGGCCGATGAGCAGGGATTGTTCGGCGAATATCTGGAATACCGGACCTGGATACCGCGGCCGGTCATCGGCACCCAGGGTTTGGTCGCGACATCCTGGCACCGCACTCACGAGCAATGGGGCGCCGTGCAGATGCAGAACCGGTTCAAGGAGCATACCGGTCGTTGGATGGAGGAAGAAGACTACGGCGCCTATCTGGCGGTACGGGCGATCGGCGAGGCGAGCGTGCGTTCCCAATCCAATCAATTGCAGCCGGTCAAGGATTATCTGTTGGGGGAGCGGTTTGCGTTGCAGGGATACAAGGGCAAACCCTTGTCCTTTAGGCCGTGGAGCGGGCAGTTGAGGCAGCCGGTGCTGTTGGCTGCGCCGCGGTCGCTGGTGGCGGTCGCTCCGCTGGAAGGTTTTCTGCATCCGCGCAGCGAGCTGGATACGCTGGGTTACGATCAACCGGAAACGAAATGTCAACGAGGAAAATAACATGAAACGATGGAGTTTGCTGATTCTGGCGACAGCCGTGTTCTCCAATCCGGTCGCGGCGGAAACCGTGTTCGTGACGCTGGAGAAAGACAACGCGGTCGCCGTTGTCGACCCGGTCGCGGGACAATTGCTGAAAACCTTCGAAGTCGGTGCGCGGCCGCGCGGCATCGTCTTGAGCGCCGACGGGAAACGGCTGTATGTCGCGACCAGCGACGACGATACGATCAAGGTCGTCGATGCCGACAGTTTCGCTGAAGTCGGCCGCCTGCCGTCAGGCGAGGATCCGGAAACCTTCGCCCTGAGTCCGGACGGCAGCCTGCTCTATGTTTCCAACGAGGACGACAATCTGGTTAGTGTGATCGACGTCGCCAAGCAACAACCGGTGGCACGGATTCCGGTCGGCGTCGAACCGGAGGGCATTGCGGTCAGCCCCGATAACCGCTGGGTGATCAGTGCCTCGGAAACGACCAATATGCTGCACTGGATCGATCCGAAAACCAACGCGATCGTCGCCAATACGCTGGTCGACCCGCGTCCCCGCGCCGCTAATTTTACCGCCGACGGCCAGCAATTGTGGGCGACCTCGGAAATCGCCGGCACGCTGATGGTCGTCGACACGGCTACGCAGCAAATTATCGAAAAAGTTCGCTTCGAGGTGCCGGGAGTGACCGCGGACAAGATTCAGCCGGTCGGCGTCGTGATCGATCGCGACCGGCGCCGGGGATACGTGGCCTTGGGCCCGGCCAACCGGGTCGCGGTGATCGATGCGCAAACCTATCAGGTGGAACGCTACTTGTTGGTCGGTGAGCGGGTGTGGAATCTGGCCTTCTCGCCGGACGGCAAGCGGCTGTATACCACCAACGGGGTCAGTAACGACATTTCCATTATCGACCTGGAGCAACAGAAGGTTACCAAATCGGTGGCGGTCGGCCGTTATCCGTGGGGCGTGGTGGCCAGACCATGACGGCGCAACACGCATTGGAAATCAGCGAACTCAGTTTCGCC
This sequence comes from Methylococcaceae bacterium, assembly GCA_050305675.1. Classification (GTDB taxonomy): domain Bacteria; phylum Pseudomonadota; class Gammaproteobacteria; order Methylococcales; family Methylomonadaceae; genus Methylomarinum. Next base: position 8,180 of record JBNLFT010000089.1, read on the forward strand.
TATGGCAGCAAGAAGGCGTTGGACGACGTCGGTTTCAGCGTCGACGCCGGCGAGTGTACGATGCTGTTGGGGCCGAACGGGGCCGGCAAGAGCACGCTGTTCTCGCTGATCACCCGGCTCTACGACAGCCGCCAGGGCAGCATCAAGCTGTGCGGCTTCGACGTCAGAAAAGACAGCCGCAAGGCGTTGGCCCAGCTCGGTGTGGTGTTTCAACAGGCGACGTTGGATCCGGATCTGACCGTGATGCAGAACCTGCGCTACCACACCGCGCTGCACGGCATCGGCCGCAAGCAGGCTAATCAGCGCATCCGGGAGGAATTGGAGCGCTTCGAGATGTACGACAGGCGCAAGGAAAAAGTCAGACAGTTGAACGGCGGACACAAGCGCCGCGTCGAAATCGCGCGCGCCCTGTTGCACCGGCCGAAACTATTGCTGCTGGACGAACCGACTGTAGGTTTGGATGTGCCGAGCCGGCACGGGATCGTGGAGCACGTGCACCGATTGGTCAAGGAAACCGACCTGGCGGTGTTGTGGGCAACCCATTTGATCGATGAAATTAATCCAGAGGATCAATTGATTATCTTGCATAAAGGCCGAGTCATGGCGAAGAGTAATGTCGAACAGTTGCTGCAGAAGACCGGCGCCAGCATCCACGATGTGTTTACCAAGTTGACCAGGGGGTAGGGATGGCGATCTTGCATTACTGGCGCGCGATGTGGGGGATCATCGGCCGCGAATTATGGCGTTTCTTGAGGCAGCGCGGGCGCTTTGTCTCGGCGCTGGTCAGGCCGCTGGTCTGGTTGTTCATCTTTGCCGCGGGCTTTCGCGCCGCATTGGGCCTGGCCATCGAGCCGCCCTACGAAACCTATATTTTGTACGAGGTATACATCACGCCGGGACTGATCGGCATGATCCAGTTGTTCAACGGCATGCAGAGTTCGTTGTCGATGGTCTACGACCGGGAAATGGGTAGCATGCGCATCCTGCTGGTGTCGCCGCTGCCGCGCTGGTTTTTACTGATGAGCAAACTGATCGCCGGCACCGCGGTGTCGATCGTGCAGGTCTATGTGTTTCTCGGCATCGCCTGGCTGTACGAAATTCAGCCGCCGCTCGAGGGCTACCTGTGGGTGCTGCCGGCCCTGGTGTTGTCCGGGATGATGCTGGGGGCGCTGGGCTTGCTGCTGTCTTCGTTCATCAAACAACTGGAAAATTTCGCCGGGGTGATGAATTTTGTCATTTTTCCGATGTTCTTCATGTCCACCGCCTTGTATCCGCTATGGAAAATCAAGGAATCCAGCGAGCTGCTGTATCACCTGGCGCAATACAACCCGTTTTCCCAGGCGGTCGAACTGATCCGCTTTGCGCTGTACCAGCAATACAACGAACACGCCCTGATCTATACCGCGGCGGCCTTCGCCACTTTCATGCTGATCGCCGTGCTCGGCTACAACCCGTCCAAAGGTATGATGGTGCGTAAGGGGGGAGGGTGATGGGAAGTTATCCGGGAAGAGTGTAGGGCGGAAAAGCGCAGCGTCTTCCGCCGTCAACAAATCACCTTGCTTCGATGGGGAGGTGTCGGATGTCGCTATCGCTCATCTACTAGTCCGGATATTTCATGAAGGGAATGGAATTTCTGGAAAATCGGGCGAAGAAGGTTGGACAAACATCACGAATGGCATAG
>JBNLFT010000090.1:0-9829 GCA_050305675.1 Methylococcaceae bacterium
CCGTTGTGCAATTTCAAGTGAGAGAACGCTTCCGGCACCTCGTCCATCCGTTCCGGTAACAGTACCGGGAAATGCTGCAGATTCTCGTCGAAGCATTCGAAGATGGACTTGCGGGCATAATCGGTCCCGAAACTGACCCGTCGCAACGGCCCCTGCGCGGCGCCGGCATAGCCCCCGGTCTCGATCGCCTGTTCGAACAACGGAATGCGGGTTTCGTGCCACAGGTCCTTGCCGAACAAATAGGGGGCGTTGGCGCACAAGGCGACCATGGCGGCGGACGCGACCAGCGATGCGTTGTAAAAATGGTGGGCGATGAGCAGCGGCACCTGGATGTGGATTTGAAAGGAGGTGGTCGCCGACTCCAGCATCACGTCGTGGTGGTCCAGCTTCAAGTGCTCGACGCCGACGATGTCGAGATGAACCGGTTTGCCGCGAGACTGCAGGATCTGTTCGTTCAACGCCCGGTAGCGGTTTAAGTCCGACATGTTTGCCAGTGTCAAATCGCGCTGCTGCAACGTGGGCAAGATGCCGATCATCAGCAACGAGTTATTTGTCGATTCGGCGTGCCGGAATGCGCTGTCCCAGGTGGTTTGCAATTGTTTCTGCAGGCGGCTGAAAACGTTGCCGGCCAACGGGGTGGGGGTGCTGTTCAGTTCGATGTTGAACTTGGCCAGTTCCTCGGAAGCCAGCGGATGGTTGAGCGTTCTCAGAAACCGGGCGTTAATTGGCGCCGGACGGCAATTTGAATCCACAATCCAGGCTTCGATTTCGAAACCGGCCACCGGAGCGCGCGTGGAAAAGCCGTCGTTGTCGATGAGGTGACCGAGCAACGCCGTCTCTTCCTTTAATTTTTGGTAAAAACGATCGAAATCGCCTTGGTCGAAATTCGAGAGTGAGATTTCCTGCCCCATGTCGCGGCCTACAAAAATAACGAAGCATTCGGCAATCTACCGGAATATCGAGGATCTGGCAAACTCCGGGAAGTCGGGGACCGACCGGCGGTCGCCGAACGGGTTACGAATCGAGCAGCTTCCAAACCGGCCGGCAGCCGAGAGGCAGTTCCGGCATGCGCCCGAGTTCTATCCATTGATCGGCGGGATTATGAAAATCGGAGCCCCGCGAGGCCAACAACTGGAATTTTTGCGCGAGAAAATGGCTGCGTTGTATATCCTCGGGCGAACTGCGTCCGGTGACCACTTCCATGCCCTGGCCGCCGGCGTCTTTGAAAGCGCTCAACGCGCGGAGCATACGGCTGCCGCTCAGATTATAACGAAGCGGATGGGCCAGCACCGAAACGCCGCCGCATTCCCTGATCCAGCCGATGGCTTCGCGCAATTCCGCCCAGGCGGTGGCCACGTAGGCCGCTTTGCCGCGAGCCAGGTATTTGTCGAACGCTTCCTGCTGATTGGCCACGAATTCGTTTTCCACCAGGTAGTCGGCAAAATGGGTACGGGTGATCATGCCTTCGCCGGCAGCGGCCTTAACGGCCTCGTAGGCATTCGGGATGCGCTTTTTCTCCAGTTTGCGGGCGATCTTCTTGGCTCTTTCGGCCCGAATCTCCTGCTGCCTGCTAAGGCCGTCGAGCAGGATGGGATGGGCCGGGTCGATGCCCAGGCCCACGACATGAAAGCATTTGTGTTCCCAGTTGGTCGACAACTCGATGCCGGGGATAAAGCGCATGCCGATATCCACGGCGGTTTGCCGCGCCTCCTCAAGGCCGTCGACCGTATCGTGGTCGGTCAACGCCAAAGCGGTAACGCCCTGCTCATGGGCTCGAAGCACCAGCTCTTTCGGGTTCAAGGTGCCGTCGGAGGCGGTGGAATGGCAATGCAGATCGAATTTATCCATGGTTATTGATACTCTCCGTACAGTTTGGCGTAAAGACCGTTTTGCCTGATCAAAGTTTCGTGCTCGCCTTGTTCGCAAATTCGCCCTTCCTCGAAGACATAGACATGATCGGCCTGTTTCACGGCGCTTAAGCGATGGGCGATGATGATGGTGGTCTTGTCATGCAGATAGTCGGCCAGCGCGGCATGAACTTGATGCTCGGTGTCGGAATCCAGGGCCGACGTGGCTTCATCCAGTATCACCACCTTCGGTTTGCTGACGATCATCCGTGCGATGGCCAAGCGTTGCCGCTGACCGCCTGACAAACGCATGCCGTGTACTCCGACGACGGTATCCAGGCCGTAGTCCAGCGCGGCCACGGTGGTTTTTAATTGCGCGATTTCCAGGGCTTTCCATAAGGCACGATCAGGTATGTCGCGGCCCAGTGTCAGGTTGGCCCTGATCGTGTCGTTGAACAACGCCGGGTGCTGCAGGACCGTCGCGACGTGTTCGCGCACCACCTCCATACCGATCCGCTCGATCGGTACCCCGTCAAAGTAGATTTTTCCGCGACTGGGCGGATACAGCCCGATAAGAGTTTGCGCCAAGGTCGATTTGCCGCCGCCGCTGGCGCCAACCAGGGCGACCTTCTCGCCTTTTTTGATGTTCAGGTTAATTCCGTTCAGTACCGGTTCGTCGTCGTAGCTGAAATGCAAACCGTCGATTCTGATGCCGACGGTGTTACGGTCTCGAAACGGATTTTCCAGATGCGGGTATTGCGGCTCCTGGTGTAACGCGTTCAATGTATTGACTCGTTGTAACGCTGCCTTGGCGGCATAGAACGCATGCTGTATGCCGAGAATTTCCTGGACCGGGGCCATCATGAACCAAAGATAGCCGAACACCGCCAACATTTGGCCGATGGTCAGGTCCGAATACAACACCATGAACATTGCCGTCGCCCGGAATATGTCGAAACCGAACAGGAACACCAAAAAACTGAGCCGGCCGGCGGCGTCGCTTTTCCAGGCAAAGGCGGCGGAATGGTGTTTCACCGTCGCCGCGGAATCGATCAGGCGTTGGCAGTAATGCCTTTCCCGATTGCTGGCGCGGATTTGGTGGATGGCTTCCAAGGTTTCTGTCAACGCCTGCTGGAACACGCCGTAGGCGCGGTTTTCCTTGGCTTTCAAATCCTTAATGCGGGAGCCGACGACCTTGGCAAAATATATGACCACGGGATTGAGGAACAGAATGAACAAGCCCAATTGCCAATGCATCCACAGCAATATGACCGCCGTCCCGATCACGGTCAAACCGGCGACCAGCAATTTGCTGATCGTCGTGCCGAGGAAGCTGTCGATGGTATCGAGATCGGTCACCAGATGGGTGACTACCGTTCCGCTGCCCAGGCTTTCGTACTCCGACATGGAGATGGTTTGCAGATGCCCGATCAGATTGCGGCGAATGCGGAAGATGACGTCCTTGGCCACCGATGAAAACTGTCGGGTCTGAACGATGTTGAGGATCAGCGCGAACAACCGCAATAACAAGCTGGCAATCAATATGATGCCGATGTAGGTCAGCGGATGCCGCCACTCGTTCGCAATAAAACGATCGATGAATTCCACGGTTACGCCGGGTTGGTGCAGCAGCACTTCGTCTACCAGCAGAGGCATCAGCAGCGGTACCGGTACGCTGGCAACCGTAGCCAAGATCGCTATAATATGAGCCCACAACAGTTCTTTTTTATGTTCCAGTGCTATGTTATAGATGTAGCTCCAGGAATAAGGCGCTGGCGATGGGCGGAAGCGAGTCACGTTGAGGCGAGGGCGATTGATTAACCCTGTCAATTATAACGGCCCGAGCGGTGTTTAGGAAAATATAGTTTGTTGGCTGGCCCCCGGACACCGATTATCGATTCGGACCCGATTGAAGGAACTTTGTCCGCCTTCCCAACGGAAATGGGACGCTGGTAAATAAACGCCGAGACATTGCCGATTGCTTCTTTTCTTCAGTGTAAACAGACGATTTTTTGATGTTTGACTTTGTCCGTTTGATATTTGTTTGCTGTCTTTTGTGGTTGAATGCGTCGACGCTGGCCTCGGCGGCGCCGTTGACCGAGTCGCGAGCCTTGTTTTTGCAGGCGGAAAAAACGATACGCCTAAACAAAGACGCCGACTATCACAAGCTTGCCCTACAGTTGAAAGATTACCCGTTGTACCCTTATCTACATTATCAGTGGTTAAGGGAGCATCTCGACCGCAATAAAGACATAGAGGATTTTGTCCTAAGCTATCGGACGACCCGCTATGCCGGACTGCTGAAGGATAAGTGGCTCAGGCAGTTGGCGAAAGACAAGAACTGGAAAGAGCTGCTCAAGCATTATCGCAGTTCCAGCAGCGCCGAATTGCAATGCCATTACCACTGGGCCCAATACAATTCGGGACAGAAAAAGGCAGCCTTGACCGCCGCCAAGAAACTTTGGGTGGTCGGCCATTCGCAGCCATCCGCGTGCGATCCGCTGTTCAATCGGTTGTTGAAGTCGAAATTATTTACCCGCGAGATGCTGTGGCAGCGTTTTCAAGCGGCGCTCGACAACGGAAAGGTGCAGCTGGCCAGCTACGTCAAGAACCGGATGACGGCCGACGACGCCCTGGTTGCGGATTTGTGGTTGAAAATTCACAGACAGCCCGAGCTGGTTACCAAAGACGCGAAGTGGCATCACGGCCATGCGCAGGCGGGGCTGATCTTTGCCCATGCCGTCGACCGTATCGCCAGAAATAATTCGGCCACGGCGGCCGACATATGGGATGAACACAAGCGCGATTTCGTTATTCCCCAATATCAGGCCGAACAGATCGAAAGGCGTCTGGCGTTGGGCTTGGCGTTCAGGATGGACGAGCGGGCTTACGACCGGTTGCAGGGGCTGGCAAAGCCGGACAAGGCGGTTCGCGAGTGGCAAATCAGGACGGCGTTGAGGGAGCAGGATTGGCGGCACGTCGAACAGTCGTTGGACAAACTAAGCGCCGAGGAAAAAGGCGAGATTCACTGGCAATACTGGTTGGCTAGAAGCTACGAACAGAACGGCAAGCGCGAACTTGCGACCACCCTTTTTACGCAATTGGCCGACGACCGTAGCTTCTACGGTTTTATGTCGGCGGCGAAATTGGATCGGAAAATCCGGATCAATCATCAACCCGTTGAGATCACCGACGAGGAAATAGGCAAGCTGGAAAGCCGGGACGATTTCCTGATGGTATCGGAGCTGCGTGCGATCGGACGCAATGAAGAAGCCAAGAGGCAGTGGTGGTATGCCGTTTCCAAGCTGGAGACCAACGAAATTTTGGTGGCGGCAAAGCTGGCGGAGCGCTGGCAATGGAATCAGGAGGCTATTTTTACCATCGCCAGGGCGGAGTACTGGGACGACATGAGCTTACGCTTTCCGATCAAATACACCGATCAGGTGAAACTCAATGCACAGCGGCAGGAGCTCGATCCGGCCATCGTGTTCGGACTGATCCGCAGGGAAAGCGCGTTCAAAGAAGATGCCAGATCTCCGGTCGGGGCCAGGGGCTTGATGCAAATCATGCCCAAAACCGGACGGCAGATCGCCCGCGAGTTGAAGGAAAAATGGAACAACGAAAAAAGTTTGTTCAATCCGGAAATCAACGTCAAATACGGCACGTTCTACTATAAAAAACTGTTGCAGGAGTTCGACGGCCATTATGCCTTGGCCGCCGCCGCGTACAACGCCGGCCCGCACCGGGTCAGACGCTGGTTGCCGAAGCAACAGGCGATCGCCGCCGACATATGGATCGAAACGATCCCGTTCAAGGAAACCCGGGCCTACGTGTCGGCCGTTCTCACCTATGCGTTGATCTATCAACATCGGTTACAGCGGAATGTATTAAAAATTAAGGATTTCATGCGGGATATTTTGCCCGGCTAATAAAATTAGGGCTGATTTTTTCGTACGTCTGTTAGATAATAGGCGATTGATTCAGAATTTTAGCCAGGTATATTTTCAATGGAGAAACAGCATAGTTTTACGCGCGAAGAGTTACTAAAATCCGGCCGAGGTGAATTGTATGGGCCGGAAAACGCGCAATTACCCCTGCCGAATATGTTGATGATGGACCGTATTACGCACATTTCCGACGAAGGCGGAAAATACGGCAAAGGCGAAATCATTGCTGAACTCGATGTTTCTCCAGATTTATGGTTTTTCGATTGTCATTTCCAAGGTGACCCGGTTATGCCCGGATGTCTCGGCCTGGACGCCATGTGGCAGCTGATCGGATTTTATCTGTGCTGGTTGGGCGGCCCTGGCAAGGGTCGCGCCTTGGGTTGCGGAGAAGTGAAATTTACCGGACAAGTACTTCCAACAGCGAAAAAAGTCACCTATAAGATAGACCTGAAACGGGTGATCATGCGCAAACTGGTGATGGGAATAGCGGACGCCACGATGGAAGTGGATGGAAAACCGATTTACGAAGCGACTGACTTGCGTGTCGGTCTATTTACTTCTACCAAAGACTTCTAAAGGTTGAACTGATGAAAAGAGTTGTCGTAACCGGCTTGGGAATCGTTTCCAGTATCGGCAATAATCGAAACGAAGTGACTGACGCGCTAAAAAGCGGGCGTTCGGGAATCACTTTTGCCGACGATTATAAGGAATTGGGTTTCCGCAGCCATATTCACGGCCCCGTTAATATCGATCTCGACCAATACATCGATCGTAAGATCAAACGGTTCATGGGCGACGGGGCGGCTTTTAACTATATCGCGATGCAACAGGCAATAGCCGATTCCGGCCTGGAAGATAGCGAGGTTTCGAACGTGCGCACGGGGTTGGTGATGGGCTCCGGCGGTCCGTCGACATCCAATCTGGTTGACGCCGCCGATATCCTGCGTTCGAAAGGGGTAAAGAAGGTCGGTCCGTACATGGTTCCGAGAACCATGTCCAGTACCAACACCGCGTGTTTGGCTACGCCGTTTAAAATAAGGGGCGTGAACTATAGTATCAGCTCCGCCTGCGCGACGAGCGCGCATTGTATTGGCCATGCCATGGAGCTGATTCAACTGAATAAGCAGGATGTGGTTTTTGCCGGTGGTGGTGAAGAAGTACATTGGACCATGTCGGTATTATTTGATGCTATGGGTGCATTATCTTCAAAATACAACGATACTCCCGAGACGGCTAGCAGGCCATACGACGCAACGCGCGACGGATTCGTCATCTCCGGCGGCGGCGGGGTGCTGGTCATCGAAGAACTCGAACACGCCAAGGCGCGTGGCGCTAAAATCTATGCGGAGCTGGTCGGTTACGGTGCGACCTCGGACGGTTACGACATGGTGCAGCCGTCGGGCGAAGGGGCGGTCCGCTGTATGCAACAAGCGATGGCCACCGTCGAAGGAAAAGTTGACTACATCAACGCCCATGGCACCAGTACCCCGGTAGGAGACATCAAGGAATTGGAAGCTTTGCGCGCGGTATTCGGCGACAACGTACCTGCCGTCAGTTCGACTAAATCGCTGACCGGCCATGCCTTGGGCGCCGCCGGAGTCAATGAATCGATCTATTCCTTGCTGATGATGGAGGAAAACTTCCTCAGCGCCTCTGCCAACATAACCGAACTCGATCCCGAGGCCGCCGGCATTCCCGTCGTGCGCGAGCGTCAGGACAATGTGACGTTGAACACCATAATGTCCAACAGTTTCGGTTTTGGCGGTACCAACGCGACGTTGATTTTCCAACGGTTCAACGGATAGGCGTCTGCTCATCGGGAAGATAGCGCCGCGGAGGAACTGTTTGCTCCAAGCCATTTGCATGTCCGCCGGAGCGGTGCCGGTTTTATCGGTCACCGGCACCGGCAGCGTAGCAACGCGATTTCTAAAAAAGTCTCATATACTCGTTGAACTTTTCAGAAAATAGTTGTCGAATGAAACAGTAATTAACGAGTATAATTACAACTCTTGGGGGCGACCTGGCTTCGACGTGGGTAGCAAAACCTCGAGTGCATGCCGAGGACAGTACATCTCGTAAAATATACTGAAGTTAAAGTATTCGCAAACGACGAAAACTACTCAGTGGCTTTAGCTGCTTAAAAACAGCACCACTCCTCTGACTATATGTGCTTATGCGTGTAGAGCAATTCCTTCGGGAAGGGCGCTCAGGGGTCATCTCACATAAGATCGCGCCAAGGCTTTGTTCGGAGCCGACAGCGCTAAAACCAATCGAAATCGTCGTTGATCTTCCTGGCCCGACGGGTAGTCAACGGTTAAATTAAAAGCGCGGGATAAGCATGTAGACCTTGTGGCGGAGTGCTTGCGGACGCGGGTTCAATTCCCGCCGCCTCCACCAATTCAACTTCCGAGAAAGTCCTAAAACCAGCGTAAATGCTGGTTTTTTTATGTCTTCAAGGTACGAATAGGTTCGATGCCGTCCGGTAAGCAAGCAAGTAGCTCGGATGGAGCTTATTGCGTAATCCGGGACGAGCTAAGAGAGTAAGCAATTATCGCCCGACATCTTTATAACCACGTTAAACACGGGCACGTTATACAGGTGAATGAATGGCCGTATTCAAGCTTCCACAGTTTTGTTGCAAGAAAGAGTTATCCACCGAATTGGGGGACTTACTGACGATGAGCTGTGTTTGTCTTACGATGCAGAATAATAATTGATTGGCCGCCATTTATCTCGGATTCCGCAAGCTCCATCTGGGCTACGTGCTGCATTGACCGGGGAATGGTTTGGCAAGGTGCTTGAAAGAGATGAGCTATGATCATTTCTGGTGTATGACATGAGAAGAAAGCGGTGTAACCTGTTTAGTTGAGATCTCCGCAGATCAACCACTAAACGAGAGGAAACACCGCCATGACAGATAGTAATGTGATAGAGCTGAATAAGCTAGCGCAAAATGATCCGTTGCAAGAAGTGTTGCGAGACGGTGCGCGTCAAATGCTGGAGGTAGCGATTCAAGCCGAAGTGAAAGCCTTTATTGAACAGCATAGCGGGTTAAAGACCGACGAAGGCAAGGCGGCGGTCGTCAGAAATGGTTATTTACCTGAGCGTTCGATTCAAACTGGGCTGGGCGATATTGAAGTGAAAGTCCCGAAAGTCCGAGATCGTTCCGGCTCCGGACTCAAATTTAACAGTAGCTTGGTGCCGCCGTATTTGAAGCGAAGCAAAAGCATCGAGGAGTTTCTCCCTTGGCTCTATTTGAGAGGAATATCGACGGGTGATTTCTCAGAGACGTTGAAGCATCTGTTGGGACCGAATGCGCCGGGTTTATCTGCCGCGACGATTAGTCGGCTCAAGCAAGATTGGGAGCAGCAATATCGTGACTGGACGCGACGGGATTTGAGTCATAAGCGTTATGTGTATATCTGGGCCGATGGTATCTACAGCAACGTGCGCATGGATGATCGGCTCTGTTTATTGGTTATCATTGGTTCCGATGAAACCGGACGAAAAGAGCTCATAGCCTTAGCCGATGGCTACCGGGAGTCGGCTGCGAGCTGGGAAGAGGTATTGACGGATTTGCGACAACGAGGTCTCTCCACTGCGCCGAAACTGGCGATAGGAGACGGCGCCTTGGGTTTCTGGAAAGCGGTTGCCAAGCTCTGGCCGGAGACGGACCAGCAACGCTGTTGGGTGCACAAAACAGCTAACGTGCTGGAAAAATTACCCAAAGCCATGCAACCCAAGGTGAAAGAGGCGTTACACAATATCTGGCAAGCCGAAACCCGAGAACAAGCCTATCAAGCCTTTGACCATTGTCTCGAACGGTTTAGCCCGAAATATCCGAAGGCCATGGAATGCTTGGCGAAAGACAAAGCCTCACTGTTGGCGTTTTATGATTATCCTGCCGAAAACTGGCAGCACATTCGAACGACCAACCCAATCGAGTCTGTCTTTGCCACGGTGAGATTGAGAACGACTAAGACCAAGAACTGCGGCAGCCGGACAACCACGTTGGCCATGGCCTTTAAACTGATC
>JBNLFT010000091.1:0-9756 GCA_050305675.1 Methylococcaceae bacterium
TTGACGACGGGTTCGCAACATGGCCAAGACTTAGCCGGCACGGTTTCAGCCGAGCCCATGACGGCTTATTTTCGCTCGACGTTGAACCGCACCCTGCCGGAGACTCACGCATGCTAAAGAAAACCACGATCACCAACAAGATCTTGATCGCCATGAGCTGCGGCCTTGTGGTCGGTAGCCTGATCAACGCCTTTGCCGCCGATATCGACTTTGTACAGTCCTATCTGGTGCACGGATTGTTTCATGTCGTCGGAACGGCCTTCGTCAACGCCCTGAAAATGTTGGTGGTACCGTTGGTCACGTTCTCGTTGATTTGCGGCGTGTGCGGAATCGGCGACGTCACCGTGCTGGGTAGAGTCGGCATCAAATCGTTTGCGTTGTATTTGCTAACCACCGGCATCGCGGTCACGCTGGCCTTAACCATTGCCCTGGTGATCGCGCCGGGAAAAGGTTTCGAGCAGGCACATGCGATTTCCGAGTTTACTCCGCCGCCGGCACCGCCGTTGACCGACGTCTTGATCAACATCGTTCCGAGCAATCCGATTCAGGCCTTCGCCGAAGGCAACATGCTGCAAATCATCTTCTTCGTCATTCTGTTCGCGATAGCGATGTTAATGTCCGGAGAGGCAGGACAACGGCTGGCAAGCGGTTCGGAACATCTGAACGAAGTGATGATGAAGGTGGTCACGCTGGTGATGGATTTCGCGCCGATCGGTGTCTTTTTTTTGATGGCGAAAACGTTCGCCGAACAAGGTATCGGCTTGATCATGCCGATGATCGGTTATTTTTCTGTCGTTATCCTGTCGTTACTGGTTCATGCCCTCGGCACTTTCAGCCTGTTACTTATTTTTCTGGCCAAACTCAATCCGCTGACTTTCATCAAAAAAATGCGGCCGGCCCAGATATTCGCCTTCAGCACGGCCAGTTCCAATGCCACCATCCCGGTCACGCTACAGGTCGCCGAACAACGTCTCGGCATACACAACGCCACGGCGTCCTTCACCGTACCGCTCGGCGCCACGATCAACATGGACGGCACCGCCATTATGCAAGGCGTCGCCACGGTCTTCATCGCCAACGTCTACGGCATCGAGCTGGGGTTGACCGAATACGTGACCGTGATCGGCATGTCTATTCTGGCCTCGATCGGGACCGCCGGCGTACCCGGGGTCGGCCTGATTATGCTGGCCTTGGTGTTCAATCAAGTGGGGCTGCCGGTCGAAGGGATCGGCCTGATTCTCGGCGTCGACAGAATTCTCGACATGCTGCGCACCGTGGTCAACGTAACCGGAGACGCAACGGTCACCTGTATCGTCGCCCGCGGCGAAAATGAAATCGATGAATCGATATTCAACGATCCGGAGGCGGGAATCATCACCGAAATCGCCTTACCTCACAAGCGCCAATCGTAACGGTTCAACCGTTTACCGTACGCGAAAGTCGATAGCAATATTTCCCCAATTATTCGATGTGCGTTTACAACAATTTCACGGCGTCAACGCAAGAGTCCGGCTATGACTTCTTGGCCGAATGTGCTAACATTGCGGCCTTTAATTACTAGGTAAATTAATTATGGCTAAAGAAGATCAAATAGAAATGGACGGCAAGGTCATCGACACCCTTCCGAACACCATGTTTCGGGTCGAGCTGGAAAACGGTCACATCGTGACGGCCCATATTTCAGGAAAAATGCGGAAGCACTATATCCGGATTTTGACCGGAGACAAAGTCAAGGTCGAAATGACGCCGTATGACCTGACCAAAGGACGCATCACTTTCCGGATGCGCTAATCCGCGATTTCCAGCGGGATCAGCCCTGCACCATCACCGTTAAAGCGTTTGTTTGTCCGTAAGCGTCAATTCCTTACTTTTGATAGAAAAAGCAAGCTTATCACCTTCCACATAAACCTGCACATGGCCGCCGTTTGCTAATTTGCCGAACAACACATCGTTCGCCAGCGGTTTTTTGATGGTTTCCTGGATCAGACGCGCCATAGGCCGCGCCCCCATCTTCGGATCGCAACCGTGCTCAGCCAACCATAATCTCGCCTCCGGCTCCAACGCCAGAGTTACATTCTTATCAGCCAGCAAGGCTTCCAACTCGAATATAAACTTATCGACCACACTGCCGACGATAGAAATATCGAGCGGCTTGAATTGAACGATGGCATCCAACCTGTTGCGGAACTCCGGCGAAAAAGCCCGCTCGATAACCTTCATGCTGTCGGTCGAGTGATCTTGCTGGGTAAACCCGATCGAGGCCCGACTTCCCTCTTCGGCGCCGGCGTTAGTCGTCATGACCAGGATTATGTTGCGAAAATCGGCTTTGCGGCCGTTATTGTCGGTCAGCGAGCCGTGGTCCATGACTTGCAACAGCAAATTGAACACGTCCGGATGGGCCTTTTCCAATTCGTCCAGCAACAACACCGCGTGCGGATGTTTGGTCACCGCTTCGGTCAGCAGACCGCCCTGATCGAAACCGACATAACCGGGAGGAGCGCCGATCAAGCGCGACACGGTATGCCGTTCCATATATTCCGACATATCGAAGCGAATCAATTCGACGCCCAGCACTTTCGCCAGCTGGCGGGTGACTTCGGTCTTGCCGACTCCGGTCGGACCGGCGAACAAAAACGAGCCGATCGTTTTGGTGGTATCCCTGAGCCCTGCCCGAGACAATTTAATCGCCGCAGCCAGTTCCGAAATCGCTTCGTCCTGGCCGAACACCAGCATTTTCAAATTTTTCTCGAGGTTCTCCAGCTTGTCCGCGTCGCTCGCGGAAACCGACTTAGCCGGCACGCGCGCGATCTTGGCGACGATCTCCTCGATTTCCGCGCTATCGATCGTTTGCTTGCGCTGGTCCTCCTTGAATAAGCGTTGTCTCGCTCCCGCTTCGTCGATTACATCGATCGCCTTGTCCGGCAAATGTCTATCGGTAATGAAACGCGCCGACAGTTCGACCGCGGCGCGCAGCGCCTCGCTGGTGTACTTGAGCTGATGGTGTTCCTCGAAGCGGGTTTTAAGCCCTTGCAGAATCTTGACGGTATCTTCGATCGATGGTTCGACGATATCGATTTTTTGAAAGCGCCGCGCCAAAGCGTGGTCTTTCTCGAATATCCCGCGATATTCCTGATATGTCGTGGAACCGATACAGCGCAATTGCCCGGAAGCCAACATCGGCTTGATCAGATTAGAGGCGTCCATGACCCCGCCGGAAGCCGACCCGGCACCGATGATGGTATGAATTTCATCGATGAACAAGATCGAATGCGGCTCTTTTTTTAATTGGTTGACCAACGCTTTCAGGCGTTTCTCGAAATCGCCCCGGTACTTGGTTCCGGCGACCAGGGCACCCAGATCCAAGGAGTAGATAACGTTGTCCAGCAATACGTCCGGCACGTCCTCTTCGACGATGCGCTTGGCCAGCCCCTCGGCGATAGCCGTCTTGCCGACACCCGACTCGCCTACCAACAGCGGATTGTTCTTTCTTCGCCGGCACAGCACCTGGATCGTCCGTTCGACTTCCGCTTCCCGCCCGATCAAGGGATCGATTTTTCCGGCCAACGCCTCCTCATTCAGATTGGTGGCATATTTTTCCAACGGATTGGAAGAACTTTCCGAGCCCATCGTCCCCGCAGACACCTCGTCGCTTTCCCTGGGCTTGCTTTGCTCTTGCTTGGAGACGCCGTGAGCCAAGTAGTTAACCACGTCCAGGCGGGTAATATTCTGTTTGTTCAACAAATACACGGCATGCGAATCCTGTTCGCTGAACAAGGCGACGAACAGATTGGCGCCGGTCACCTCTTTCTTGTCGGAGGCCTGGACATGAAAAACCGCCCGCTGCAACACCCGCTGGAATCCGAGCGTCGGTTGCGTTTCGCGCTGAATGCCTTCCGGAATCAGCGACATCGTTTCATCGATAAACTGGGTCAGTTCGCCGCGCAGCGAGTTGATATTGCAACCGCAAGCCAGCAACACCGGTATCGCGGTCTCGTTGTCCAGCAACGCCAATAACAAGTGCTCGACGGTAATAAATTCGTGCCGCTTGTTATGGGCATTGGTGAAGGCCGAATTCAATGTCAACTCAAGTTCTTTACTTAACATAACTTCTCTCTTTACGCTTCTTCCATCGTACACATCAATGGGTGCTGATGCTCCCGCGAATACTCGTTGACGATATGCACCTTGGTTTCCGCGACATCTTTGGTGTAGACCCCACAAACTCCCACGCCTTGAGTGTGAACCTGCAACATGACCTGGGTCGCCCTATCTTCGTTCATATTAAAAAAACTCTTCAGGATTTCGACCACAAAATCCATCGGGGTAAAGTCGTCATTCAGCAACACGACTTTAAAAAGTGGCGGCCTTTTTAATTTCGGTTTTGCATCCTGAACGGCCAAACCGCTGTCGTTATCTCTGAAAGGATCGATCTCGGACATCTGCTAAAACATCAACTTGGTTTCAATGTAAGCTTAACATAGTGCTTTCAATTGGAAATTTCAATCTTTACAAACACCGAAATCGCAAATCTTGTAAAATATATAATTCGATATCAGTGACTATCGACGCTAACCACGGATAGTCGTTTTCGCGGATAGCTGTCCGAGCTTGTAGGAGCCCCCGATGGTTTGGAAACCGCATGTCACGGTTGCGGCGGTAATCGAACGACACGGTCGTTTTTTATTGGTCGAAGAACATACTGCGGACGGCGTGCGTTTAAACCAGCCGGCCGGCCATCTTGAGGAAAACGAGGATTTAATCACGGCGGTCAAACGGGAAGTCAATGAAGAAACGGCATGGCAGTTTGAACCCGAAAACATCGTTTCGGTTCAATTATGGCGTAAAACCCTCGACCACCCCATTTTTTTACGTTTTAGTTTCTGCGGCCGGATTCACTCCCATAATCCGCGGCAACCGCTCGACGACGAAATCATTGGGACACACTGGCTGAGCCGTGAGGAAATCGCCGCCAGACAACCATTGCTACGGAGCCCGTTGGTGCTGATTTGCGTAGACAACTATTTGCATGGACACCGTTTCCCGCTGTCCCTGCTGCAAGCTTTTTTGAATTAACAGATGAGTAAAAACATTATTGTCGGCATGTCCGGCGGCGTCGACTCGTCCGTCACCGCCTTGACCCTGCTGGAACAGGGACATCGGGTCACCGGTTTATTCATGAAAAACTGGGACGAGGACGACGGCACCGAGTACTGTACCGCGATGGAAGACTTGGCGGACGCACAACAAGTGTGCGACAAGCTGGGCATAGAATTGAAAACGGTCAATTTTGCGGCCGAATATTGGGACGAAGTGTTCGAAGTCTTCTTATCCGAATTCGAGGCTGGACGCACCCCAAACCCGGACATCCTCTGCAACAAGCACGTTAAATTCAAGGCTTTCCTGAATTACGCGATCGACGATCTCGGCGCCGAGTACATCGCCACCGGCCACTACGCCCGGGTTACCGAGAAAAACGGCGCCTATTATCTATTGAAAGGCCTGGACCCGAACAAGGAACAAAGTTACTTCCTCTACACGTTGGGGCAGAGGGCCCTATCGAAAACGCTGTTTCCGATCGGCCATCTGCATAAACCGGAAATCCGCCGGATGGCCGAAAAGGCCGGTTTCGCCAATTATCGTAAAAAGGACAGCACCGGCATCTGCTTTATCGGCGAACGCAAATTCAAGGAATTCCTGCAACGCTATCTGCCGACCCAACCGGGCGAGATGCGTACGCCGGAAGGCCAATACATCGGGCAACACCACGGCTTGATGTATTACACCTTGGGGCAGCGCCAGGGGTTGGGCATCGGCGGCGTCAAGAATGCAGCGGACGAACCCTGGTACGTGCTGGACAAGGATTTGGACAACAACGTGCTGGTCGTCGGTCAAGGCCACGACCATCCGCTGATGATGCAAGACACGCTGGAAGCGGTGCAATTGGACTGGTGCTCGGGTCGGCCGTTGACCGAGACCGTCGTCTGCGCCGCCAAGACCCGTTATCGCCAGCCCGACCAATCCTGCCGTGTCGAACCGCTGTCCGAGAGCCGCGTCAAGGTCGTTTTCGATAAAGCCCAGCGCGCCATTACCCCCGGCCAGTCGGTGGTGTTTTACGACGGCGAAATCTGCCTCGGCGGCGGGATTATCGAAACCAAATACAATAAATAGCAAATCATTTTACTTTTTCACAGGACATCATCATGACCCATGCCCTTACCGCCATCTCACCGATCGACGGCCGCTACGCCTCCAAGGTGGAAGCGCTGCGTCCCGTTTTTAGTGAATACGGCCTGATTCGATATCGCGTCGAAGTCGAGGTACGCTGGCTGCAAGCGTTGGCCAAACAACCGCAAGTCACCGAGGTCGCAGGCCTATCCCCCGCAGCGAGCGGTTTGTTGAACGATATCGTCGAACAGTTTTCCGAGCGCGACGCGCAACGCGTCAAGGACATCGAGAAAACCACCAACCATGACGTCAAAGCGGTCGAATATTTTCTGAAGGAAAAAATCGGCGGCCATGCCGAGCTGGAAGACATCAGCGAGTTCTTCCATTTCGCCTGCACCTCGGAAGACATCAACAACCTTTCTTATGCGCTGATGTTGAAAGAAGGCCGCCAAATCATCCTGGCGCAAATTGACGATTGCATCGCCGCAATAAAGAACGTCGCCTTGGAGACCGCCGCCCAGCCGATGATGTCCCGCACCCACGGACAAACAGCCAGCCCCACGACGACCGGCAAGGAGTTCGCCAATTTCGCCGCACGGATGCTGCGCCAGCGAGAGCAGTTGCAGGCGGTCCGGTTATTGGGCAAAATCAACGGCGCGGTCGGTAATTACAATGCCCACAGCGTCGCCTATCCGGAAGTGGACTGGGAAGCTTTCGCCAAGGATTTCGTCGAATCGCTGGGCCTGGACTGGAACCCCTATACGATTCAAATCGAACCGCACGATTATATCGCCGAGTTGTTTCATGCGCTGTCCAGGTTCAACACCATTTTGTTGGATTTCGACCGCGACGTCTGGGGTTATATCTCCTTGGGCTATTTCAAGCAGAAAACCATAGCCGGGGAAGTCGGATCATCGACCATGCCGCACAAGGTCAACCCGATCGATTTCGAAAACTCGGAGGGCAACTTGGGTATCGCCAACGCGCTGTTCGGCTTTTTAAGCGAAAAATTGCCGGTTTCGCGTTGGCAGCGCGACTTGACCGACTCGACAGTATTGCGCAATATCGGCGTCGGCATCGCTCACACCAGCATCGCCATCCAATCGACGTTGAAAGGCATTTCCAAGCTGCAAATCAACGCCGACGCAATCGAAGCCGACCTAAACAACAACTGGGAAGTACTGGCGGAAGCGGTACAGACCGTGATGCGGCGTTACGGCATCGAGAAGCCCTACGAGAAATTGAAGGAGTTGACTCGGGGTCAGCGCATCACCGCCGACGGCATGCGTGCTTTCATCGAAAAACTCGATATTCCGGCGGACGCCAAAACCGCTTTGCTCAATATGACGCCGCGCGATTACACCGGCTACGCCGAGCGTTTGGCCAAGAAGATTTGACGAATCGGCCCGTCGTTTAGCCCGGATATTTCATGAAGGGAATGGAATTTCTGGAAAATCGGGCAAAGAAGGTGGACAAACATCACGAATGCCATAGCCAGCTCTGGCTTGAGTGATTTTGTTCAAGATTCGAAGTCCTATTATTCAGAAAACCATTCAGGCACAAACTGTACCCAACTAACATGAATCATATCAAACCTAATCCATTGGCTTTAAATGCTTATTTCAAATAGTAAGGCCGCCTTTGTGAAATATCCGGGTTAGAATCGCCCGGCGGGCCGCGAGATCACCCTGCACTGCCAGCGACAGAGCAGGGACTTTTCGACTAACCGATGCGAACGGTTTGCATAGATCCGTTTTCGGGCTTATTGCAAAGCGTCGAAGGTAAACACGTAATCGTTGTCCTTCATCGGGGTATGGCACGCGAAACATTTCGCCGACGTTTCGGGTTCGTGCATTTCGAGCTTATTGTCGACCCAGTGCGCGAATCCCCAGCCACCGGTCGCGGCGTATTTCTTGCTGTCCTTGATCATCGCTTCGGCGGCGGCAAAATCGCCCGGCACCACTGCCTGCGGCCAGTTCGGATGCTGCCGCTCCTTCCAAACCACTTTCGCCAGCACCGTGCCATCCGGCCAGGGCTTGGTGGTTCCGGCTCGCGCGGCGTCGATCGCCGTATCGTTGCCCAACACCGCGCGCAACGTTTTGTTTTCCAGGCGGTGCGACAGCCCGATCAGACGCCAATCCTTATAGATGGCTTTTCCAGGTTTTTTGGCGGCGCCCCCTTCGGCCCAAACGGCGGCCGACAGCGTCAAACACACTGCACCTATCGTGGTTTTCAATATCGTTTTATTCACGTCTCTACTCCCTATTGAGTTAACAACCGATTGCTTCGAACGGATGGGTTATATCAGATAACCCGGGGAAAGCCCAGCCGTTTGCCGAACGACTGATCGCCATGCGTTACGGAGTGGCCAGATCGATCTCGGCAAAATGCCTGGCTTGGCGATGCGCCGCCTGCGGATCGATCTCGGTTTGTTCCCTGACCAGCCAACGAGTGTGAAGACCGGCCTGAGCGGCGGCGTCGAGTTCCTCTATAATGTCGGATAGAAACAAGATTTGCCCACCCGGCAGATCGATCCTATCGGCAATGTTACGGTAGGACTGCACGTCTCTTTTGGCGCCGATATGGGTGTCGAAGTAAGCCGTGAACAACGGCGTCAAGTCCCCGAATTCGGTATGAGCGAACAGTAATTTTTGCGCATACACCGACCCGGACGAATAAACGTACAAGCCGATGCCTCGACTCTTCCAGTTTCGAAGCGCCTCCACGGCATCGCGATAAACATGGCCCCGGAAATCGCCGCGCCGATACCCCTCCTCCCAGATCAATCCTTGCAAGGTCTTCAACGGCGTCACCTTTTGGTCGCGGTCGATCCAGTCGATCAATTGGGCGATGATCGGTTCGAGTTCCCGTTTCTTACCGACTTCCCGCCCGACCTCCTCGAGCAACCGCCCGACCTCGTCCTGGCCTTGATGGGTGCGGACAAATTCGGCGATATGCGCCCGCGCGTAAGGGAACAGAACATCCTTTACGAAGGACAACGACGAGGTTGTCCCCTCGATATCGGTTACGATGGCGGTAATCATCCGCGGCCTGCCAGATACCGGTCGAAACTCGGGAAGCGCTGGGCGATTTCGTCGCCGGTAAACGTCGCCACCCAGCCGTCTTCGGTGGTGAAAAATCGGATGCATTTGAAATCCGGATTCTCCCCCATGTCGAACCAATGCGTGGTATCGGCGGGTACGCTGATCAAATCGCCCCGCTCGCAAAGGACAGCGTAAACCTTGTCTCCGACATGCAAATAAAACAGCCCCTTCCCCTCGACGAAGAAGCGGATTTCGAAGTCGTCGTGGGTATGTTCATCGAGGAATTTTTGCCGAAGAGCCGCCTTGTCGGGATGATCGGGCTTCAAACCGATGACGTCCACTGACCGAAAACGATAGCGTTGTTTCAAGCGTTCGATCGGTTCCTGATAGGCGTCCAATACCGTCTCGCTGTCGGCGTCGTCGGCGAACTCCCGGGCGGCGCTCCAACGTTCGAACTGCACGCCTATCCGCTTCAACTCGGCGGCAATTTTGTCGAAGTCGACGTAATCTGTGCTTTGTTCGGCGTTTTTGTCGTTATATACGGATA
>JBNLFT010000092.1:0-9716 GCA_050305675.1 Methylococcaceae bacterium
TAAAAGAGCATGGGGAAGCTATCCCGCCAGTACTCCCGTTCGATATAGTTGTGCTCGTGGGCGATGAAGTCTACCGATTCGCGGACCTGGGTGCCCATGGCAATCTGGATCAGCGTCATCCCCATGGCGATTTTTAGTACCGTCATGAAGCGGGCCGGAATCACGCGACTATCGATTTGGGCGATGAAGTCTTTTTGCGATCTTGCGATCGCGTAGATCAGCAAGGCCACGATGATCAGGGCCAGCAGCATGTGTAGCGTGATCATCAACGGTTTCAGATTACTGGCCACCACGGCCGAACCAAGCCAACCCTGGAAGGCAACCAGAAATACCACGGACAGGGCCAGGTAAAAAATCGTTCTGTCGGTTCTTAAATAGATTCTCGACGACCAGGCGGTTAACAAAATACAAAAACCGATGGTGACCCCGATCAATCGGTTGGTGTATTCGGTCCAGGTTTTCAGCGGATTGAAATCGGTGTTTTCATAACCCCGTTCGGCGTAAATTTCGTGGTAATTCGCCGGCAACTGGGATTCGTCGGTCGGGGGAACCCATTGCCCGAAGCAGGTAGGCCAGTCCGGGCAACCCATGCCAGCTCCTGAGGCGCGGACTATACCGCCGACCAGAATGACGAAGTAAACGGCAAAAATCGTCAGAATGCCAAGGCGCCTAAAGCGTATGGCCGCTTGCGTATCTATCATGTGTAAGTCTGTCCGGAGAAAATCAATCGGTCGGGTAACGAAAACCCAAGAAAGAGTTAAATCTTCAATCCCGCGCAGATTCTAACATTTTTCGTGACAATTCATACACAAAGCGCACGCCGCGGTTCGATCAAACGAGCATGGACTGGGCCAATTCGATTTCTTCGGAGATACCTTCGATTTCCAAGACTTCGGTCTCGGCTTCGAGGCCTAATTTGGCGAAGGCGGGAACGCTGCTACAGTCTACCCGTGAGGCAGGGTGATTGGTACCCGCGACGCTCTGTAGAAAAGCCACCTGGACAATGTCGACATAATCGGCCTTCGGCCCGGAATCGCGTTCGAAATCGACGTATTCGGAGGCCACCAGTTTCAGTTCGTCGGGGAAATCCCAGGTGTCCATAATAATTTTTCCGATCGAGGGATGGGCTTTTTCAAGTAATTTTTCGAGCCTGGACGGACTGTCCCTAAATTCCGGAATATCCTCCACCAGCATCAAGATCGGCAGTTTGCCGAGTTGATGGATCAAACCGGCCAACATCGCCTCGTCGGGATTTAGGTGGGGGGCGAAGCAGCACAATGCGCGACTGATTGCGGAAACGTTGACGCTTTGTTCCCAGGTCTCACGGAAGTGATGCTCCAATAACTCACAGGTTGGGGTAAACATTTGCTGCATCACCAAACTGGTGATTAGCGTTCGGATGGTCTTATGGCCTAATCGGGTGACCGCTGTTTGAATATTCTTGATTTCGACCGTGCCCCGATAGAGCGGACTGTTGGCAACCTGTATTAAGCGGGCGGACAGCGCCGCATCGGTAACGATCATCGTGGCCAGTTCTTGTGCGGTTGCATCGCCCTTGGTCACCGCATCCCTGACCCTCAGCGCGACGTCGGGTAAGGTAGGCAGCACCAAACGGTTGGCGTCGAGCTCCGCTTTGACATGTACGAGAAAGTCTTTAACAGATTTAAATTGCATGAATTTTTCCGTTATTGAAAGGGGATTATGGTAATTTTATCCCGTTCCAAATTATTTAAAGTAAGTGTTTTCGATTCCCGATTTTCCGGCTGCATCACCAATAATAGCCTGCAAGTTCGATCATTGCAGCGCATCGCTACTATCTTTGCTGCAATTTCCTGAGTGGTACGGTCAATTATAGTCGTCTCGTCGTCTATGATTGCCGTTTTACAGCATTCGGCGAGAACCAGTTCACGTTTTGCTTTCCCCAAATAATGGGTTCTGGCTACGATTTCTTGGCCGATATAACACCCCTTGTCGAAACTTATTCCGCCCAACTTATCGATATTCAACATTTGCGGGATAAATTGTTCGGTCGCGCTTTTTTCGAACCAGGGAATTCCCGCCGACAAATCCATATATTCCCACTCGCTCGAATTGCCGGCGCGCGCCAAATTCGCGCCGACCGTGTGCGACCATAAACGCGTTGCATTGACTAGATCGCTGATGACGAGGTAACGGGGCATGGAGCAGGGTAGGCGGACGACGATTTGGCCGCTTCTGTTCACGGTATAGATTTCTTGCGGTAACTCAAGATTGTCGAAAGTGGTTTCGGAACTGCTGATCCCGAGGAGACAGGTGCGGTCGCTGGTATCCTGCAGTTGAACTTTGGCACGCAAGATGTACATGCGCAATTTGTTGACGACGGTGTGCAGCAACGACTGCGGCACAATCACGACAAATCCGTCTTCTTTCTGGCAGATCAATAGCGTGCTCACGACCCGTCCTTTGGCGTTGCAGTACGCGCCGAGGCTGGCGCGATGCTGGTCAATCTCTTTTATATTACAGGTGAGTTGGCCTTGCAGGAACGATGCTGCGTCTTCCCCGCTTACCGTAAACGTGGCAAGATTCGAAATTGGGTATAGCGCGTTACGGTGGGACTGGCCCGGTGACGAAAACGAAATTTCCCGTTCCTGATTTAATAACGCTCCGTTTGCCTGTAAGAATGTAAGCCAATCTGGGTTCATATGATCGGGTTAAAAAGCGAAGATTGTTGTTGGTGGTTAAACCGGTGATCGGTCATGACGGTTAATTATAAGCAGTCCTACGACGATTTTACTATCGGCGATTCGGTTATCGAAGCGGTTATGGTGGTCGCGGTTCACCTACTGGCGCTGTTTGCAGGTTGTCAGACCAGTTTGGACGTAGACGTCCGGGCGATGTTGGCGGCGCTGGTGGTGCTCAGTTTATTTATTCAACTATCGGACTATAATGATAAACGTTATATCAGGTTAAGGTTTTCGGAGCGAAGTGGTTGGGAGTTGGCATCGGAAGACGGCAGCTTCGGCCCGATTAACTTTGATAAGTCGTCCGTTATAACGCGTTGGATGTCGGTTTTATATTGTTTGTGTGAGCAGCGGGGTGCGACGACGATTGTGGTGTTCAACGACGCATTGCCGGAGAAAGAATACCGAAAATTGCTGGCTCTTATCAAAACATCCGGGGTTTCAATTGGAAGGTAGAGTGATAGCGGAGCAAGAATACGGTGTTCAATTAGGCAGGATCAAAAATCTTCCGCCCTTGCCCGAAATAAGCCTGAGGATCGTCAACGCCGTCAACGATCCGGATGTTTCGGTTAACGAGGTGGTTGAAGTGCTGTCGCTGTCCCCTTCATTGGTTGCCCGTTTGCTGGGTTTGGCCAATTCCGCCTACTTTGGTTATCCCGGTAAAATTAGCGACTTACGCAAAGCCATTATTCAAGTACTCGGCCTCAATTTGGTCAAGAGCCTGTCGTTGAGTATCGCGTTGAATGTGCAGCTGGACAGTCGAAAGTGCCAGGCTTTCGACGCTCACTATTATTGGATTCAAGCGCTTACGGCGGCAGTTTTGGCGCAAAAAATCTCGGCAAAATCATCCGATCGCTTGTTCCAGCCGGCGACGGTCTATACCTCCGGCTTGCTACTGAACATCGGCATTTTAGCCGGGGTTTATCTTTTCCCGGGAAAAATGCAAGAAATCTTGGAGCGCTGCCGGCAATCGGGATCGTCGGTGAAAGCGGAAATTCATAAAGCGATTGGCTTGACGCATTACCAACTGGGTTACTTGCTTTTAAATCGTTGGCGATTGCCGTTGCTTTATCAAGTCGTCGCCAAGGAATTCGGGAATCCGACTTATCGGGGGGAAGAAAGGTCGCTGATCGTTCTCCACCGAATCAGCCAGAACTTATCGTCTTCTATCAGCAAGGGAAAACCCGCAGACATCGGCCAGTTTCAGACGGAACTCGATCTGCTGTCGGTAGAGGCGGCTCACGTATTGTTGGCGACCGAACAGGTTGCGGCAAGCGTGAACGATATTCAGGAACTGGCGGCGATTATTTGCGGTTCATGAGGACAGTGAGACGATGAGCTACAGATCGAGCATCAGGAATAGCATGGAAGACATCATTGTCGATCTGTTGAACTCTTTATCGGCGTTAAGGGAGTTGTCCGAATTGAATTGCCGGGTAAAGAGCGAACAGGAGCTGTTAAAAAAGGCCTTATCCGCGCTAATCCATAACCAGGACATGGAGCGATGTTCGTTTTTCTTGCTGAACGAAGACGGCATGCTGGTGAATTTAACCGGGCTCAGCTACTTCGAAATCCTCGAAGATACCCAGGAGACGGTTCAGCCGATTCAGTTCAGGGTGGGCGAGGGTATCATCGGACTCGCCGCCGAGAAAAAAACCTTGCAGCACTGCCATAATTGCCACGAAGACGAACGTTTTTCTCAGTATTCGCAACAGGAAAAGGGTAATTTGCCCGGCTCCATCATCAGTGTTCCCGTTTTCTCCGACAACGTTGAATTGATCGGCGTTCTGAATATTTCTCATCCGGAACCGTACTATTTTACCGACTGGCATATTCGGTTACTGGAAATCTACAAAAATTTATTGGGGCAATTGATCACCAATTATCGCCTTTTTCACATCATGGAACAGCGGATCGCCGCTCGGACGGCGAAGTTGGAAAGCGCCTACGAGGACATCAAGCGCTTAAAGGACCATTACGAAAACATTTCGGTATTGGATCAGCTGACCGGTTTATACAACCGGCGTTATTTTTATAACCAGATCGAGCTGACGATGGCCGGATACGAGCGTTACGGTCACACGATGTGCTTATTGGTGTTGGATATCGACCATTTCAAACGGCTGAACGACACCTTCGGGCATGCCTTCGGAGATCAGGTCTTGGTGGACGTTGCCACCACGTTGAAACGTCATGTGCGCAATGCCGACGTGTTGGTGCGATTCGGCGGAGAAGAGTTCGTCATTATATTCACCAACACCAGCTGCAGTAACGGTCTGATTTTTGCCGAACGAATCAGAAGCGAAATCAATCAGCAAAAATGGTGGAAGGACGGCAATCAGATTTCCGTGACCATGAGTATCGGTTTGTATTGCCACGATAAAAGTTGTTATCCGGCGGGACAGAAGCCCGATATCGACAAGATCATCCATTATGCGGACATCGCGCTGTACGAAGCCAAGAAACGGGGACGCGACAAGGTCGTGAAGTTCAATGAGGAATTGCTGGACCAATAGCTTCCGAAGTCCGGTTTTTATCTTCAATCATAAATTGTATAATTGCTCTCCCATTTCGGCCGGATTTGGCCCGATCCATCAATCAATTCAGTTTAGAGAGCTCTATGGCACTTCATTGTGGTATTGTCGGCTTGCCGAATGTCGGCAAGTCTACGTTATTTAATGCCTTAACCAAGGCCACCATCGCGGCGGAAAATTATCCTTTTTGTACCATCGACCCCAACGTCGGCGTAGTGCCGGTGCCTGATCCGCGTATGGATAAGCTCGCCGCCATCGTGAAACCGGAGAGGGTGTTACCGACCACAATCGAGTTTGTCGACATCGCTGGATTGGTCGCCGGAGCGTCGAAGGGAGAAGGTCTGGGCAATCAATTTCTCGGCAATATTCGGGAAACCGATGCAATTGTCCACGTCGTCCGCTGTTTTCACGACGACAATGTCGTGCATGTGGCCGGGAAGGTCGATCCGATCGGCGATATCGAAGTGATCAACACGGAATTGGCGCTGGCCGATATGGCATCGGTGGAAAAAGCGTTACAACGTGCCGCCAAAGCGTCAAAGTCCGGCAATAAGGAAGAATTGGCGAAAAAACAAGTGCTGGAAAAAGTGGTGCAGCATCTGAATCAAGGTTTGCCGGTTCGTTCGCTGGCTCTAAGCGACGATGATGTCAAGTTGATTAGAGAGTTGTGTTTGATCACGATCAAGCCGACTTTGTACATCGCTAATGTGCAGGACGACGGATTCGAGAACAACCCGCTGCTGGACCAAGTCCGGGACTTCGCGGCAACCGAAGGTGCGAAGGTTGTGCCTGTCTGTGCCGCCATCGAAGCGGAAATCGTTCAGTTGGAGGACGACGAGAAAAAAGAATTTCTCGACGACTTGGGATTGGACGAACCGGGTTTGAACCGGGTGGTCAGAGCTGGCTACGAATTGTTGAACCTGTCCACCTATTTTACCGCCGGCGTCAAGGAAGTTCGCGCCTGGACGATTCCTAAAGGTGCCCTGGCGCCGCAAGCTGCCGGCGTCATCCACACTGATTTTGAAAAGGGCTTTATCCGGGCGGAAGTAATATCGTACGAAGACTTTGTAGAGTATGGCGGTGAGCAGGGAGCCAAGGACGCCGGAAAATGGCGCCTCGAAGGCAAGGATTATGTCGTTCGGGACGGCGACGTTGTCCATTTTCGATTTAATGTTTGACATTCCGCGAACAGAATTTATAATAGCCAGCTCTTCCGAACGGTCTGTTCCGAAGAGTCAATTCTGTGGCGACATAGCTCAGTCCGGTTAGAGCGCGGGATTCATAACCCCGAGGTCCCAGGTTCGATCCCCGGTGTCGCCACCACTTTTCTTCCTATCGGTCAGACAATTTATCTTCCCTTAGTTGTTTCTTAAGTCGGCCGATCGTTTTCTATTGTTACCGATTTTGCATCGATTCCGTTTAGATTCTCGGTGCAGTCGCCAGGGCAGTCTGGCGTCGGGTGCGCACGTTTCAACATCATTTATCGGCAATACTGTTCGGTCTGATTCGATAACAATATCAAAAGTTGAAACTCGTAGATCGATAGTTTGCTTACTACGAAGTCATGCGGCAAATGCTTGTGGCTGTTCAGGCTTAAGCACCGAACTTATCGAACAGGATATTTTTCGAATCGACGCCCAGATCGTCTAGCAGTTTGCACACCGCATCGATCATCATCGGCGGGCCGCACAGATAATATTCGCAATCCTCGGGAGCCGGATGCTCCTTGAGATAACGGTCGTAGAGAATTTGATGAATGAAGCCGGTCGGTCCCTTCCAGCGGTCTTCCGGTAACGGGTCGGACAGGCCGATGATCCAGTCGAAATTGTCGTAGTCGCGTGCCAGCGCATCGAACTCCTCTGCATAAAATACCTCGCCAAGACTGCGCGCGCCGTACCAATAGGATATCTTGCGGCGACTGTTCAGCCGTTTCAATTGGTCGAAGATATGTGAACGCATCGGCGCCATGCCGGAGCCGCCGCCGACGAAGATCATCTCATTGTCGGTCTCCCTGGCGAAGAATTCGCCGTAAGGTCCTGAAATGTTCACCTTGTCGTCTGGTTTGAGGCTGAAAATGTAGGATGATACTACGCCCGGCGGAACGTCCGGCTGCTTCGGGGGCGGGGAGGCGATCCTGACGTTCAACATGATAATCCCTTTCTCCTCCGGATAGTTGGCCATCGAATAGGCCCGCACCGCCGGCTCTTCGACCGTGGATACGTAGCGCCAGAGATTGAAATGGTCCCAGGCCGGTTTGAAGCGTTCGTCGATGGCAAAGTCGCGATACTTGATCGAATGCGGCGGCGCGGTCAGTAGGATGTAGCCGCCGGCACGGAAGTTGAGGTCCACGTCGGGCGGCAGCTCGAGCACCAATTCCCGGATGAAGGTGGCGACATTGCGGTTGGAGCGCACCCGGCATTCCCAATTCTGCACGGCCAGGAGGTTCGGCGGTATTTGCAGGCTCATTGCTTCCTTGACGACCACTTGGCAGGAAAGCCGGTAATGCTGATTGAGCTGTTGATAGTTAAGTTTGGCGCGTTCGGTGTCGAGGACCGCGCCGCCGCCCTGTGTGACGATGACCCGGCATTCCCCGCAGGTCCCGCTTCCGCCGCAAGCCGAAGGCAAATAAATTTGCCTATCCGCCAGGGTGTTGAGCAATTTTCCGCCACAAGGGACCTCAATGCTGAGGTCGGGATCGTCGTTGATTGTGATCGCGACATTGCCTTGGGCGATCAGTCGCGATCTGGCCAGCAGAATGATCGACACCAGCAGCAGAACGATCAGCGTGAACAAACCCATGCCCAGGGCAATCAGATAGTATTGGTTCATCGACCGCTCCACCCGCTTTTGTTCGTCATGACGCCCTCTTACGTTATAACTGGATACCCGAAAACAGCATGAAAGCCATTGCCATCAAGCCGGCGGTGATGAAGGTGATGCCCAACCCTCTAAGTCCCAGGGGTACATTGCTGTATTTCATCCTTTCCCGGATGCCGGCCAGTCCGACGATCGCCAGTGCCCAGCCGACGCCGGAACCGAAACCGAAGACCACGCTCTCGGGAAAATTATAATCGCGCTCCACCATGAACAGGCTGCCGCCGAGAATGGCGCAGTTGACCGTGATCAACGGCAGAAAAATTCCCAATGCGTGATAGAGTCTGGTGACGTATTTGTCCAGAAACATTTCCAATATCTGCACGATGGCGGCGATGACGCCGATATAGGACAGCAGGCCGAGAAAGGTCAGGTCGAAGCCGGTTAGACCGGCCCAGGCCAGTGCGTTTTGTTTCAGCACAAAGCGATAGATCAGGTTATTGATCGGTACCGTGATCGATTGCACTGCGATCACCGCCAGACCGAGACCGTAAGCAGTACGCAAACGCTTCGAAACCGCCAGAAACGTACACATGCCGAGAAAAAAAGACAGTGCCAGGTTTTCGATGAAAATCGAGCTCAGAAACAGATTCAGATAATGTTCCAGCATGGTTTATCCTGTTTCGTCGTTGGTTGTCAGGTCGCCTGGCAAGCCGCGCTTAAGACGGCTCAACAACGGTGCGTAACCGTCTTTTCCCAGCCAATAGTTGACCAGATTGCTGACCCCTCGACTGGTCAGCGTGGCGCCGGACAGACCGTCGATTTGATGGCTAGCCGAACTCGAGGCGGGGTCGACTTCGCCGCGGATGACTTCGATGATGACGTTACCATCTGAGTCGAACGCCTGCTTGCCCCGCCAGCTGCGTTGCCAATCGGGATTGTCGATTTCCCCTCCCAACCCGGGCGTTTCGCCGTGCTGGTAAAAGGTGATGCCGGCGATATGTTCGAGATCGCTATCCAAGGCAAGAAAACCGTAGAGCGTCGACCATAAACCCTTGCCGTAAACAGGCAGGATCAGTTTGTCGAATTGCCGTCCCGTTTTGTCCAGATAGACCACCATGAACTTCGGCCTTCGCTTGATTCTGGCGATGTCCAGCTCGTCGGGTATGGCCGTTCCGTAGACGGGATGGTCGGCCAAGGTTTTGATGTCGAAGTGTTTGATATTGAGAATGTCATCGAATCGGGCCGGATCGACGCGTTTGCCGGAAGCCAGATCTATCATGACCGGTTGAATATGGCCGCGGTATGTTTGCTCCAAGTCCGTGTTCGGCCCCGACAGATCGGCCACCCTTAGAATGTTGCCGATCCGGTCGTGGCGCCGATTCTGTTGCTGCTCCGGTTGCAGCATGACTGTGGCGGTGGAGACCAGGAAAGAGCAGATCAGGCATACTCCGAGAACGACCTTGTACGATTTTTTGATCTCAGCGTCGAGCATCGATTTCCTGCCTCCGACGCCGTCTCGCGATGTGTCGGTCAATGAAAAAACGGTCGATTGTCGGGGCGAAGATGTTGCCGAACAAGATAGCCAGCATAATTCCTTCGGGAAAACCGGGGTTAATGACCCGGACCAGCACCGTTAAGGCGCCGA
>JBNLFT010000093.1:0-9703 GCA_050305675.1 Methylococcaceae bacterium
ATCGTTTCGGTGGCCAGCAATTTGCCGGTCGGATCGACCACCGCCACCTTGACTCCGGTCCGGATCCCGGGATCCAGCCCCATCGTCGCTTTCGGCCCGGCCGGAGCGGCCAACAGCAGATCGCGCAAATTGCTGGCGAACACGCGGATCGCCTCCTGTTCGGCCGCTTCGCGCAGACGCAGTTTCAGGTCCAGGTCGATACGGGTGAACAGTTTGACTTTCCAGGCCATGCGCGCCGTTTCGGCCAACCAGGCGTCGGCCGGCCGGGCGGTATCGGCGACCTCGATGTGGCGCGCAACCAACTGCGCGCAGCGCTGGTGTTCTTCCTGCTCGTCCGCTGCCGGTTTCAAGGTCAGCGCCAGCAAATCCTCGTTGCGTCCGCGGAACAGCGCCAGAGCCCGGTGCGACGGGATTTTGTTGATCGCTTCCTGATAGTCGAAATAATCGCGGAATTTGGCCGCTTCCGCCTCCTTGTCCTTGACAACCGTCGAATGCAGAATGCCGTTGCCCCAGATGCGTTCGCGCAGTTCCTGCAACAATGCGGCCTCTTCGGAAATCCGTTCCATGATGATCTGGCGCGCGCCGTCCAGTGCGGCGGCGGCATCGGCGACGCCTTTCTCGGTATCGATATAGGCTTCAGCGGCTTGTTCGGGAATCAGCGAGCGATCGGCCAGCAGCGCGTCGGCCAACGGCTCCAATCCCGCTTCGCGGGCAATCTGCGCCTTGGTACGGCGTTTGGGCTTGTACGGTAGATAAAGGTCTTCCAGCAAGGTCTTGCTGTCGGCGGCAAGAATTGCCTGTTCCAGTTGTTCGCTCAGTTTGCCTTGCGAGCGAATGCTGTTGAGGATGGTTTCCCGGCGCTCGTTTAATTCGCGCAAGTAAATCAGGCGCTCTTCGAGCAAACGCAGTTGCGAGTCGTCCAAGCCACCGGTCGCTTCCTTACGGTAGCGGGCGATAAAGGGGACGGTCGCGCCTTCGTCGAGCAGGGCGACGGCGGCGTCGACCTGTTTGGAGGATACGGCAAGTTCTTCGGCGATACGGTGTATTACATCCATGGTGTCAGTCGAAAAATTAACAAAAATGGGGCATTGTATAACATGCCTGCCAACGATGCGCCGGGGCGGTCGGCAGTCAGGAGGATTCCTTCAGCAGAATGGCCAGATGAAGACGGTCGGGGACGTTCAGTTTTTTGAAGATCGACGTCAAGTGCGCCTTGACGGTACGCTCGGAGATATTGAGCGCATTGGCGATCTGTTTGTTGCTTTCGCCGATGCTGATCATATGGGCGACATCCAATTCCCGGTTGGACAGGCTCTGCAGCAGTTCCGCCGCGTGTCGTTGGACGGCCGGCGGATCGTCGCTTCGTCTGCTGGCGATCAGCGAGCGGATCACTTTCGGCACCAAACGGCGATTGACCCAGATGTCTCCCTGCAGAATATGCTGTATGGCTTTGTGCAACATGATTTCCGGTTCGGACAAATCGTAATAGCCGGATGCCGCGTGCAGCAGCGCATCGACTTGTTTGTCGTCGGGCCAGCGGGTACCCGTCAACAGGATATGGGCCGGATGGGCTTCGATTTGTTCGAGCAGTTGCCGGTTGTCGTCGAGCAGCGCGGTGTCGAGGATGACGACATCGGCGCGGGCATTTTCGCTCAATTCGTGAATTTGGCCGACGTCATGCTCTGCGGCAAGAAGTACCATGCATCTTGCAACCAGTCGCCGGTTTTCCGAATAGATTAAAATGCTTGCCACTGGCGACATCCCGGCAGTTTGGGGGCAAATATATTCATAACGTTAACGAACTAGTCTGCTCTCGAAAATCGGTTAGGTTCACTGTAAGGTTAGTCAAAAGCGGCCGACGAATAAAGACCGCTGAAAAATTCTTACGAACTGCTATGATTGTTTTTATTATTGTATCAGTGATGTCGCAATTTTTTTTAACGGTTTAGTACTTAGGTACAATAGGCAGAAGGGTAACGGCCTTCTAGTATTAATCCTGTTCGAGATTGATTGGACCTTCAAAATGGCTTCCGTTTATATTGTTGATAACGATGATGAAATCCGTTCGGCCGGTGGCCGGGAATTGGCCGCTGCTATCGTTTGCGACAACGAGATTCAGGCGATGAATGCCATGGAGCGCGGCGAACCCGCGATTATTCTGCTCCATTATGCGGTTCGCAAGCGGGAGAGCGCCGAATTTGTCGAGTTGTTGAAAACAGCCAATCCGGCCGCGGAAATCGTCGTCATCGGGGAGGGTCAGTCCGAGCAGGAAATCGTCGAATGCATTATGGCCGGAGCGAACGGCTACCAGGCAATCTCCAGCCTGGCGCGATATGTCCGGAAAATGGTGCAGGTTGTAGTTGCCGGTGAGGCCTGGATTTCCCGAAAGATGGTTGCCGCAATTATCGCCAGCTGGAGGAAGTCTGCATATTGTCATTAGCTGCTATAATGTAGGTTTTTGACTCAGGCGAATTGAAGTGCGCTCGGCGACGGCGAGGGCTTTCAAATAGGGATGGCTTTAATAATAAAAACAACGACGTATTTCCTGTTTCCCGTCTTTTTCGCCATTGTTTTTTCAAACGCAGTCCATGCGATGTCGGCGAAGGAAGCCGAGCAAATTCACCACCAAGCCATACGAGCCGCCCGCGACGGAAAGGTCGAGCAGGCCTTGCCGCTATTGTCCAAACTGATGGCTAACTTTCCCGCCGACAAACGTTACCGGTTCGATTATTTGCAGGTTTTGTATTGGGCGGGAGACAACGAGCAGGTTGTCGCTCAATCCCAGGACCTTGATCTCGACCAGGCTCCGGCCTATGTGCTGGAAAGCGTGGCCTCGGCGGCGCGCAGTCAAAAGCAGTTCGCTTATGCGGAACGCTGTTATCGCTTGTTGATTCGGCTCGATCCCGAAAAGTTGCCTTACCGGCTGGGCTTGGCCCGGGTTCTCATCGACCAGCGCCAGTTGTCTGCCGTTAAGCCCCTATTGCGGCAGTTAACCGACAAATACGGCGATCGCCTCGAAATATTGTTGGTGAAGGCGTATGCCAAGGAGGCGGCCGGCGATTATCTTGCCGCCGCGCAGCTATACCGAACGGTATTGGATCGGCAACCCGGGAATAAGGATGCGCTGAGGGGGATGGTTTTTGCCATGAGCGCCGTCAAGGCGTTTCCCGACGCGTTAGAAACGGCCGAACGTTATCGCCAATATTTCTCGAACCAAGAGTGGGTACGCCTGCGCTGGGATTTTGCGGCGGCTTGGGTCAGGTGGGGGGAAATCTACGTGGCGGAGGACGAGTCCCGTCGTTACGACGAGACCGACAAGGCCATCGCACTGTTGGAGGAGAATCTCCTCCTGCTCGATCGGTTGGAAGTACCGAACCCGCAGGTTTGGCGGGCTCGTGCGCGTTTCGACCTGATGGTGGTATTGCGGGACCGGAAAAGAATGCAGGAAGTGGTCGATTTGCATCGGGTGCTGCGGCAGGAAGGGGTCGAGATTCCGGCCTACGCCAACATTGCGGCCGCCGATGCCTTGCTTTACCTGGAACGACCCGAACCGGCGCGCGACCTTTATCTGCGCGCACTGGAACAAATTCCGGGCAGCGTCAATGCCCGGCGGTCGTTGGTGTTTGCGTATCTCGAAGCGGAGCAGCTGGATTTGGCCGAACGACTGGCCGAGCAGCTGGCCGCTCAACAGCCCGACCGACTGTGGTTTAAATTACCGAAGGACCCGCAGCGCCTCTATTCCGAAGGCAATCCGCAAAAAACCGAGGCCGAACTGGCGACCGTGATGCTGGATAATTTCTTCGACCGGCTCGACGAGGCCTATCGCAAGATAGAATTTCTGCACGAGCGTGCCCCCTTTAACGCCGACATCCGCGACGTGCGCGCGCATACGTATTATTACCGCGGTTGGCCAAGGCAGGCCAAAGACCAGTATCTGATGGCGCTCAATATAGATCCGAAACAGCTGGGTTTGCGCACCGGATTGAGCGAAACGTTGCACGAGTTACGCGAATATCGGGAGGAGGAGGAAAATACCCTGTCCCTTTATGGACTGTATCCGGAAGACAAAAGCGTACAGCGGCAAAAACGCTTGTGGGACATCCATAACGAACGGGAACTGCGGGTTTTTTCCAACGCAAGGTTCAGTACCGGCGCCGCTCAAGGCAGTGAGAGCGTGGCCCTGGACAGTTTTTTGTTCAGCCAGCCGCTCGCCTACCATTATCGGGTTTTCAGCCACTTCCGGTGGATGACGGGAAAATTCGGGGCGGGGGAGGATGCCGTTACCGGCGCAAGCCTGAGCACGCGCGGATACTATCGCCGCTACGGCTTGGGGCTCGAATACGCGAGGCCGGACTGGCTGGCGACGGGCGAGTTGCATTACGATAATTTCGCCCGCTCTACGCTCGGTTTTGCGGCCAGCCTCGATCATCAATTCGACGATTATTGGTCGGCCGGTATCGCTTTCGACAGCCGCAGCGACGAAATCGGGCTGCGCGCTCTTTCGGTCGGTCGCTTGTCGACCCCGCCGCCCGGCTCGACGCGGCCGGCGAGCGACGGCGTAACCGCCTATTCGGTGACGGCGAATGTCGCCTATCAGGCGAACGAGTCGCGCCGATTCGATGTCGCCTACCAATACCTCGATTACAGCGACGGCAACGTTAGCGGTACGGTCAGCGGTAGCTGGTATGAACGCTGGTACAGCGGACCGATCTACAAATTCGCGACCTATCTGAATCTCGGCAGTACGTTTCACAGCCGGATGGACGGCAATTATTACCATCCGAAAAACGATTTCGGCGCCGCGTTAACCCTGGATAACGACATCCTGACTTACCGCTTCTACGACTTGTCGTTTTACCAGCGCGTCGCTTTCGTCGTCGGCCAGTATTGGCAAAAGGAAAAAACCGCGACCGGAAACGTTTATCACTGGGACCCGGTGGGCAGCATTCAATACGAACATCGCTGGAAGGCCCGGGACCGTTACGAATTGGTTTACGGGGGGATTCGCGGTTATCCGATCTACGACGGCAATCGCGAAGAAACCTGGCAATTTTATTTAAACCTTAATGTGAGATTTTAATGATGTTAAAGCTTGCGTTAATGGCCTGCTGTCTGTTCTGTGCCGGATTTGCCGAGGCGGCGACCGTGGAGGGTGGAAATCGACTGATCAGCCTGTGTTACCACAATGTCAAGGATCAATGGGACGACGATCCGATGACGGTTTCGACCGAACGCCTGATCAGCCATCTGTCGTGGTTGAAGGCACATCATTATCACCCGGTCAGCGTGCAAGACGTCCTCGATGCGAAAGCCGGCAAGAAACCGTTGCCGGACAAGGCGGTGCTGTTGACCTTCGACGACGGATACCGCAATTTTTACGACAAGATCTATCCGGTGTTGAAAATGTTCGACTATCCGGCGGTATTCGCATTGGTGACCAGCTGGATGGAAACCCCGGCCGGGCAGCAGGTCGATTACGGCGACCAGAAAAAACCGCGCGAGTACTTTTTGTCCTGGAAGCAGGTCAGGGAAATGACGGCGTCGGGATTGGTCGAAATCGCGTCCCACAGCCACGATATGCACCACGGCGTGGTCGGCAATCCGCAGGGGAACAGTCAACCGGCGGCGGTCACCCGCAAGTATTTGGCGCATTCGAAGCGATACGAAACGGAAGGCGACTTTCGGCGCCGCGTGGCCGAGGACCTTGGGCGCAGCGCCGGCATTATCAA
Organism: Methylococcaceae bacterium; assembly: GCA_050305675.1. Taxonomy (GTDB): domain Bacteria; phylum Pseudomonadota; class Gammaproteobacteria; order Methylococcales; family Methylomonadaceae; genus Methylomarinum. The sequence goes on from JBNLFT010000093.1 coordinate 5,730, forward strand.
ACAACGCACCGGCGTCGCTCCGCGAGTGATGGTTTGGCCTTACGGCGCGTACAGCAGGGAAACGGCGGCAATCGCGGACGAGCTGGGGATGTCGCTTTCATTCGGCTTGCAAAATATCGTCAACGAGATGGATAAGCAGACGGTTATTCACCGTTATCTGATTTCCGATAACGCATCGCTGCAGGATTTTGTCTATGGCCTGACCCATCTGGGGGAAAAGGAGCCGGTCAGAGTGGCGCACGTCGATCTCGATTTCGTCTACGACGACGATGCCGCACAGCGCGAACGCAACCTCGGCAAGCTGTTGGACAGGATCAAAGCGATGCATATCAATACAGTCTATCTGCAGGCCTTTGCCGACCCCGACGGCGACGGCAACAGCGACGCCTTGTACTTTCCCAACCGCCATTTGCCGATGCGCGCCGATCTGTTCAATCGGGTCGCCTGGCAGTTGAGGACCCGGGCCAATGTCAACGTATATGCCTGGATGCCGGTGCTGGCGTTCAAGACGGCGGCTCCCGAGAGTTGGTGGGTGCAGGAGTGGCGCGACGGCAAAGCGCAGTCGAGCAAAGATAACTACCGCCGTTTGTCGCCGTTTCACCCGGGGGCGCGCAAGTGGATTACGGAAATCTATCAGGATTTGGCCAAATACGCCCATTTTTCGGGCGTGTTATTCCACGACGACGCATTTTTAACCGATGCCGAGGATGCATCGCCGTCGGCGCAACAGCGGTTGGCCGGTCTGGGGCCGAAGCGGGCGTTGGCGCTCAAAACGCGCACCCTCACCGGTTTTACGATGCAGTTGGCGGAGGCGGTGCGCTATTACCGGCCGGAAATACGAACCGCGCGGAATCTGTACGCCGTGGTGGTTATGCGGCCGGAAAGCCGGCAATGGTTTGCCCAGTCGCTAGCCGACTTTTTGTCTCATTACGACCAGGTGGCGCTGATGGCGATGCCCTACATGGAACAGGCCGATGCGCCGTTACCGTGGCTGGAGGCGCTGACCGACAGGGTTTCCCGCGAACGGCCGGACGCCTTGCAGAAAACGGTATTCGAACTGCAGAGCGTCGATTGGCGTAGCCAGGAAAAGATACCGCAGCGGGAACTGGCCGCGCAAATGGAACTGTTGCAACGCAAGAACGCCCTCAATTACGGGTATTACCCCGACGATTTTCATGTCGACCAGCCGCCGTTGCGATTGATGAAAAAGATGATGTCGCTGCAGGTTTTTCCATACGGCGATTAGACGGTGCGGGATAGGTTTCGATGACGGATAAGCGGATGGATTGGGAAAGTCTGGTACCTTGGGCCAGTGCGATCATGCAGGAAATCGGGATCTTCGCTCAGGCTGTGATTCAAGGCTTGTATCGGATCGGAGAATGGCTGTGGTTGAATTTATTCCATTTTCTGCTGGAATTCGCTTTTTTTTATCCGTTGTTCATGGCCTATCTCTGGATGATCGGCGCGGTAATCTATTACGTGCGTTGGGAAAGAAAGGAAGGCGACGGGCCGCAAGACATGCCGGAATTGCCGGCTTATCCCCCGGTATCGATCATCGTCCCCTGTCATAACGAAGGAGACGTGGTCCGGGAGACGATCGAATTCCTGCTGCTGCAGAAGTATCCCAACTACGAAATCATCGCCGTCAACGACGGCAGCACCGATAACACGCTCGACATTCTGCGCGAGCTGGCCGCAAAGCACGACGCTGTGCGGGTGATCAACCTGGAAAGCAACCAGGGCAAGGCGATGGCGTTGAACACGGCGGCATTGTTGGCAAAACACGAATTCCTGATCTGTATCGACGGCGACGCCCTGCTGGCCCCCGAAGCGGTGGTTTGGATCATGCGCCATTTCCTGTCCGGGCCGAGGGTGGGGGCGGTGACCGGTAACCCCCGGATACGCACGCGCACCACGCTGTTGGGCAAGATCCAAGTCGGTGAGTTTTCGGCGATCATTGGCTTGATCAAGCGGGCGCAACGAATCTACGGACGGATTTTCACCGTCTCCGGTGTTATCGGCGCTTTTCGGAAATCGGCGCTGCACCGGGTCGGTTATTGGGGAACCGATATGATCACGGAGGACATCGACATCAGTTGGCGGTTGCAGTTGGATCATTGGGACATCCGCTACGAGCCGCACGCGCTGTGCTGGATATTGATGCCGGAAACCCTCAGGGGCTTGTGGCGCCAGCGCCTGCGTTGGGCGCAAGGCGGCGCGGAAGTGCTGTTGCGCTATTTTAGGCGGCTCGGCATGTGGCGCCGCCGCCGCATGTGGATGGTCTATGTCGAGTTTCTGGTCAGCGTGTTTTGGGCCTATACGATGTTGGCCACGTTCCTGTTCTGGTTGGCGGGATACGTCATCGAGTTGCCCCCTCAACTGGTCGTGCCGACGATGTTGCCGAGCTGGGGAGGCGTATTGTTGGGCTTGACCTGTCTGTTTCAATTTGCCGTCAGCCTGTTCATCGATTCCCGCTACGAAAAAGGCATCGGCAAGATTTATTACTGGTTGATCTGGTACCCCCTAATCTATTGGGTGATTAGCGTGATGACGACGGTCGCCGGCGTCGTCAAGGCCGTTCTGAAGAAAAAGGGCACTCGGGCCGTCTGGGTCAGTCCGGACCGGGGGGTTAGATGAGGGAATTGATCATCAATGCGCCGTCGGTACAGACCTTATGGCAGCGTTCGACTTCGGTTATATTCACCTTTGTTTTTTGGGTCGTCTGGTTCTTCTTGTGGATTCCGCTGGCGACGCTGATAGCCTGGTATCTGGGGATCGACTTGGTTTATTTCCAGATGTTCGAATTGGATGGTTTCCGCATCGTGATGAAGGACTTTTTCAGGTTCATTCAGGTCGTCGGGCTGTTGGGCGGAACCTTGGGTCTATGGGCGGCCTACAATTACCTCCGGTTCAAAGGCCGCGAAAAACGCAAGGCTTTGCCCCAACTCAGCGAACATATGCTGGCGGACTACCTGGGAATCGACATCGAGATGCTAAAGGGTTACCAGCAGGAGCGTGCACTCAGCGTGAAATTCGACGATTCGGGGCGCATCCTGGCGATTACGCGGCTCCAGGAGGCGACGGACGAGGGCGAGCGAAAACCCTGAGGTTATGGGATTTCGTTGGGGGCACGTTAGGCAAAGCGCTCCGAATTAGGATCTAAGGATTTGCGCAATCGGATCGGCCGTTTGCCGGCGCCCGGCCGGTCGTCAGATTCATTGCGAATTGGGGAGACTAAACTTATCGCCGGTCAGGACGATCTAGTAATCGAGGCTTTTATCCGACGATTCAACGCGTTTTTCCTCGTAAGTGCCGAGAACGCAGGATCATGGAGCGGCTCAAGCGTTTTGTGGCGTGTCGAAACTCGATGTCGCAAGGCCAACTACGAAAAAAGCGGAAACGCATATTTTCCGATTTATACCAAGGAAAGGATCAAAGGCTTGTTTTCTCGTCTAACATTGAGCTAACTACCTAACAAATTATGAGCCATTAGAGATCATGAAAGCGGTTATTTTAGCAGGCGGATTGGGCACTAGGTTGTGCGAGGAAACCTATGTCAAACCGAAACCGATGGTGGAAATCGGCGGCAAACCGATACTGTGGCACATCCTGAAGACCTATTCCTGCCACGGCATCAACGAATTCATCATTTGTTGCGGTTATAAGGGATACATCATTAAGGAGTATTTTGCCAATTATTTTCTGCACATGTCCGACGTTACTTTCGATATGGCCAGCAACAAGATGCATGTCCACGAGAACAAGGCCGAACCGTGGAAAGTCACCCTGGTCGATACCGGCGACAACAGCGGTACCGGCGGGCGCTTGAAGCGAGTCAAGAGCTACGTGCAGGACGAGGAACTGTTTTGTTTTACTTACGGCGACGGCATAGGAAATATCGACGTTACCGAGAGTATCGAATTTCATCGCCGGCAAAACACCTTGGCGACGATTACCGCGACTTACCCGCAGGC
>JBNLFT010000094.1:0-9616 GCA_050305675.1 Methylococcaceae bacterium
ACGCCAACGCGACTTGCTCACCTATTGGCAAATGAGCAGTTACACCGCGCTTTCGTCGTTAAGCCTTCAGGACGCACCGGAACTGCCGCAGGACAAAGCGGACGAAGCAACCGTACCGACCGATGCGATCGGCAAGCCCGAGCAACTGCCTAAAGGCGCCCATACCGGCAATGTGTTGCATGAATTACTGGAAAACGTGAGCTTCGCCGCATTAGCCGCCGGCAGCGACATCGCCGCACTACGCGACAAGGCTTGTTTGCGCTACGGCTTGAACCTTGAGCAGCCGGAATCGATCGACCGCCTGCTGCGAACCGTGGTCGATACTCCACTGTCGGACGACGGTGAATTTCGCTTGCGCAATATTCCGGACCGCCATTGCCTCAAGGAAATGCCGTTTTACTTATCGCTGCAAGACCTGGATACGGCGCGGATCAACGACGTGCTGAGCCATTGCCAGGCCTACCGCGCGCTGGACAGCCGGCAAATGAGCGGTTATCTGACCGGTTTTATCGATTTGATCTGCCGTTACGACGGCCGCTACTATGTAATGGACTATAAATCCAACAGCCTAGACGATTACACGTCGGATAGCTTGACAGAGGCCATGCGCCAGCATAACTACGGCCTTCAATATTGGATTTATACATTGGTATTGCATCGCTATCTGCGGCAGAGGTTGGCGGATTACGACTACCGGCGCGATGTCGGCGGGGTCAAATATCTGTTCCTTCGCGGTATGTCGCCCGACTCGCCCGGCGGCGTGTTCAGCGAACGGCCGGCGTTGGCGGATATCGAAAAATTGGAAGCCTTGCTTTTTAAGGACTGAAAAAACGCATCGCGTCTGCAACCTGTTGCTTGGCGCCTTGCAGTATTTTCAGCGATTTGTCGGGTGACAGCTCGGCGTTTTTCAGATACGCGTAACTGGGCAGCGAGGTTATCGGCGGCAGCTTGACGCCAGCGCCCAATTGGGCGTGATATTTCGCCAATAACACGATGTCGCTTAAATCCGCCGCGGTCTTTTCCTCCGCAGTCATAAACCAGGTCTGGGTTTCGAGCGGAATGTTTTTCATATTGTCCGGAAAATCCCATTTGTCCAGTATCAACGTACTCAGCGTCCCGGTGACAAACGGCAGCGCTTGTTTAACCTCGGCAACATCGTAGTGTCCGTCGTCCTGGTTGTCGGCGAATTTAAGGAAGGGCACGGCGCCAATGTTGGTAATCAACCCGGCCAGCAGCGCCTCTTCCGGGTCGCAGCTTCGGGTCTGGTCGGCCAAGGTGTAACTGAGCGCCGAAATCCGGATACTCTGTTTCCAATAGGTTTGCGCCAATACGTTCAGTTCGTTGCGTTGGTTCTTATATAAACTGCGTAGACTGACGCTGGTGACGATGTTCTTCGTACTGTGCAAGCCAATCCGGTTGACCGCATTGAGACAGGTCGTGATCGGGTTCAAGGTGCGGTAAATCGGGCTGTTCGCGACCTGGATCAATTTGGCGGAAATGGCCGGATCGAGCATGACGATCCTGGCCACGTCGGCCACGCCGATGTTTTTTTGCATCGCTTGGCGGAGTTTGACCGCGACGTCGGGCAGGGCCGGCATAACGATGTTGTCGGAGGCGATAAATTTACTCAGTAACGAATTTTTCTTGTATAGCTCGGGCAAATCCAATAACCGCTTAGGGCCGGGATTGTAATGCTGACGGTATAAATCCATCGCCATGTTGGGCACCGCGATGACTTCGGCGTTCTTTTTGCAAATCGCCGTAGCGTTGCGGTATTCGCCGCAGGACAATGGATGCATCGCTTCGAAAGTGCCGGCCTCGATAACGACACTTTGCTTGCCGGCGGTTTCCAGGTAAACCTCTCCCGACAATAAATAAAGTATCGACTCCGCTGACTCTCCGCGGTTAAAGACAATCTCGCCGGGCGCATAGTGAAGGGTCTGGATGTTAAGTTCCAACAACAACCGATCTTCGATGGACCCGATCGGAACCAATTGCTTCAGCACCTCGATCGAACCGGAAAACCGGTTTTTGGTCGCCGCTTCATCGGACTTGGGCCGGAACGTATCTTTAGTGACGGCCGGCTGCCGCGAGCCGAGTTGCTTAATGAGAGTTGCTAAAAAATTCATATTGGGGGGTCTACCGAATTCATTCGATTTGCGCACATCCGTATGCCGAGTTTCAATCCGTTGCCGTTAGCTGATATTCCTGCCGTAGAAAATTTCAGCCATTTCCGTCTGCAGCTGTTCTTGAATTCGCAGTTTTTCGTCATCGCTCAAACTGCTTTCCTTTCCGAACAAATAATTTTCCAGTTCGGTTTCCTTTAGCATCATCTTGGTGTGAAAGATATTCTCCTGATAAACATTGACATCGATCATCTGATACAGCTCCCTGGTGTCCTCGCCGATATAGTTCTGGATCGAATTGATGTCATGATCGATGAAATGCTTGTAACCGGCGACGTCCCGGGTAAACCCGCGTACCCGGTAATCCATGATGACGATGTCCGATTCGAAACTGTGGATCAGGTAATTCAGCGCTTTCAGCGGCGAGATTTGGCCGCAGGTCGATACGTCGATATCAGCCCGGAACGTACTGATGCCGTTGTCGGGGTGACTTTCCGGATACGTGTGTACGGTGATGTGGCTCTTGTCCAGGTGGGCCAGCACAGTGTCGGGCAAGGGCCCCGGAGACTCCGAATGCATGCCGGAAGGAATCACTTCGTTTTCGGCGATCAACATCGTGACGCTGGCGCCCTGGGGGTCGTAATCCTGATGCGCGATATTCAAAATATGGGCGCCTATGATTTCCGCAACATCTTTCAATATTTGAGTCAACCGCTTGGCGTTGTATGCTTCGTCGATATATTCGATATAGGCTTGTTGCTGTCCCTCAGGCGCATAACAGACATCGTAAATATTGAAACTCAAAGATTTAGTCAGGTTATTGAAACCAAGCAATTTTAATTTATTCAAGACTATCGGCCCTCAAACATTTCAACGTTCAGGAAAGCAACGACCGCTTTCCCCCGCGTAGGTTCCTCCGCCGCATCACCGGCATCGCAAACATTGAAACTCAAACATTGAGATAGGTTGTCGAAACCTAGCAATTTTAATTTTTTCAAGACTATCAGCCCTCAACCACTTCGAAACTATGGGTAATGTCGACCGCTTTGCCCAGCATGATGGAAGCCGAACAATATTTTTCGGCGGACAACTTGACCGCCCGCTCGACCGCCGATAACTTCAGATCTTTGCCGGCAACTTTGAAATGCAAATGTATCTTACTGAATACGCTGGGTATCGCCTCGACCCGCTCACCCGACACCTCGGTGGTGCAAGTGCTGATTTCGTGACGGCCTTTTTGCAGAATGTCGACGACATCGAAAGACGAACAGCCCCCAAGCCCCAACAGAATCATTTCCATCGGGCGTATGCCGATGTTTCTCCCACCGTGGTCGGGAGGACCGTCCATCACCACCGCATGCCCGCTGCCGGTCTCTCCGACGAACATACGGCCATCGACCCACTTGATTGTTGTTTCCATCGGGTTCCTCTTTTCAAATGTGGAATTTTACACCGAGTTCACAGATTTTATTGATTTTTTCAAAAAAATCCTGCAATGTAATGAAGGGTAGAAACTTTCTCTAGGGACACAATAATAACTACAATGCCACTCATTACAGACAAAATGATTAACCGGGAAGCGCTGGAGCAATTCCTGCGGCTTTGTCACACACGAACGTATCCGGCCAAAGTCACGATCATCCGCCCCGGCGATGTCGGTGACAAATTGCTCTTCATCGTGGATGGCTCGGTCAGCGTCAGCGTCGAGGATGAAGATGGCAGAGAGTTGATTCTAGCTTATTTGAACAAGCATGAATTCATCGGCGAAATCGGCGTATTCAAAGGTCCTGAAATCAGAACCGTCACGGTCAAAACGCGCACTCGTTGCCAATTGGCGGAAATCTCCTACGAGCGCTTCACTCAATGCCTGAAAAGGGAACTGCGCGATTATGCGCCGGAAATATTGAGCATGCTGGGTGAACAGATTTCTTCGCGATTGTTGATCACCAGCCGCAAGTATCGCGACTTGGCGTTCATGGACGTCGAGGGCCGCATTGCCAGAACGTTGTTGGATTTGGCCAAGGAACCCGACGCCATTACCCATCCGGACGGCATGCAGATTCACATTACCCGGCAGGAAATCGGGCGCATCGTCGGTTGCTCCCGGGAAATGGCCGGGCGGGTATTGAAAGAGCTGGAGGATAAGGGACTAATCACCGCCCACGGCAAAACCATCGTGGTCTTCGGAACCCGCTAACGAGCCGCGCGCAGCAAGCGTTTGCGACTCGAATCGACCGCCAAACCGGTCAGCCACATTCCCGCCTGCGGTTCGAACGTTCCCCCTCTGCCATCGGCAAATCTGAACGGGACCGAACTCAGTTTCATGCCCCGATTGAGCTGTACCGCAAAGTGCAAATGCGGACCGGTGGAAAAACCGGTATTGCCGGAATAGCCGATCAGTTGCCCGGCTTCCACCGTCAGCCCCGGATATACCTGAGCCTTTTCCAGCGCCAGATGTGCGTATACCGCCATCGATCCATCCTCGTGTAGAACACGGATGCTGTTGGCCCGGCTCTTATAAGCCTGTCGCGTCCCGTTCTTATAATAATCATCCTCCACGTCCATCACCACTCCATCGCGCGCCGCATAAACCGGGGTATCGAGCGGCATGTCGATGTCCACCGCATAGCGGTTCTGCTCGTCGTGGTGGCTGAACCGCCCGCCGAAAGCCTGGGTGATCCGGAAACGTTCGCCGGGAGCGACGGGCGGCAGGTAGAGCGCATCGGACCGGTGTTCGGCGGCTGGACTGCCGATGGTATAACTGTATTCCAAGGTAAAGTGCCAGGATTCGAATTGACTAACCCCCGCAATCTTGAGCACGTTCGGGGAAACCCCCGGCGCTACGACGAAGCGACTCGGCAATTCGGGTTCCGAGCTGACGTTCCGCCGTTCGGAAAATCTCACTTCGACCTCGATCGGCCCGTAGTAGGTATTACGAATCGAGAATTCCGGGCGGCCTTCCGCACCGCTTTTTTCCAGCCAGACATGACGTTTCGGTTCCGCCTTCATTTGCCTGCTTTCGAATCGTTGACCGGCGACCGGTTTTTTATCGGTAAAATGCCAAAGACCTTGTTCGTCCTGATATTTATAAAGTTTCTTTGCCGAAACCGGTGCCGTCATCAACAACAGCGTCAGAAAAAAATATTTCATCTCGCATTACCTCAGGGATCAGTCGAGCCGTTCTCTCTTTACCAACTCTAGCAGATAGTATTCCGTTACGGTAAACTTGCGGGCCCTTGCTAATTTTCGATGGGTCGATTTCAAAACGATGTCCGATAACCGTTTATGTCTTTGCGGGTCGCAGCTCGACAGCGACCGTTGTTGCGCCTTATTGCATAGCGGCGAAGAATCGGCGGCCACCGCCGAAACCTTGATGCGATCCCGCTTCACCGCCTACGCCCAACACAACGCCGCCTATTTGCTGGCAACCTGGGACAGCGGCAAACGCCCCGACGGCATCGATTTTTCCAAGGAGGGCGACGTCGAGTGGACCCGCCTGGAAATACTGGGTAAAAAGAAGGGCGGCGAAAAAGACCACAAAGGCATCGTCGAATTCAAAGCCTATTACCTGCTGGACGGCGACGAATACGCGATGCATGAAATCAGCCGCTTCGTCAAACACGACGGACTATGGTTCTATCTGGACGGCGTCGTCAAATCGGTAGCCAAGGTCGGACAACCCGTCAACCAAGGCAAGAACGCACCATGCCCTTGCGGCAGCGGTAAAAAATTCAAACGCTGCTGCGGCAAATCGGCCTGAACCGACGCCGTCGATCGCGACCCGTCACATGTCGGCGATCTCTTTGCCGAAAGCCTCAACCTGCTGCCAATCGGTGAATTCGACCACCGCATTCGGGTCGGTAGGTCCGTGAGTCATCCACATGATTAACCGTATCATCAGGCGGTCCAGCGTCCGATAACGAGGATAATCGATTTTTCCGGCAAATACCGCCAGCTTCTTCGGCCGCCAATCGATTTGGCGGAGGAATTTCCGCAAATAAGGGTTGGTTTCCGGCCGGTTCTTTTCCGCTTTCCGGGCCACGGCATTTACCGAGAAAAACGCGGTTGCCCGACTGTCCAGCAGCTCGCGATGGCTGTCGATAAAACGGTAAACCTGCTTGGCGTGCCTGCCGTAGCGAATGCTCGCGCCGAGCACGATCGTATCGAACGTCTCGAGCGCGACCGGTCCGGAATCGATGGCGCGTACGCTCACCTGCCGGCCCAGGGCTTCCAGCACCTGTTCGAGGCGGCGGCAGATTTCCCGGGTATGGCCGTCCGTCGTGGAATAAAGAATCAAAATGTTTGCCATCGGTTGGAACACTCGAGCATTTTTTACATACGGTGAATAGGATCAAAAAAATCTTAGCGATTTTAACGTAATCTTAAAACCATTCACTTCCTATCGTTTGTCCGGGGAAACAGCGCCATGAGTTACCTGAATGTTTATTTTAACGACGAACTCAAATCAAAACACCAACTGACGTCTTTGATCACTCGTATCGGCCGTCAGCAAGACAACGACATCGTTATCGACAACGTCGGCGTATCGGGACATCATGCCGAAATCATCAAGAACGGCGATAAATTTACCCTATACGACCTAAAAAGTACCAACGGCGTTTATCTGAACGGCGAACGGATATCGGACAGGGAACTTAAACTCGGCGATGAAATCGGCATCTTTAAACACAAATTGCGATTCGTCGCCATCGATCTACCGTCGACGGTCGAACATCCGTCCCCCAAATCATCGTCCGAAAAACCCAACACCGCACAATCGTCGGCCACCGTGGAAGTAGACCTGACAAAATTAGGCGGCCTGTTAAAGGAAAGCAGGGAAAAAAATGCCTTCCTTAAAGTCTCCAACGGCTCGTTGGCCGGCCTCAGGATCGATTTGTCGAAATCCCGCTTCAGCTTCGGAAAATCGCCGGACTGCGATTTCCAGGTCGGAGGCTGGCTGGCGCCGAAAGTCGCCGCCAAAATCGTCCGCCAAAGCGACGGTTACTATCTGGTTCCCGAAAAACGCGGCAAAGCCAAGCTTAACGGGAAGCCGATTAAAATCAGAAGCAAACTCGCGGAAGGGAATGTGATCGAAATCCGCGGCACGTCGCTGCAATTCGGGCTCCGTTCCTAGGCCGCCAAAGCAAACGCTGAGCGGTTATACCGAGGTCGTTAACATTGGCTATCCAGGTTCCGGGATACGAGATCCAACAGCGGCTAGGCGAAGGCGGCATGGCCGACGTTTATCTGGCGCGGCAAACCTCTCTCGACCGCCTGGTGGCACTAAAAGTTCTTAAGAAATTCGATACCGACACCCAAGCCCAACGCTTTTTCAACGAGGGTAAAATCATCGCCTCGTTGGAACACCGCAACATCATCACCATTCACGACCTGGGAGAGGTCAACGGCCGCTGCTTTCTGGCCATGGAGTATCTCGAAGGCGGCGATCTCAAGCAACGTATCGATACCGGTCTGGCAACCGGCGAAGCACTGCGATTGCTCAAGCTGATCGCTCAATGTCTCGCCTTCGTCCACCAAAAAGGCATTATCCACCGCGATATCAAACCCGAAAACATTCTCTTCAGGGGCGACGATTTGCCGGTTTTAACCGATTTCGGTGTCGCCCGGCAGTTACAGGCAGACTCGTCGCTAACCATGGACGGTTCGGCGATCGGCAGCCCCCACTACCTCAGTCCGGAACAGGCGGAACAGAAAACATTGGATCCGAGAACCGACATCTACAGCCTGGGCATCGTGTTTTATGAAATGCTGACCGGCCGGCAGCCGTTTTCCGGCGAATCCCCCATCGAAATCATCATTGCCCACTTGACGACGGAAGCCGCGCCGCTTCCGCAAGATCTTGCGCACTACCAGGCGTTGTTGGATTTAATGATCGCCAAAAAAGCCGACCAGCGGTTCGAATCGGCGGCCGAGTTGATCGATTATATCGAGCGTTTGCCGAACCCCGGTTCCCGGCACAGGTTAACCGGCAAATTCGGCCGTACAGCCGGTGCTGCCGAGAGCTTGGCCGAAGCGTCGACAAACAGCGGCTCGACGGCAATCCGGCGGCGTTACCTGGGCGTCGGCTTTGCCCTTGCGGCATCGTTAGCGGTTGCGGCGACAGCTTATATTTACCCACCCCTACAATCGTCCTTGCCGGCGACGGCATCCGTCAAGACTGCCGACGATAACCACATTCTTTCAGCGGAGACGCGGAATGAAATTGAGCGCTATCTTGCCGACGCGCAAACCCTTCTCGACGCCTCGCAGCCCCCTCTGGGGGTTCTCGAACAAGCCAACGGCGCTTATCACCGAGTGCTCGAAGCCGATCCCGGCAATCCGCAGGCGTTGGCGGGAATAGAGCGCGTGTCGTTATTAATGGACCGAATCCGGCGCGACTTGGATTGGAACCTTGCCAAGGCCGACGGTGCATTACGTAGTCGCAGGTTGACGTCCCCGGCACGCGATAACGCCATGTTCTATTTCCGGAAAGTGTTGGACTTGGACCCTAACAATCCCGCCGCGCTACAGGGCACAGCCAAGGTCGCCGACGCCTACGGGGATCTGGCCGAGGCCAATTTGCAAGAGTTCAAGTACAGCCAAGCGAAAATATATATCGAAAAGGGTCTTTCGCTGACGCCCTCATCGCCCCGATTACTGGCACTGAAAGATCAAACCAATGCCTTTACCGACGCTCCTAAGCGCGTTTTCGGAAAAATTACGTCGTTGTTTGATTGAGCGCCGGACAACCATATCAATAAAGAGGAATCGCAGATGCCCTGGAAATTCGGACAAGCACTCAGCATAGGTAAACGAGAAGAACAACAGGACCGGGTAGGCATATTTCATCACCGCGACAAACATTTGCTGGTTGTCGCCGACGGCATGGGCGGAATTCCCAAGGGCGACCTCGCCGCGCAGATCGTGGTCGATACCGCGGAACAGGCGTTCAAGAAACGAAAAATCGGCAATCCCGAATCATTGCTCGAAGCGATATGCCGGCAATCCCACGAAACGATCAATCAACTCGAAACGGAAACGTCGACCGCTCCCGGAACGACCTGCGTCCTGCTGTATCTCGATAAACGGCAAGCCTATTGGGCGCACGTCGGCGACTCCCGCCTTTACCACTACCGGCAAGACCGCTTGATCAACCGGACCTTGGATCACTCGCTACGGCAATTGATGATCGATCAAGGCTTAATCGAAAAGCACAGCAAGGAAGCCGATACCGTCCAGAATCAACTGGTCAAGCGATTAGGGGGCAACAAGGATCCGGAACCGGACATTCACGCCAGCACTTTGGAATGCGGCGATATGTTCCTGCTTTGCAGCGACGGTTTTTGGCAATCCGTGGAAACGGAGCGGATCCCCGACATACTCCAAAACCATCCTCTGGAGGAGGATGGTCCGAAACGACTGGTTGATATCGCGCTGGAGAACGGAGGCCTCAATTGCGACAATATCAGCATTACCCTAGCGCAATGGAA
>JBNLFT010000095.1:0-9516 GCA_050305675.1 Methylococcaceae bacterium
TTCGCGCCGGTCATGTTGTGGATGACCGACCCCGACGGCAAAAGCCAGTTTTTCAACCGCAAATGGGCCCGATTCACCGGCTTTAACGGCCAATCGGATCCGGGTGCGGTCTGGTTCGAGGCACTGCACCCGGACGAGCGCAAAGACTGCCTGGCCGCGTTCGAAGCCGCGTTCAAGGCCCAATTGCCGTTTCAGATGGAGTATCGATTACGCCGCCACGACGGCGAATACCGCTGGATATTGGATACCGGCGAGCCCTATTTCGACGAGCAGGCCCGCTTTTCCGGCTTCATCGGTTCCAGCCAGGACATCTCGGAACGCAAGCTGGCGGAAAAATCGCTGCAACGCTCGTTCGCCGAGCTCAATCGCCACGACTGGGAAAACACGCTGCTCAGCGAAATGAACCAGTGCCTGCAAGTCTGCCGGACATTGCCCGAGACCTATCCGGTCATCAGTTTGTACGCTCGCCGCCTGTTCTCCAAAACTTCGGGCTTGATCTGCCTGATCAACGACTCGCGCTCGCTGATCGAGTCCGTGGTCGAATGGGGCGAAAGCCACGAAAGCCAGAATGTGTTCGGTATCGACGACTGCTGGTCGCTGCGCCAGGGCAAGTCCCATCTCGTACCCGAACCGAAGAACGGCTTGCCGTGCTGGCACATGAAGCCCGACGCCCGGCGCGGCTACCTGTGCCTGCCGATGAGTTCGTACGGCGAGACCCGCGGCATTCTGCATTTGCAGTTGCCGCAATTCGAGGAAGACGACAAGGAGCGCACCGCGGCGATCGACGCGATCCATAACATTGCCACCATCTTCACCGGCCAGGTCGCGCTGGCGCTGAGCAACATCCGTCTTAGAGAGGCGTTGCAGGATCAATCGGTGCGCGATCCGTTGACCCAGCTATACAACCGGCGCTACCTGGTCGATTCGCTGGAGCGCGAATTGGCCCGCGCCAAACGCAACGGCGCGACGCTGGGCGTGATCGTGTTGGACGTCGACCATTTCAAGCGCTACAACGATACCTACGGCCACGACGGCGGCGACGCGGTACTGCGGGAATTCGGCGGGCTGTTGAAATCGCAAACCCGACGCGAAGACATTGCCTGCCGCTACGGGGGCGAGGAATTCGTCATGGTGTTGCTGGACCTCGGCCAGGACGACCTGTTGCGGCGCTGCGAAGAGTTGCGGCAAAAGACCAAACTGCTGTCGGTCGAATCGCGCGGGCAAAAACTCGGCAGCATCTCGATTTCGTTGGGCGTCGCCATGTTCCCGGAGCACGGGCAAAAATGCGACGACCTGATCAGCGCCGCCGACGCCGCGCTGTACAAAGCCAAACAACAGGGGCGCGACCGCGTTGTAGTGGCTAACTCCCCCGGGACAGGAGCCAAGCAGGCGGCGGTGTAAGACCGCTCGGCCGACAGGCCGTCGCCGACGGCGAACCGGAAGGCGGCGAGGCATGGTAACGGCGCATAAAAAAAGGCAACCCAGCGGTCGCCTTTTTCTATGGCCGAATAAGCCGGTCGGTGTTACGGATAGATCACTTTCGGCTCGAAATAAGCGGCCGGGTATTTCGGATCGAATGCCGCCTTTCTTTTCTTGGCCTTGCGGACCTTTCCGCTCGCCTTGGCGGCGTCTTTATCGATATAAATCACTTTCGGCTGAAAATAGGCCGCCGGAAACTCACTGTCGTCGCTTTTAGCCGCTGCGCTGAACGAGATCGACGACAGCCCTGCGATCGCCAATCCCAACAAAATCATTTTTTTCATATAGCTCGAAACCTCCAAATATTAAGAAAACAAACCGCAAGTAAGCGCCTTTATTTTAAATACCTCAGCAACTATGCGGCAATGGTTATATTTGTTATTTTTAGTCGACTCCCCCCGGTTCGGTGGCAGCCTATCCGAAATCCGCCCGCGTTTACAGCGATAGAAACAAAAAGGGTGCATCGCTGCACCCTTTTTGTAGTCGCCATTAAACCTTGTGGTAGATATCGGCCCCTTCCTCCAGGAATTGATGCGATTTTTCGTCCATTCCCTGTTGCAGCGCTTCCGTCTCCCCGATGCCTTTTTCCGCGGCATAATCGCGTACGTCCTGACTGATCTTCATCGAGCAGAAATGGGGACCGCACATCGAGCAGAAATGGGCAATCTTGGCCGATTCCTTCGGTAACGTTTCGTCATGGAAGGAACGGGCCTTTTCCGGATCCAGCGAAATATTGAACTGGTCCTCCCAGCGGAATTCGAAACGCGCCTTGGACATCGCGTTATCGCGGGCCTGCGCGGCCGGATGGCCTTTCGCCAGATCGGCGGCGTGAGCGGCGATCTTGTAGGTCACGATGCCCTCGCGCACGTCCTGTTTGTTGGGCAAACCCAGGTGCTCTTTCTGGGTCACGTAGCACAGCATCGCACAGCCGTACCAGCCGATATTGGCCGCGCCGATCGCGGAAGTGATGTGGTCGTAACCGGGTGCGATATCGGTGGTCAACGGGCCCAGGGTGTAGAACGGCGCCTCGTGGCAATCCTCCAGTTGCTTGTCCATGTTGATCTTGACCATGTGCAACGGCACGTGGCCCGGCCCTTCGATCATCGTCTGCACGTCGTGCTTCCAGGCGATCCCGGTCAATTCGCCGAGCGTCTCCAATTCGCCGAATTGGGCCTCGTCGTTGGCGTCGTAGATCGACCCCGGACGCAAACCGTCACCCAGCGAAAAGGACACGTCGTAGGCTTTCATGATTTCGCAGATTTCCTCGAAATGGGTATAGAGAAAGCTTTCCGTGTGATGGGCCAGGCACCATTTCGCCATGATCGAACCGCCGCGGGAAACGATGCCGGTCAGCCGCTTGGCGGTCAACGGCACGTGATGCAAGCGCACGCCGGCATGAATCGTGAAATAATCGACTCCCTGCTCGGCTTGTTCGATCAGCGTGTCGCGGAAAATTTCCCAGGTCAGTTCCTCGGCTTTGCCGTCGACTTTCTCCAACGCCTGATAAATCGGTACGGTGCCGATCGGCACCGGCGAATTGCGCAGGATCCACTCGCGGGTTTCGTGGATATTCTTGCCAGTCGACAGATCCATGATCGTGTCGGCTCCCCAGCGTATGCCCCACAGCATTTTTTCCACTTCCTCCTCGATGGACGAGGTGATCGCCGAATTGCCCAGATTGCCGTTGATCTTGACCAGGAAATTGCGGCCGATGATCATAGGCTCTAGTTCCGGGTGATTGATGTTGGCCGGAATGATCGCGCGTCCCCGGGCCACTTCGTCGCGCACAAATTCCGGCGTGATCACCGCCGGAATGGAAGCGCCGAACGCCTGCCCCGGATGGCGGCCTTTCAAATACTCGCGCATTTCCTCCATGTTCTGGTTTTCGCGGATCGCGATATACTCCATTTCCGGCGTGATGACGCCTTGCCGGGCATAGTGCATTTGGGTCACGTTCATTCCGGCTTTGGCCCGCCGCGGTTTGCTGATATGCTCGAAGCGAAGATCCGCGGTAGCGGGGTCGCTCAACCGCTCGCGGCCGTAGGCCGAGCTCGGACCGTCCAGTTGCTCGGTATCGTTGCGCTCGGCGATCCATTGCTCGCGCACCGGGCCGAGACCGCGATGCAAATTGACCTCCACCGCCGGATCGGTGTAAACGCCGGAGGTGTCGTAAACAAAAAGCGGAGGATTTTTCTCGGCGCCGAAATGGGCCGGAGTATCGGACAAGGTGATTTTGCGCATCGGCACGCGAATATCGGGGCGGCTGCCTTCGACATAGATTTTTTCCGACGCGGGATAGGAATCGATTCTTACGCTACTGCCGCCACCTGCGGCAATATCTTCTCGGACAGCGCTCATGCTTATCTCCACATTCAATAAATCTCAAGCGCAGGGAAGTGTTGGCTTTCCTACGCCGGTGTTAACCGGATCAGGTTCAAAGGGTTTATCTCAGCCTGTTGCCGAAACGGTCTCTCAACAAGCACCCCTAGCCTTGCGGGTAGTCGGTTAAAGTAAAGGATTATGCCGTGAAATGCAAGACCGAACCCACTTCGCCGTACGACTATTTTCTTATAAATCAAGAGGTTTTCCGGGTAAAAAAAAGATCCCCCGTTGCCGCTCGACGAGCGCCCCATTCGACCCAAGTATCGCAAAACTGTCATCTTTTTGTAACATTGGTCATAATGTCGCGCTGAATTAACAACATAACTAAACTGGATTTTCCATGAATTTAGAAAACGTTGCGCACAACCATCGCCGCCCCGGTTACCTGCTGGATATTGTCAAAGCGGGGCTTGCCGTGCTGTTCATCTTAGTCGTCGGTTATTACGTGTCCGGCGCCGTCCTGCCCGACTCCGGCAGCCATATCCTAGTTACCGCCGCGGTCATCGGCGGCTATATGGCGTTGAATATCGGCGCCAACGACGTCGCCAACAACGTCGGTCCGGCGGTCGGTTCGAAAGCCGTGTCGCTGCTGGGAGCCATCGTCATCGCCGCGATTTTCGAGGCGGGCGGAGCCATCATTGCCGGCGGCGATGTGGTCGGGACGATTTCCAAGGGGATCATCGATCCGGAATTGGTCAGCGATCCTACAATCTTCATGGCGGCGATGATGGCTGCTCTGGTCTCCTCGGCTCTGTGGATCAACCTTGCGACGTGGCTGGGCGCACCGGTCTCCACGACCCATTCGATTGTCGGCGGGGTGCTGGGGGCAGGCATTGCCGCCGGCGGGCTGGGCATCGCGAACTGGCCGGAATTCGGCAAGATCGCAGCCAGTTGGGTCATCTCGCCGGTGCTCGGCGGGATCATCGCCGCATCGTTCTTATACCTCATCAAGCGCACCATCACCTACCAGGAAGACATGGTCGCTTCCGCGCAACGCATCGTACCGATCCTGATAGCGGCGATGACCTGGGCGTTCACCACCTATATCCTGCTGAAAGGCATCAAGCACCTCTGGAAAGTCGATTTCATGCCGGCCGCCGGCATCGGCCTGGCCGTCGCCATCGCGACCTATTTCCTGATCGCGCCGTTGGCCGAAAAGGCCGCGCTGAAACTGGAAAACAGCAAGGAAAGCGTCAACACGCTGTTCTCGCTGCCGCTGATTTGCTCCGCGGCCTTATTGAGTTTCGCCCACGGCGCGAACGACGTGGCCAACGCGGTCGGTCCGCTGGCAGCCATCAACGACGCCATTTTCAGCGGAGGCGTCGCCACCAAGGCGGCGATCCCGCTGTGGATCATGGTGGTCGGCGCCTTGGGTATTTCGCTAGGGTTAGCGCTGTATGGCCCGAAACTGATTCGGACCGTAGGTTCCGAAATCACCGATCTGGATAAGATGCGCGCCTTTTGCGTCGCCATGGCGGCGGCAATCACCGTCATCTTGGCCAGCCAATTGGGGCTGCCGGTCAGCTCGACCCATACCGCGGTCGGCGCCATCTTCGGCGTCGGCTTTCTGCGCGAATACCTGAAACACAGCAACGCCAAGCGGATCGCGGCGATTCGGGAACATCACCGGGAAGTGGACCCGGAAAAAGTCGAGGCCTTGTTGCAGGAATTCGAAGCCGCTTCGATCGAAAAGAAAGCCGAGATTCTGGCCGAACTCAAAGCCAACAAGGAGACCAGCGAACTGAGCCGCAAGGAGCGCAAAAGTCTGAAAAAGGTGTACCGCAAGGAACTCGTCAAGCGCTCGCATTTGTACAAAATCGCTGCCGCCTGGGTGATCACTGTTCCGCTGTCCGGTCTGCTGGCGGCCTTTTTGTATTATGCGATTCGCGGCTATATGATGCCCTGATTTGCCGAGTCTCGGCCTCGTCGCCGGAGCGTTTCCACCCGCTGGAAACGACCGGTCGGCGAAGCGCCCAGCCAAGGCTAGGCGTTGTCGCTATTTCACGTTACACTAATCCGCATAACATCGAAATCATTCGATTTCTACTTTGAATCTGCTTCGGCGGCACCCGCTTTGGCATTCACCGGCAACTCTAATCCATCGAAACCGGCAACACCATATGTACGTTTCAGCGTTCCGCTCCGACGGGACCTTTAATATAGTTGCGCTTTTTGCAAACAGGCTGGCAGGTTGTATCGTCGGCGGTTTGCTTTCCCTGGTGTTTTCCTCGCTGGCTTTCTCGGCCAACCAGTCGATCCTGATAATTTCCGATGCCGGATCGAGAATCCATGCCCAAGTTGTCAAAGAGCTGAAAAGCCAGGAACCTTGGCGGCAAGCATCGGCCGACTATCTCGATAGCGGCGAGATAACCGAACAACAACTCGAGCGGCGCGATCCTTCCCTGATCGTCACGCTGGGTTTCCAGGCCGCGTTACGCGCCAACCGAACCCACAACACCACATTGAACGCGCTGCTGTCCAGGCGAAGCGCCTTCGACCGGCGCCTGTGCATCATCAACCGGTGCCCGCGATCGGGACGCCATTACACGATTCTTCTCGACCAACCGATCACCCGGCAACTCAATCTGCTGACCGCAATACTGCCGCAGGCGAACAAGATTGGCGTGTTGACGGCCGATTTCTCGGCGGACAATATCGTCGAGTTGCAACGCGAGGCCGAAATAAGGCATCTGCAATTAATCGATCGCAGCATCGACTCGACCGCCGACCTGAATCGCCAGTTCGACGAATTGAGCCGGCATTCGGATGTGATACTGGCGCTCCCGGATCCGATGATTCACAACCGCGAGACGATCCCGTATCTGTTGCTAACCAGCTACCGCTACAACATCCCGCTGATCGGTTTTTCCAAGGCTTATGTCAACGCCGGTGCCATCGCCGCGGTATTTTCCTCGCCCAAACAAATCGCCCAACACATACGCGAGCTTGCGGAACGAATCCTGACGTCGGCGAATGCCGTCGAGCAACACCTGTTTCCACCGAAATATTTCAGCGTCGGCACAAATCAAAATGTGGCCCGCAGCCTTGAAATTCGTTTGCCAGACAACGAACAGATAAAATTACGGCTGTTAAGCATGGAAAAATGATTTTTCCGTTTTAAGATGTTAACATTCAGTGCATTAGCTACTTGACTTGCAAATCCCGATGTCGATCGACAGTTCCGCGCCGCACAAAGCCGCTTTAGAATTTAAAAGCACCTCTTTGAATGTGCCTGCCTTGATCCTGATTCATAACGATCTGCGACAGATCGAGCACCAGTTGCAGGAAAAAATCGCCCAGGCGCCGGAGTTTTTCAAACATTCGCCGCTGCTGGTCGACTTGCGGGAACTGAACAAACATGAGCTGCCTATCGAAGTCGCCGCCCTGGTGGACATCCTGAGGGCGAATAAATTTCTGCCCATCGGCATCCGCGGCGGAACGGAAGCACAAAATCAAAGCGCCATCGACATGAAGCTGCCGGTTCATTCGGCCCATGCAACGCAAGCCGTCGCCCCTAATCGGCAACCACCCCCGCAGCCCGCCACTATCAATCCGCAAGCGGTCGAGACCGAACCGGAACCGAAGGAAGCCGCCGCGTCCGCGATCGAAAATAAATTGATCACCCACCCCATCCGGTCGGGACAACGCGTCTACGCCAAGGGGGATTTAATCGTCACCGCCACCGTCAGTGCGGGAGCCGAGATCATGGCCGAAGGCAATATTCATGTCTACGGTTCGTTACGAGGACGGGCGTTAGCCGGCGTGCAAGGCGATGCCGCCAGCAGAATATTCTGCTCGGACCTACAGGCCGAGTTGATCGCAATAGCCGGCAATTACAAAATCAGCGACGAATTGGACGAATCGATTCGCAGTAAACCGGTACAGATCTACCTACAGGATCAGGCGCTGATTATCACACCTATTTAACCCTATTGTTGGAGGAACATATT
Source organism: Methylococcaceae bacterium (assembly GCA_050305675.1). Taxonomy (GTDB): domain Bacteria; phylum Pseudomonadota; class Gammaproteobacteria; order Methylococcales; family Methylomonadaceae; genus Methylomarinum. Next base: position 7,812 of record JBNLFT010000095.1, read on the forward strand.
TTGGCCAGAATTATCGTCGTAACATCAGGTAAAGGCGGCGTTGGCAAAACGACGACCAGTGCAGCGATTGCCATGGGACTGGCAAAAAAAGGCCATAAAACCGCGGTGATCGACTTCGACGTGGGCCTGCGCAATCTCGACTTGATCATGGGGTGCGAGCGCCGCGTCGTGTACGACTTCATCAATGTCATCAACGGCGAAGCGACATTGAACCAGGCGCTGATCAAGGACAAACGCTGCGACCGGCTTTTCATTTTGCCGGCCTCGCAAACCCGCGACAAAGAGGCGTTGACCAAAGAAGGCGTCGCCAAGGTGCTTGAGGAATTGGCGAAGGATTTCAAATACATCGTCTGCGACTCGCCGGCCGGTATCGAGCGCGGTGCAACCCTGGCCATGTATTTCGCCGACGATGCCTTTATCGTCACCAACCCGGAGGTCTCCTCGGTCCGGGACTCCGACAGGATGTTGGGCATTTTGTCCAGCAAATCGCGCCGCGCCGAAAACGGCGAAGACCCGATCAAGGAGTATTTGCTGTTGTCCCGCTATTCCCCGAACCGGGTTAAACTGGGCGAAATGTTGAGCGTCGACGACGTGCAGGATATTCTGTCGCTGCATTTATTGGGCGTCATTCCGGAGTCCAAATCGGTGTTGAACGCCTCGAATTCGGGCGTTCCGGTCATTTTGGACGAAGAAAGCGATGCCGGACAAGCGTATGCCGATATCGTAGCCCGCTACTTGGGCGAGGATAAACCTCACCGCTTCATCGACGAAGAGAAGAAAGGACTGTTCGGCAAGCTGTTCAGGAGTAAGTAATGAGTCTCTTAGATTATTTCAGATCCACGAAACCACGCTCAGCTTCGCTGGCCAAGGAACGTTTACAAATTCTGGTGGCCCACGAACGGGCCGCCCGCAACCGCCCGTCTTATCTGCCCAAACTGCAGCAAGAAATTCTGGCCGTCGTGCGGAAATATGTTAACGTAGGCGAAGACGCCATTTCCGTAAACTTCGAACAAGACGACGATCAGGAAACCCTGGAGCTCAATATTGTCCTTCCCGACGAGCATAACAAATAAATTTGATTTTTTTATTCAACCTTCAAAATCGAGGAAAAGCTATGTCTAACGAAATCATTGGCGATGCCGCCGGCAAGATCTGGAATTACCTGAACGAAAACGGCGAAGCGAGCGTTTCCAAAGTCGCCAAGGAAACCGGCCTGAATAAGACCGATGTCCAACGTGCCATCGGCTGGCTGGCCAAAGAAGGTAAATTGAGCTTCGATATCAGCGGCAGAACCGAAAACCTGTCGTTGAAGTAATCGCACTTTCCCCGGCATCTCCCTGCCCATCGTCGGCGAACCGGGCGGGGACTGTTGCAGGCGACGCGCCCGTCGGCGATCGTCCGGATTACTGACCGCGCGATACAACCGGCGAGCAGCGGTTCCGCCCGCTTTCTTTCCCGGAAAATCCATCCCCTTCATGAAATATCCGGGCTAGGCGTACGCTACGGCTTCGACTATTATTTTCCCGACACTCCCTATCTCTCGAGGAACCCATGAAAAAACAGATGTTTGCCTTATTGCTTACGCCCACGTTTGCTTTCGCCCAAATGCCGCAGACCATGGATCAGGGGCAAATGCAGCAAATGATGCAGCGGATGCAAGACATGCAGTCCTGCATCCAAAACATCGATAGCACGCAGATGCAGG
>JBNLFT010000096.1:0-9461 GCA_050305675.1 Methylococcaceae bacterium
GATTGGAACGTGCTGCTGCAGCGATTGCGCCGTATTACCGCCACCGACAACGCGGTGGTCGAATAATCCGACGGCCTGCGCTCGGCTACTTAGAGCCGTACCGACGATGCCGTGCATTTGTAATGGGAGATTATGATGAAACAGATGACTTTTCTGGGCGCCTTATTACTGAGCGCCTGCGTTACGATAAATATCTACTTTCCGGCCGCCGCGGCCGAGAAGGTCGCCGACGAAATCATTCAGGAGATTCAGCAGGAGAAAAAGGACCAAGGTCAGCAGCCGCAATCCGGTTTGACCGGAAAGCAGGTCGGTTTCTACAGCGGTCTCGACCGGATCCTCGATTTTGTGATCAGTCCGGCCCGTGCCGAAGCCAATTTGTCGGTGGAAAGCCCGGACATCAGACGCTTGCAGGCGGCCATGCAAAGTCGCTTCGGGCAACTGAAGCCGTTTTACGACAGCGGCGTGATCGGTATCAAAGCCGACGGCATGTTGGCGGCCAAAGGCGCCGTTGCGTTGAAGGACAAGAACAAAGTCGACAAGTTGATCGCCGCCGAGAACGCCGACCGGATCAAGCTTTATCAGGCCATTGCCAATGCCAACGGGCATCCGGAATGGTTCAATCAAATCAAGGATACCTTTGCCGCCCGCTGGGTGGGCAATGCCCATAGCGGTTGGTGGTATCAGACTTCGAACGGTAGTTGGAAACAAAAGTAAGCATGGCAGGACGACGAGTCAGAAAGAAAAAACTACCGGAAATGCCGGTTAAAGTCACAATCGAATCGCTGGCGCACGACGGCAGGGGCGTCGCCCATGTCGACGGCAAGGCGGTATTTATCGACGAGGCCTTGCCCGGGGAAGAATTGGAATTCGTTTATACCGACATCCGGCGGGACTACGCCGAGGGCAAAGTGGTTTCGTTGCTGACGCCGTCGAAACACCGGGTGCAACCGGCTTGTCCCCATTTCGGCAGTTGCGGCGGTTGCAGCTTTCAGCACGTCGACGACGCCGAGCAAATCCGGTTCAAGGAGGACTTGCTGAAGGAACAGTTTCGGCGCATTGGGAAGGTGGAAATACCGCAAATCTGGGAGGCCTTGACCGGCCCGCATTGGGGTTATCGCAGCAAGGCCCGGATGGGCGTCAAATACGTCGCCAAGAAAGGCCGGGTATTGGTCGGTTTTCGCGAACGGCGCAATCCGTTTCTGGCCGAAATCGAAAGCTGCAAGGTTATGCAACCGATCGTCGGCGAAAATCTGCTGGCACTGTCGGCAATGATCGGTCGGCTCACGATCAAAGACAAGATTCCGCAGATCGAAGTCGCCATCGGCGACGGCGAGTGCGTGTTGGCGTTCCGGGTGCTGGAGGCGCCGACGGCTGAGGACGAGCGCATCATGAGCGAGTTCGGAAAACGGTATGGCATCAGCATGTGTCTGCAGCCGAAAGGGCCGGATACGATCGCGCCGATTCCGGGAGATCCGGAAGTGATACCGGTCTACCGGCTGCCGGAGCAACGAATTCAGTTCAGATTTCGCCCGGCGATGTTCACCCAGGTCAATTACGACATCAACCGCAAGATGGTCAACCGAGCGATCGATGCGCTGCAGTTGAACGAAAACGACGAAGTACTGGATTTGTTCTGCGGGCTCGGAAACTTTACCCTGCCGCTGGCGACCAACGCCGGTCGCGTGGTTGGAATCGAGGGCGATCTGCCGCTGGTTAAACACGCCCGCGAAAATGCCGGGTTGAATCATCTGGACAACGTCGAGTTTTTTGTAGCCGACCTCAGCAAGGATGTCGGCGATCAACCGTGGAGCAAACGTAAGTTCAGCAAGATATTGTTGGATCCGTCGCGCGCGGGCGCATCCGAGATTCTGCATAATTTCAAGCATTGGAACCCGCAGCGCATCGTCTACGTGTCTTGCAATCCCTCGACGTTGGCGCGGGACGCGGGGATCCTGGTCAACGAGCTGGGCTACAAGCTGGTCAAGGCCGGGGTTATGGACATGTTCCCGCAGACGGCGCATGTCGAATCGATCGCGCTGTTCGAAAAATGAAACCGGGCGACTGCTATTTGGATGTTTCCATCGCTGAGCAACGAATGACGTATCTGGCGGGCGACGTGATCGTTAAGAGTTATCCGGTATCGACCGCGAAAAACGGGCCCGGAGAGTTGATGGGCAGCGAATGCACGCCGAGGGGGTGGCACCGAGTCCGCGCCAAGATCGGCGCCGGGGCGCCGCTGAATGCGGTATTCTCCGGACGCCGGCCGACCGGCGAAGTCTACAGTGCCGAGCTGGCGAAGAGATATCCCGAGCGCGACTGGATTTTAACTCGGATCCTGTGGCTGAACGGCCTGGAACCGGGCAAAAACCGTTACGGCCGGGTCGATTCAGGCTGGCGATATATCTACATCCACGGTTGTCCGGACCATCTGTTGCAGGGCAAACCCGAGTCGCACGGTTGCATCCGCATGAACAACGCCGACGTGCTCGATTTGTTCCAGCGTGTGACCCCCGGCTTCCGTGTTTTTATACACGAATAGCGGCAATCCCGGGACCGAAAAGTCATGCCCAGAATCGTATTAGGCGTCGAATATGACGGCAGCCGTTTTCACGGCTGGCAATTTCAGCTCGGTAAACGCACCGTTCAGGCGGAACTGGAGAGCGCGCTATCCAAGATTGCCGGACGCTCGGTAACGGTGGTCTGCGCCGGGCGCACCGACGCCGGGGTGCATGCCTTGGAGCAGGTGGTGCATTTCGACTGCGAGGCCGAACGCGATCGGCGCGCCTGGGTCATGGGCGGCAACAGCCAATTGCCGGAGGATGTCAGAATCTTATGGGCGCAACCGGCGGTAGACGATTTTCATGCCCGCTATAGCGCGACAGCCCGCTTTTATCGCTACGTATTCTTCAACCGTCCGGTCCGGTCGGCTCTGCATCATCGTCAAATGACCTGGTGTTACGAGCCGTTGGACGAGACTAAAATGCATCAGGCGGCCCAGGTTTTGCTAGGCGAGCATGATTTTTCCTCGTTTCGCGCCAGTAGCTGTCAGTCCGTCAGCCCGTGCCGGTTGATCTATTTTATCGATGTCCATCGCGAGCGGGACAGGGTGATTATGGATATTTCGGCCAATGCTTTCGTTCATCACATGGTTAGGAATATTGCCGGCGTGTTGATGGATATCGGCCGGGGACGCAAGCCATTGGATTGGACCGATCATTTGCTGCGGATTAAGGACCGCGAACAGGGCGGATTGACGGCTCCGCCACAGGGTTTGTATTTGGGCGGGGTGTACTATCCGGAACAGTACGCGATCGCCAAACACCCGTTGTTCGATCGCTTGCCGCAAGATGCCAAGCGCTTTGATTGACGAATTGCGAGTTCGATTGCCGGCACGTGCAATCCCTTTCTCCGCTTCGCATGTTGGAGAAACCATTCCGGCGTTGCCGCGGCGCTGCATGCCGTTATGCGCGATGGCGGTTTTGCCTTCCAGCGCCGGGTGCTAAAATGACAATTTGCCATCATCATAGATAATCAATCATGTTCGATTTGAATCAAACTCTTTCCTTCGCCGTGCACGGCGCGCAAGGAAAGCACGGGGAGGGGGTCGCCGGAACGGTGGAGCATTTGTTGGCCTTCTTGGAGTCGCTGGCGACCAAGTCTCCGCCGGACATCTTTGCCGCCCTGATGCCGGGCGTCTCGGCGATGGCGAACGTTCATCCGTTGTTGGTCCATTTTCCGATTGCTTTTTTCACCTTTTTCGTGTTGATCGATTTTGCCGGCAGCCTGTTCGGCAGGCAAAGCTGGCGCCAGGCGGCGAGTTGGCTGCTGTTCTGGGGACGCTGATGGCGGCGGCGACCGTTGCCGCAGGTCTGGAGGCGGCCGCCACCGTGCCGCACGGCGACGACGTGCATGCCATTATGGAGCGGCATAAGCACTTGGGCGTCGGCATATTGGGGTTATCCACCGTGCTGTCGTTCTGGCGTTTGTTCAGCGGCGGCCTGATTAGAGGGGGCGCCAACGTCCTGTACCTGATCATGGCTCTGATCTTGGGAGTGCTGGTGGTTCTTGCCGCCGATATGGGCGGATTGATGGTCTACAAATACGGGGTTGCCGTGGAAGCGGTGGGTTCATCGATGCTGGAATTTTTCCAGCAACACCAGCATGCGCATTAGTCGGCGCTGATTTTGCCGAGCGGCAGCGAAAGGCCGATGAATGTCGGCCTTTTTTGTGCCTGTTAGGCGGCAACGCGGGCGAATTTTATGGTATCCTAATAGGCTTGTTTTTTTGAGGCGTTTTATGCGTACGCGCGTTAAAATTTGCGGTTTTACCCGGCAGCAGGATGCCGTGTATGCGGCCGGCTTGGGAGTGGATGCGATCGGATTGGTGTTTTATCCGCCCAGTCCGAGAAATGTAGGACTGGACAAGGCGGCCGAGATCGTCAAAGCGTTGCCGGCTTTCGTGTCCGTCGTGGCATTGTTCGTCGATGCCGACGACGCGCAAATCCGCAGGGTGTTGGACAACGTAGCGGTGGATTGTCTGCAGTTTCACGGCGACGAGACGCCCGCCCAATGCAGGAATTACGGCAAACCCTATCTGAAAGCGGTTCGCATGCGGGCAGACGTGGACATCGGCGAAATTGCCCGGCAATATCACGATGCTTCCGCCTTGTTGCTGGATACCTATCACCCGGAGCTCAAAGGGGGCAGCGGACATGGTTTCGACTGGAAGCTGATACCGACAGACTGCCCGTTGCCCATTGTCTTGGCCGGGGGGCTGACTCCCGAGACCGTTACCCGGGCGATTACCGAAACCCGGCCGTACGCGCTCGACGTCAGTAGCGGAGTGGAAAGCCGAAAAGGCATCAAGGATGCAGCGAAAATGGCCGCGTTTATAAGAAAAACCAATGAAGCGATAACATTAGAATGATGACAGAAAAATATAATTTGCCGGATGAACGGGGGCATTTCGGTCCGTATGGCGGTATGTTCGTGGCGGAAACCTTGATGCCCGCCATCACCGAGCTCAACGAGGCGTATCGGAAGTATCTGATAGATCCAGAATTTCTAGCCGAGCTCGATGCCGATTTGCAGCATTACGTGGGGCGGCCGTCGCCGCTATATCATGCGGAGCGCTGGAGCAGGGAACTCGGCGGGGCGCAGATCTATTTGAAACGCGAGGACCTGAATCATACCGGCGCGCATAAGGTCAATAACACGGTCGGCCAGGCATTGTTGGCCAAGCGCATGGGGAAAACCCGCATTATCGCCGAAACCGGTGCCGGTCAACACGGCGTCGCGACGGCTACGGTTGCGGCGCGACTGGGGCTGGAATGCGTGGTATACATGGGCGCGGTCGACGTGGAACGGCAGGCGCTGAATGTTTATCGGATGAAATTATTGGGGGCGACCGTGGTGCCGGTCGAGTCCGGTTCGCGGACCTTGAAGGACGCCCTGAACGAAGCATTGCGCGATTGGGTGACCAATATCGACAATACCTTCTACATCATCGGCACCGTGGCCGGACCGCATCCCTACCCGGCAATGGTCAGGGACTTTCAGGCGGTGATCGGTCGCGAAGCTAAACAGCAATGCCTGGAGATGACGGGACGCTTGCCGGACGCGCTGGTCGCCTGTGTCGGCGGCGGCTCCAATGCGATCGGGTTGTTCTATCCGTTTATCGACGATGTGTCGGTTGCGATGTACGGCGTCGAAGCGGCGGGCGACGGCATCGAAACGGGACATCATTCTGCGCCGTTATGCGCCGGCAAACCGGGTGTATTGCACGGCAACAGAACTTATTTAATGGCCGACGAGGACGGCGAGATCATCGAAACGCATTCGATTTCCGCCGGGCTCGATTATCCCGGGGTCGGTCCCGAACATGCTTGGTTGAAGGATATCGGCAGGGCCCACTATGTCAACATCACCGACGACGAAGCGTTGCAGGGTTTTCATGCCCTGACCCGCATGGAAGGCATTATTCCGGCGTTGGAATCCAGCCATGCCATGGCCTACGCAATGAAACTGGCGCCGACCCTGCGCAGCGACCAAGTTATGATAGTCAATTTGTCGGGGCGTGGCGATAAAGATATGCACACCATTGCCAAACGAGAGGGAATCAAGGTATGAGCCGCCTGAAACAACGCTTCGAACAACTGCAACAACAAGGTCGCAAAGCTTTGATTCCTTTTATTACGGCCGGCGACCCATACCCCGAATTTACCGTGCCGATGCTGCATGAAATGGTCGAGGCGGGGGCCGATGTGATCGAACTCGGGGTGCCGTTTTCCGACCCGATGGCGGACGGACCGGTGATTCAGCGCGCCAGTGAAAGGGCGCTGGCGCATCGCGTCGGCTTGAGAAAGGTGCTGAGCATGGTGGCCGAATTCCGGAAGACCGATCGGGAGACTCCGTTGGTATTGATGGGCTATCTGAATCCGATCGAGATAATGGGCTACGAGGATTTTGCCAACGCCGCGCAACGCGTGGAGGTCGACGGGGTATTGACGGTCGATTTGCCGCCGGAGGAGGCCCATGACTGCGTACTGTTGTTGAAACAGCGCGGCATCGACCAGATTTTCCTGTTGGCGCCCAACAGTTCGGCCGAGCGGGTCAGAAAGATGGATGCGGTCGGCAGCGGTTATTTGTATTACGTTTCGTTGAAGGGCGTTACCGGCGCCGGCCATCTCGATACCGCCGACGTCGAACAGAAGCTGGCGATGATCAAACAAAACACCCGCCTGCCGGTCGGCGTCGGTTTCGGCGTCAAAGATGCGCAGACCGCGAAAACGCTGTCCGCGATTGCCGACGGGGTGGTGGTCGGCAGCGCATTGATCGCCAAGATCGAAGCGAATCAGGACGACCCGGCGCAGGCAAAGGCGGAAATTATCGAATTGTTGAAATCCATGCGCGCTGCGATGGATAGTCAGGGCTGAGTCGGAGCAGATCGATGAGTTGGTTTGAAAAATTAGTTCCTTCCACAATCAGAACGGAGGCCTCCAGCAAACGCACAACGGTTCCGGAGGGCTTGTGGAACAAATGTCCAAATTGCGACGCCATTCTCTACAATGCCGAGTTGGAGAAAAATTTCAATGTATGCCCTAAATGCGAATACCACATGCGCATTTCGGCCAGAAAACGCCTGCAGATGTTTCTGGACGAGGACAGCGGCGAAGAAATCGGCGCCGGTCTGAAACCGAACGATCCGTTGAAATTCAAGGACAGCAAGAAATACAAGGACCGCCTTTCGCAGGCGCAAAAACAAAGCAACGAAAATGACGCCCTGGTAGTCATGAAGGGGATGTTGAGAGGCAAGGGTATCGTGGCCGCCGCGTTCGATTTCGGTTTCATGGGCGGGTCCATGGGCTCGGTGGTCGGCGAACGATTCGTGCGCGGCGTCAACGAAAGTTTGAGGTCGCGGCTCCCGTTCATCGTATTTACCGCCAGCGGCGGCGCCAGAATGCAGGAGTCGTTATTTTCGTTATTTCAAATGACCAAGACGAGCGCGGCGCTGACCAAATTGGCGGAGGCCGGAATACCCTACATATCGTTCATGACCGATCCGACCATGGGCGGGGTTTCCGCCAGTTTAGCGATGTTGGGCGATATCAATGTGGCCGAGCCTAACGCGCTGATCGGTTTCGCGGGACCGCGGGTGATCGAACAAACGGTGCGGGAAAAGCTGCCGGAGGGTTTTCAACGCAGCGAATTCCTGCAGGAACACGGCGCGATCGACATGATTATCGATCGCCGGGAAATGCGCGACAAAATCGCCGGTATTTTGTCGATATTGTATCGCCCCCCTTTGTCGTCGGAAAAATCGACCGGAGCCACGGTAGAAAAAGCCACGACTGTTTCCACAACGACCGCCCCCGATTCCAGCGAGCCTCTTGAATAGATAGGTCGGACTTGATTAATGGCGCGTTTCGTTTCGCTGCAGGGTTGGTTGAATTGGCAGGAAGGATTACACCCCCGGGTCATCGACCTGGGGTTGGACAGGGCGGCCGGGGTTTATCAGCAACTCAATCCGGCGCAAACGAAACCTCCGACCGTCACCGTAGCGGGTACCAACGGCAAAGGCTCCTGCATAGCCTATCTGGAGGCGATTTATCGAGCCCAGGGATATAAAGTCGGCGCCTATACTTCCCCGCATATTCTGCATTACAACGAGCGGATCAGGATCGACGGACAACCGGTAGCGGACGAGCCTATCTGTGCGGCGTTCGAACGCATCGAGGCAATTCGCGGCGATACCACGCTGAGCTACTTTGAGTTCGGAACGCTGGCCGCGTTGGACATTTTTTGGCGTTCGGAAGTCGATGTGCAACTGCTGGAAGTGGGCTTGGGCGGTCGTCTCGACGCGGTCAATATCGTCGATGCCGACGTCGCCATCGTAACCAGCATCTGTATCGATCATGTGGACTGGCTGGGAGAGACGCGCGAATTGATCGCTCGCGAGAAAGCCGGAATCTTCCGCACCGGTATTCCGTCGGTGATCGGCGATATCGATCCGCCGGCATCGTTATTCGAAGTAGCCGACGAGAAAAAAACGCCGTTACTGTGCATCGGTAAGGATTTCGGTTATCAGAAGACGGCCGGCGGTTGGAATTGGCGATGCGGTGATCGCCGGATGAACGATTTGCCGGTGCCGGCGTTGTCCGGCGAACATCAGTTTCGTAATGCGGCCGCGGTGTTGGCGGCGATCGACGTACTGCAGGGGATGCTTCCCGTTCGCCGCGATGCGGTCTGCCGTGGGTTGCAGCAGGCCGACCTAAAGGGACGGTTTCAGTTGGTGCCGGGGGACGTTCCGGTGCTGCTCGATGTGAGCCATAATCCGCAGGCGGTTAGAACCTTGCTGGAGTATTTGCAGCAGAATTTCAGCGGGGTGAAAATTCACGCGGTTTTTGCGATGATGCAGGACAAGGATATTGGCGGCGTTATAAGGATCATCAAGCCCGTCATCGACCATTGGTATATCGCGCCGTTGGCCAATCCCCGCGCCGCCAGCGAAGAAGCGATCAGGCGCTGTTTCCTCGACAATCGGATCGATGACGCCGAGGGCGGTTTCGCCGACTTCGCCGGCGCGTTCAACGCTGCCCGACAACGGGCCGAAAGTGGCGATTTGATCGTTGTTTTCGGATCTTTCTTTCTGGTTTCCGCATATTTGTCCAGTTGCCAAGAATGAGGTGAGAAATGGATCAGGAGTTAAAGCAACGCTTGGTCGGGGCGGTCGTCATTACCGCGTTGGCCGCGATTTTTGTACCGATGCTGTTCGACGACCCGGTCGATGAAACCGGAAAGCAAATCAACGAACTGAAAATCCCGCAACTTCCTCAGCGTTTGCAAGATAATCAATCCGTAAAAATCCCGCAAAGCAGCGACGAAGTGCTCAGTCTTCCGCTCAAAAGTCCGTTGAAAACGGTCCAGCCGACTGCCGAGCAGGCGGACAAATTGACCGCGTGG
>JBNLFT010000097.1:0-9360 GCA_050305675.1 Methylococcaceae bacterium
TACGGATACTGAAAAAAATAGGCGCCCAATACGCCGGCGATGGCGCCGGATGCGCCGACCACGGGAAACGTCATTTCCGGGTCGAAAGCCCATTGCACGTAAGTCGCCAGCAAACCGCACAACAAATAAAAGACCAAAAACCGCCCATGCCCCATCAGATCTTCGATATTGTCGGCGAAGATCCACAAGAACAACATATTCATCAGGATATGTCCCCAGCCGCCATGCAGAAACAAGCTGGTCAGAAACGACAAATAATTATCCGGCGGCAAGCCGAAGCTATAGGCCCATCCCGGATGCGAATAACGGATCGGCACCATGCCGTAGAGATACAGGATTTGCCGTTGCGTCTCCAACGGCATCAATTGCATCAGCAAAAAGACAACCGCGCAAACGGCCATGATGGACCAGGTGACTACCGGAGTGATACTACAGGGAATCGTATCTCTGATGGGGATCATATCGTTTTGCCGTTGTCTCGTTAAGATTAAGAACCGGGTCGGAACTGTTCGTTCCAGAGTTTTTCCAACCGCTGTGCCGAAACAGGATAAGCGGTTTTCAGTTGCTGGGCAAACAATGAAACGCGAAATTCCTCCAGCGCCCAGCGGAAGGTTTGTCGTTCCGGGTCGACCCTTTCGGTCTTCATTTTTTGCCGGACCGCACCCCAATAGCGGGTCCAAAAACGTGTCAGTTCCTGCATGGCCTGGTCGTCGTTTTTCCGCTTTTCCAGCCGATAAACTGCGGCCTTCAAAAAGCGCGGAAAATGCCGCAACTGGTCGAACGGCGTATGCCGCACAAAGCCGCGGTACAGCAACAAATTCAACTGATCCGTGATATCGCGAGCCATCGCAGGCGGCACCCCGGGTTGGTTCAGGGATTGTTTGACGGACGCATAGCCGTCCCCGATCTGGTTCAGCAGTTGCCCAAGTTCGTTTCCCGCCGCCATCAAGCCGCTCTTGCGTTCTTGCAACAGCTTCTCGAATTCTTGGCCGCTGCGGATATCGGTGTGTTGCACGAACACGGTCTCGAACACCGCGAACAACAGATCCTCCTGCAACACGCCTCCCTCCCTGTCCGCCAGCAACGGATGTCCGGGCAATTGCCCCAGCAGCATCGCGGCCGAAGATTGCAGCGGCATGTTCTTTTGCAAGTATTTGCCTTCCTTGCGGCATTGGCACCGGAACAACCGGTTCAGCCCCGCCCGATGGGCCTCCGCGGCCTTTTGCGGGGTATCGAAAATGCGCACGCCGACGGAATCGCCTTCGTCGACCAGCGCCGGATAGCCCACGAAGGAGCGGCCCTGTTGCTCGAAGCTCCAGGTCGCCGGCAAATCGCCGAAGACCCAGGCGTCGCAGCCGCTGTAATTCATCTCGTCGGCAGCCAACTGCTCGAAGCTATCCCCCGCTTTTAGAGCGTACTGCTGTTGCAGTTTATCGAGACGTCGCCCGAACGCAAGCGCCCGGCCGTTTTCGTCGACCACCCGAAAGTTCATCTTCAAGTGCTCCGGCAGCGCTTCGGGCTGCCATTCGTTCAGCGGAATCGACTCGCCGGTCAATTTGCGCAGACGGTTGCCCAGCCATTCGAGCAACGACCCTTTGAAATCCGGCTCGACTTCCAGACAGCGCTTGGCCGTTTGCGGCACCGGGACAAAATGCTTGCGCAGTTGCTTCGGCAGCGTCTTTAGCAACGCCACCACTTTCTCTTCCAGCATCCCCGGCACTAGCCAATCGAACGCTTGCTGGCGCAGTTGGTTGAGCTGGTGTACCGGAATGACCGCGGTGACGCCGTCCTCCTCGTTCCCCGGCTCGAAGCGGTAGTGCAATTCCAAGGACAAATCGCCCACTTTTTTATGGTCCGGAAAATCCCATTCGGTCACCCGCTCGTCGTCGCTCCGAGTCAAATCCTCCTTGGTCAGGAACAAAATTTTCGGATCTTCCTTCTCGGCCCGTTTACGCCATTGATCGAGCGTAATACCGTTGACCACCGTCTCCGGCAGCTTCTTGTCGTAAAACCGGTACAGCCATTCCTCGTCTTCGACCAGATCGACGCGACGCCCCTTGTGCTGTATCTTCCCAACCTCTTCCAACAGTTTCTGGTTGGCTGTGTAAAACGGCGCGTTGGTATGGTAGTCCTGGGCGACCAGGCCGCAGCGGATGAAAATTTCCCTGGCCGCCTTCGGATCGATGCGTTCGTAGGGTATCTTGCGCCCGGCCTGCAGCGTCAAACCGTATAACAACGTCCTTTCGTAAACCGCGCAGCGGCCGGCTTTTTTCTCCCAATGCGGATCGTAATAGTTGCGTTTGACCAGATGCTGCGCGCATTCCTCGATCCATTCCGGTTCGATTTTGGCCACCGTGCGAGCATAGACCTTCGAGGTTTCCACCTGCTCCGCCGCCATCAGCCATTTCGGCCGCGCCTTATGCTGCCCCGACCCCGGAAAAATGAAAAACTTCAGATTGCGCGCACCGACATATTCGTACTGCTCGTGTCTGAAACCGATGTTCGACAACAAGCCGGTCAACAGGGACCGATGAATTTCCGCATACCCCGCTTCGACCTGGTTCGGCCGTAGCTTCAATTCGCCCTTGATCACCTGCATGATCTGGCTGTGAATGTCGTGCCATTCCCGCATGCGGACATAGGACAGAAAATTGTCGCGGCAGTGCTTGCGCAGCTTGTTGTTGGAGAGATGTTTTTTTTGTTCTTCGTGGCTGTTCCACAGGTTCAGCAGACTGAGGAAATCCGAATCCTCGGCCTTGAACGCGGCGTGCTTGCTTTCGGCCTGCTGCATCTTGTCCGCCGGCTTTTCCCGCGGATCCTGGATGCTCAGCGCAGACACAATGATCGCCACTTCGCTCAGGCAATTGTTCTTGGCCGCGGCCAGCAACATGCGCGACAACTTGGGGTCGGTCGGAATCTTCGCCAATTGCCGTCCGACGTCGGTCAGTTTGCCGTCCTTGTCCAGTGCATTGACTTCATGCAGCATGGTCTTGCCGTCGCGGATCATCTTGTCCTCGGGCGGCTCGACGAACGGAAAATCCTCGATATCGCCCAGCTTCAACGAGGTCATCTGTAAAATCACCGACGACAGGTTGGTGCGTAGTATCTCCGGTTCGGTAAACTCCGGCCTCGCCTTGAAATCATCTTCCGAATACAGCCGGATGCAGATGCCCTCGGCGACCCGCCCGCAGCGGCCCGCCCGCTGATTGGCGCTGGCCTGCGAGATCTTCTCGATCGGCAGGCGCTGGATCTTGCTGCGATGGCTGTAACGGCTGATGCGGGCGTGGCCGCTGTCTATCACACAACGGATGCCGGGCACGGTCAACGAGGTTTCGGCGACGTTTGTGGCCAGCACGATGCGCAACCGCCCGCTGGGTTTGAACACCTGCTCCTGCTCCGCAACGCTGAGTTTGGAATATAAAGGCAGAATCTGGTAACGGTTGCCATGGTGTTTCTTCAACGAATCGGCGGTTTCCTTGATTTCCTGCTCGCCGCTCAGGAAAATCAGGATATCGCCGCTCAGATCCCGGTACAGTTCGTCGACCGCATCGAGGATAGCCTGCTGCAGATCGGCCGAGGTCTCGTCGTCCTCCTCGATCAGTTCGATCGGCCGGTAGCGAATTTCCACCGGATAGGTGCGGCCGGAAACGTTGATGATCGGCGCGTCGTCGAAATGCTTGGAGAAGCGCTCCGGATCGATGGTCGCCGAGGTGATGATCAACTTCAGATCGCGCCGCTTAGGCAACAGCCATTTCAGATAACCGAGCAAAAAGTCGATATTCAGGCTGCGCTCGTGCGCTTCGTCGACGATGATCGTATCGTACTGGTTCAAATAAGGGTCGTTCTGGGTTTCGGCCAGCAGGATACCGTCGGTCATCAGCTTTACCAACGATCGCTCGTGAGTTTTATCGTGGAAACGCACCTTATAGCCCACCGCCTGACCGACGCTCTGCCCCAGCTCTTCGGCGAGCCGGTCGGCAACGGTGCGGGCAGCGATACGACGCGGCTGGGTATGGCCGATGAACGCGGCCTCCCCTCTCCCGACCTCGAGACAAATCTTCGGCAACTGGGTGGTCTTGCCGGAGCCGGTTTCCCCGCAAACGATGACGACCTGGTGCTGCTCTATCAATCGCGCGATATCGTCCTTCTTCTCGGTAACCGGCAACTCGGGATAGTTGATTACCGGCTTGCCGGCCTTGCGCTGGTTCCTTCGCGCCACCGAACGCTCTATCCGCTCGCTCAACGAAGCGATTTTATCGGCGGGATCGTTACCTTTCTGCAAGTCCGCGCGCAACCGATCCAGCTGCCTTTTGCAGGCGTGGCGGTCTTGGCTCATACAGAAGGGAAGTTTGCGGGACAGTCGCTTTAAGGATTCGGTAACAGACATTTAACGCTAGCGGAAAAAAATTGGTCTATTATATACTTTGCCTGTTGCAACTTGAATTTCCACCGCCCGACGCCCATGTTGTCATCCGTTAGCGCCGTTGTCCCCGCATTCGGCGGGACGCATACGCCCACCAGAAACGGCGGCGACACCCGGCCTTTGTCCGAGACAAGCAACAGCTCGCCGGCTGCAACGCCCCGGGACGCGTTGTCGCTTGAGGAACTGAAAACAGTCCAACAACTGCAAGCGCGCGACCAGGAAGTCCGGACCCACGAGCAGGCCCACCTTAGCGCGGCCGGCGGCATCGCTGTCGGCGGAGCCAGTTTTACGTATGCCACCGGACCCGACGGCAAACGCTACGCGGTTGGCGGAGAAGTCAGCATCGATACCTCGGAAATCGCCGGCGATCCGCAAGCGAGCTTGAAGAAAGCCGAACTGATCAGGCGGGCGGCGCTTGCGCCGGCCAACCCGTCAGGCCAGGATCTGAGGGTTGCCGGACGCGCGACGGCGATGGCCAATCAGGCCAGATTGGAACTGTTGCGGCAGCAGGCGAACGGGGAACAAAGCGAAAGCCGTCCCGGAGCCCAATTGGATCTGCTTGCCTGAGCGTCCGCTAGCCGACGAATTCGGCGGCAAAACCGTCGCCCGGCACGATTCTGACGACCTTGGCCTCACGGGTCGGGGCCTGCTCGATCTCCAGCGTTCTGACTTTGACGATATCGCCCAGACTGACCTTGTCGTCGGCGCCTAAAAGATACAGCCCGCTGTCGGAAAAATCCCGCATGTTGACGATCATCGGTGCGCAGGAAGGAAGCTGCAAATTGATTTGCGCGACGTGTTTCAATCGAATGTGCCGCCGTTTGTTGTTGCTAACTGTCATTGTCATTTACGCATGATTAAGAAAAGTCCGCTGGCAATGGCCAAGATGTCGCCGATCATCGAGCTGTGCGGAAACGTAACATGGAATAATTGCATCGAACCGTGCACGATCAACCAGACGGATAACAGAAATAATCCGATCTCCGAAAACCGGGTCTTGATCACCGACAGCAGTACAACGCTGCCCGCGGTCAGCGCCAATGCGGACAACACGGTTTGCTGATAGCTAAAGCGCCAATGAGTCAGATCCAACAGGGCGACGGCGATCAGCCACACCCCCAACAGGGTCAAGCCAAGGTATTTCATGGTCTCCTTCAGATTTCAACCAGCAGCCGGTTGCAACTGCTGCGTTCCACCGCGTTCAGACATTCTTGGGACAACGACCGAAACGGTTCCAGTCCCTTGACGTCCGGTAGTTGATTGACACCGGCGCATTCCAACGCCTCGATAACGGCGGCCACCGACATCCGGTTGATGTCGTAGGCCGGCTGATAAAGCATCGCTTCGCTCTCCTCGACGTTAAGCTCGACGATCAGCCGGCTGCGCAGCAACGTATCCAGGGACTTTTGCACGACGGCGATAGGTAAGTTAAGTTGTTCGGCGATGTACTCGGCGCCCAGCGCCCGCTCTCCGAGAAAAAATTTATTCACAATGATGTGCATGACCTGCAGGGCGATAGTTTTCTTCAGGGACAGGCTCAGCTCGGAGAATTTTTCGTTATGGCAATAGCCGGCATAATTTTGAACATAATAGGAAACCTCGCAGCCCAGCAAAACGACCAGCCAAGCCAGTTGCAGCCAAATCAGGAACAACGGCAGGGCGGCAAAGCTGCCGTAGACCGCATTATAACTGGATGCTCCCAATTGCAGGGAAATATAAGCCATTTGGACCCATTGATAGATCACGGCGGTAACGATTCCGGCAACGATTCCCGCCTTGACGTCGATTTTACGGTTCGGCATGAATACGAATACGAAGGTGAACAACATCGCCATGATCAGCAAGGGCGAAAAACTCAACGCATACAACACGAGTTGAGTACCGAATTCCGGTAAATGAGTGACCTCCATTAGCCAGGTCAACTTGGTTTTGACGAAGACCGTCATGCTGCCCGATAAAATCAACAACACCGGCGCCAATAACATCATCGACAGATAATCGCTGAGCTTTCGGGCCAGGTTTCGATTCCGTCCGACTTTCCAGATATGATTGAACGACTCCTCGATATTGCCTATGACCTTGATCACCGTCCAAAACAACAGCACGATGCCGATGCCGGCCACCACGCCGCCCTTGGTATTTGCCAACATGTTTTCGGAAAACTCGATCAGCTGGATCATCATCGTGTCCTGTTCCGGCGTTTGCGCCAGCAATCGCTCGCGCAGCATTTTTTCGAAACCGAAGCCCTTGGCAACGCCGAATAACAGCGCGATCACCGGGACGATGGACAGCAGGGTGTAAAGGGTCAGAGCGGAGGCCCGCAGCGGGCATAGGTCCTTGACGAACCCCTGGCACGACAACAGCGAAATGCGCATGATTTTGACCGCAACCGCCTGCGGCCGATTAAGACGGTTATCCGGTAGCGACCAAATTCCTTCTTTAATAAAGCTGGTGGTTTTCGTTATCATTGAAGCATTGTTTAAAGATTCGATTGTCGGCTACTCTCATTTTCCGGTCCACGCTCGACCTGCGCCGGTTCCGCACCATTGCAGGCTTGGCGACGCCGGCGTTCGAGAGGCCAAAGGTATGCGACACGTTCTCGACTAAGCTTAACCGTAAACGATAAAAAAACAAATTGCCCATGCAAGCCCGACAGCAAAACCTTTCGACCACTTTGCTCTTGATAGCCTTCGTCGCGGTCAGCTATGTCGGCTTGGGCTTCTTGGGCTTGCAGCTCTCGGTTCCGCCCAGCCAAGCCGGAGCGGTGTGGCCGCCCGCCGGGATTGCGCTGGCCGCGATGGTGCTTTGCGGGCCGCGGATCTGGCCGGGTATTTTTCTCGGCAATTTTTGCATTAGTGCCTGCGCGTTCGGCTTCAATCCGACATCGTCGGGGATCTATCTGGCCACCGCCACCGGCGCGACATTGTGCGCCTACGCCGGTTACCGCCTGATCAAGCGTTTCGTCGGCCTGCCCAACGACCTGGTCGAGGACAAGGATATCGTGCTATTCCTGCTGTTGGGCGGCCCGCTGAGTTGCTTGATCCCGGCGACCGTGGGTATCGGCTCGATGCTTCTCGGCGGCATCATCAGTTGGCGGGAAATTGCCGTCAACTGGTTTAGCTGGTGGGTCGGCGATACCATCGGCGTGTTGATTTTCACCCCCCTGCTGCTGACCCTGTTTTCCCAAGACAGCCCGGTCTGGAAACGCCGCCGTACAATCTTGACGCTGCCGCTATTGGCGACGTTCGTCCTGGTCGTCCTCCTGTTTTTCTATATTCAGAAGCAAGAATTCGACCGCCGGCAAGAGCAATTTACCAATCAAAGCACGATAATAGCTCAATCGATCAACGCTCGCATCCAGTCCCACGTACGAAACATCGAATCGATACACAGTTTTTTTATCAGTTCGGAAACGATTGAAAAAGACGAGTTCAAATTATTTACCCGGGCGACGCTGAAACAGTATCCGGAACTAACACTGATCCGCTGGCTGACTTTTGACGACCGAAATCGACTGCGCACGAAATATTTCGAAACCAACCATGGCAGTCCGGTCGATCTCGATAGGATACCGCCGGAATTGCCGGCCTTAATGAACGACCACCTGTTGATCGCCCCCCCGTCCTGCATTTTTTTTCGGGAACAAGACAAGCTGCTCGACTTGTACACCCCGCTTTACCAACACGACAACGGCGACCAATACCGCCTGATCGGAGTCATTTCGCTTTCCATCGATATCGCCAACCTGATTAATACACTACTTGCCGATTCTCCGGACGGCAACGTCAATCTGGCGGTCGTCGATTCCGCCTCGACCCGGGAGATATACAGCAATATCGCTCGCAAAAACCGGCTGATCCACACCCAACAGTATCGCCTGAACGTCCTCAACCGGGAATGGTTGCTGTTGTTCGGCATGATAAGAAACATCGACAATCAGACCCACTGGTCGTTATGGTGGGTGATCGTCAGCGGCCTGCTGTTTACCAGCCTGCTCGGAACCGGGCTTTTGTTCCTGACCGGCCGTTACTTTCAAACCGAAGGTATCGTCAGCCAGCGCACGGCGGAGTTATTGGCGGCAAAAAACCATGCCGAAGCAGCCAATCAGGCCAAATCTCAGTTCATATCCAACATCAGCCACGAATTGCGCACGCCGCTGAACGGCATACTCGGCTTTACCCAGTTGTTGCAGAAAAAAACCTATTTGCGGGACGAAGACCGTAAGCAAGTCAACATCATCGAACATTGCGGCAATCATCTGCTAAATCTGATCAACGACCTGCTGGACATATCCAGGATCGAAAGCAACAAAATCAAGATTCAACCCAAGGCCTTCGACTTGAACGTGTTCCTGGACGACATCGTTTCCATTTTCAAACTGAAAGCGGAAGCCGCCGGTCTCGAGTTTTTGGTCGAGAAAACACTGAGCCGATCGACTATCGCCGCGGATGAAAAACGCTTGCGACAGATTTTGGTCAACCTACTCGGCAATGCCGTCAAATTCACCGAGTCCGGCCACGTGCGGCTGGCCGTGAACGATGCCGATAGGCGGTTGACGCTGGTCATAGAAGATACCGGTTGCGGCATTCACCCGTCATACCAGGAATTGATTTTCTCGCCGTTCGTGCAAATTTATAACCCCGACTTTTCGCGGGAAGGCGTCGGACTGGGGTTGGCCATCACCCAGGAATTGGTGCGCTTGATGGGAGGTACGTTAACGCTGGACAGCCACCCCGGCAAAGGCAGTACGTTTACCGTCACTCTGCCGCTGCAGGAGGGGTTTAAGGAACCGTCGCCGCCCGCTCCCGAACAACTGGACGAAGACGACCCGGACGCCGAGATCCGGGTCCTGGTCGCCGACGACAACGAGATTAATTTAATGCTGTTCGGCAACATGCTCGATCAGCTGACTTGCCAATACGATTTTGCCACCGACG
>JBNLFT010000098.1:0-9312 GCA_050305675.1 Methylococcaceae bacterium
AATCGGGTCTTCGGAAATAAACCGTCCGATCTCGGCATCATAGTACCGCGCCCGCATGTAGTAAAGGTTGTTATCTTCCGAGAATACGCCGAATTGGCCGACATACTTGAACGGCTGGGTAATGCTTTCGCTCTGGCCCATAATCCGTCCGTAGGGATCGTAAGCGTAGGTGTTGGCGGTTTGTTGACTTTGATCGGTGATCGCCACCGTGTGGCCGGTGCTGTCGAAGTGGTAGGTGTAAAGCTGATTGGTGTTGGCATTGATGAAACCTAGTAAGCCATGTCCGTAGATATAATATCTTGTGATTTGGTTGGCGTTGTCGGCTTCGGCTAATAGATTGCCTGCAGCATCGTAGATGTATTTCGTTGTAGCGCCGTTTCTTGTCGCTCTGATGCGGTTACCCACGCCGTCGTAGACGTATTGGTTGTTGCCGTGTTGGATCAAGCGGTGGGCGTAGTCGAAGGCGAAAGCGGTGCTGTTTTTACTTTGCAATTGGCCTTCGTCGTCGTAGCTGAAGGTGGCGTCACCGGTGCTATTCAACCGATTGCTTTGTGCATTGTACTGATAGTTTAACGTGCGGTTGATCAGTTGTTCCGGCAATTGGGGTTGTTCGACAATGGCCTTGACGCGGTTGCCGTTCGGATCGAGCGTGTACTGGTAATCGGCCAGAGGTTGGCCGTTGGCGCTGTGCGTCAACCCGGTCAGGCGGTCGGCGTTGTCGTAGCCATAAACGGTCTGGCTGCCGTTGGCCTGATCGATTTGGGTCAAACGTCCGGCGGCATCGTAATGATAAGCCGTGGTCGGGGTGTTCGCCAGCCAGTCGACTTGAACGCTTGCAAGCCGGTTCAAGGCATCGTAGCCGTAACTGACGCTTTTGTTGCCGGGATAAGTCAGCATGGTCAGATTGCCGGCGGCATCGTACTGGTATTGCACCTGAAATCCGTTGGGATCGGTGTGGGCGGTCAGGCGGCCAGCGGCATCGTAGCTGTTGCCGGTGCTGCCGCTGGGATCGGTCATAGTCACCAGATGATCACGGCTGTCGTAGTCGAAACTGACTTGCGTGGCGTCGGGATAGGTGATTCGATCGAGCTTGCCGCTGGGCGTATACGCCGTTGAGACGGTATCCAGATTGCGATCGGTATGACTGATGATTCTGCCGGCGTCGTCATAGACCGAGGTATTTTTGTGACCCAGCGGATCGGTACGCTCGATGACCAAACCGCGAGCGTCGTAGCTGAATTGGGTGACGGCGCCGGCCTGATCGGTCAGGCTTTGCAGGCGCCCGATGGCATCGTACTTGGTAGTTACGGCCGGATGAGCGGCGGTTTTCGTCGTATTCGGAAAACCGTGGCTGTCGTAAGTCGTTTGCGTTGCGGTGTTACGCGCATCGGTGCGGCTTTGTACCAAACCGTCGGCGAAATAAGCGGTTGCTGTTTGATTGTTTTCCGCATCGCTGGTGCCGACAGGGTGATGTTCGGCATCGTAACCGATTTCCGCGCTGTGATTCAAAGCGTCGGTGACCCGGATCAAACGTTGCTGCGCATCGTAGGTCAAGGCCGAGCTTTGATTGAGGGCGTTGGTGCTTTGAACCAGATTGTTATGGCCGTCGTAGCTGAAACTGAGGGCATGGCCCAACGCATCGGTTTGCTTGACCACTTGACCCTGTCCGTCGTATTCAACCGCATTTTTCTCGCCCAAAGCGTTTTCGACGGCGACGGTGCGGCCGGTGAAATCATAGTAATAGGTCGTGCGATGGCCGAGCGGGTCTTCCTCGCTGGAGGAGAGGCCGGTGTAATGGAGTTTGTATATGGCCGTGGTGTTGTTGTCGCGCGGCGCGCTTTGTTGAATCACCCGGCCGTTACCGTCGTAAACGTTATCGACGATGGTGACGTTGACCGGATCGGTGACGGTTAATATCTGATGTTGGCCGTCGTAGCCGTACTGCCAGAGCTTGTTCTCGGCATCGCGGTATTCGGTGAGATCGCCGGTCACGGCATCGTAAGTATAATTCACGCTGCGGCTCTGGTCGTCGCTGACCTGAGTCAGTTGATCGCCGGTGTAGGTCAAGGTCAGCGTGCGGTTATAGGTATCCGTGACCTGAGTCAGCTTGTTTCCGGCATAAGTAAAATTGAGATGATTGCCGTCGATGTCGGTCAGGTTCAGGATTCGGTTGTCGGCGTTAAAGGCCAGAGCCGTTCCGAAACGCTCCTGCAATTTAAAGGTGCCGTCGGGGTTTTCGATCAAGTCGGTGGTTACGCCGGGCGGCGGTGTAAAGCTGCCGTCCGGTTGTTGCCGGTAAGTCAAAACCTGGTGACCGAGATTGACGCTAACGGCTTTGTCGAGCAGTTGGTCGGACGCCCATTGCGCGATTAGGGCGGTGACCACCCAGGCTTTCAGGTCGGGCTGGGTGGGCGCCATCAGATCGCGGGTAATAAAAGCGGATACCAGCAAGGCGGCGGCATCCTGCGGCGTGCGCTTGCCCAAGGCGCTATCGATGTCGCTGTGTTCCGACAGGTAAATATCGTAGCTATGGGTCCAGCCCGGCGCCATCGAGGCGCTGTGCCGGCTCAGCTGCTGGCTGTTATAGCTGCGGCCGAAGCTTAATCCGCGCGGGCCGCTGCCGCCCAAGATGATATCGCTACTGTTGTTCAGGTACGCGCCGCTGCCCAAGTCGACCGGGTCGACTCCGCTGGGCGTCGGTATATTGGCCGGCGGTGTGTAGGTCGGTAGCGTATTGGTTTGAAGAATGGCTGCGTCGATCATTTCATTGACGGTGACGTAACCGCCGTTCAATCCGCCGCCGATAATCATGCCAAGGCTGCGTTGATTTCCGTTAACCCGGTAATCGACGTAACCTTTGCCGCTCCAGCTATTTAACGTCACTTGTCCGTTTTGCGGCAGAATCAGAGTCGCGCCCTGCGCTACCGCTTGTTGAAATTGACTGAGATCGTCGCTGCCGTCGCTGCTGGTGCTGGTATAACCGGTTAATTGCGACCAAACCGAAGCGAAATTACCGGAGTTGGCAAGGAAAAACTTGCCGTTGCCCTGATTGTGTAAGTTAAAGATTTTAACGGTGGACAAGGCCGGTTTGTCGGCTCCCTGCAGCTGTTCCAATACGCCGTGCTCCATGGCGCTGGCGATAAATCCTGCGGCCTGGAATGCACCTGATACGGCCGATGCGGTGAGCGGCAAGGTAGGACTGAACTGGGCTTTGATGTCGACGAAATAACCGTCTTCCTGGCCGATAATACCGAAACGGTGATGGCGCAAAATACGGTATTGGCTGACGGCTCCCAGCAATTCGGCGTTGAGCTGGGTCTGTTTGAACCAGTTTTGGCCGACGATATTGAGCGTTTCGCTTCGCACTTCAGGCGAGTCGCCGGCCATTCCTTGCAACAACATTTGATCCAGGCGGCGTTGACGTTCGTTCAATAAAGTACTGTGGCGGTCGCCGCCGAAACCGGAAGCCAAGACATAAATGCCGGTTCGTTTGAGTGGAAATTTAACGTCGTTTTGATCGGCAAAAATACCTCCATTGTTTGCATAAGGATGGTCAATGGATAACGACAGTGTTTCCAAGTCGCCGGACGGAGTGCCTTCGTCGAACAACAATTGGTCGTTCAGATAGATCTGCGCAACCGGCGTACTTTCCACGGCTCCGGTCAAGGTGTAGGTTTGGGAACCGATGGGATTGCCCTGATAAGTGAAGTTCAGATTTAATGACGCATTCTTGCGTCCCGGGGCTTGACCGACACCGGTAAATTTAACTTGCACATCGACCTGACCGCCCGCGGGAATGGTTTGCGTGCCGCCGCCCGCGACAAAGAAAAATGCGCCGGGATCGGTGCCGGCGAGCGTGGCGGTTACCTGAATGGCGACTGTGTTCGGGTTGCCGGGTTGAACGGTAAAACTGGTCGTGCCTTCCTCGCCGGGAGCAACGGTGCCGAAATCAGCATTGACGTTGGCCGGAGGCGGATCGATTGGCGTTGTGTCACCGGTATAGGCGATGCTGAGTTTTTTACCGGCAATGGATGGAATATCGAGCGTCTCATCGATAGCGCCGTGTTGCAGTCGAACGGTATGGACGTAAGCCGGCGGAATTTCGCTCCAAGCCGTTTGGGCCGGCGTTCCGACAAACGGTAAAGCCGACGGCAAAGCGCTGCTTTCGTCGGGAACGATCGTGAGACCGCCGATAATGTCGTATAAATGAGCGTTAGGATAGTCTTGTTTGAGCTGCGCCAGTAACTGAGTGGTGAAGTTGTCCAATATGCCGTTCAATGCCGTACTGTCCAGGCCTTCGATGCTGTTAGTGCCGGCTATGCCGCCGGCTGCGTTGAGGAGGTCGGTTTGGCTGTAGCCCATTGCCGCGGCCAGGTCGATGCCGGTGCTTTGGGTGCTTGGTTTAAAGGCCGGGTCCAGCGCATAAATCGTTCCGCCGATATCGGCGACTACCCAGACGCGGTCCACGGATAAATAGGTGCCGTAATTGGTGGCGGGGATACCGCCGCTGGCGATAATCGTGCCGACTATGGTTGCGTCGGCTTCGGCGCCCAACCAATGCGCCATGTCGATGTTATCAACGGCGGAGACCGGAATATCCATACTGCCGTATTGATAGTCCGCGCTGTAGCCGGCCGCGCGCAGTAATTCGACCAATAAGGCGGCCTGGTCGAAATCGTTGCCGCTGCGTTCGAGCAAAGTCAAATACGGGCCTTTCAAAGCCCCGTAGTACGGTTCGTATTTGAAATGGTTGCGGACGAATTGATACATCCGCCGCGGATCATTTTCCAGGGCTTCGGCCAACTGCGCGAACTCGGCTGCGACGGTCGGCGTTACAGTACTTTCTGGTTGTAAGCGTTCTATGGCTAACGGTTGCGGCAGAGCCGATTGTTGTTGAATCCGCAATTGCCCGCGTTGGTCAAGCAACTCGGCCGCCGCCTGCGAAGACACCAATTCGGCTCGCTGCTCAACCCAGCCCGTTGGCGTTTCGGCATAGGCAAGCGAGGGAAAAAGCATCGGTAACAGCGCTAACCCCAACAAGGTTGCCAAACTGCCCATGTTAGACAAAAAACGATCCGTTTGTTTGGACATCTTTAGACTCCTTGTTTTTGAATACGACGCGTTCCGATCAGGGCTAGTATCAGCATCAGAAAAATAGCCGCCCATACAGGAAGAACGGGAATTTGTACGGGATTGTTGCTGTGTAGGGGAGAAGTGCCGTTGAGAAATTCTTGTAGATTGGTAATGCCGTCGCCGTCCGCATCCTGGGCTGCGTCGGCCGGATTTAGCGGATCCAAACCGAACTGCAGTTCCCACTCGTCAGGCATACCGTCGGCGTCGTCATCGTTGTCTGCAAAATCCGCCACCATGTCGCCGTCGGTATCGGGGCTGGAGGCAACGGATTGAACGGTCAGATTGCCATTTTCGGCATAGTTGTAGTCAACGATCGGACCGTCGGCACGACTGACTTTAATCACCCGGTTGAGATCGTCGTACTGGTAGTCGATTTCGACCGCTGCGAATGTTGGCGAATTCCAGATCGTTAGCGGAGATAGGCTCAATGCAATGATTAACTGACAGGCTCTGTGGCTGACGAATGACATGTCTTTGGTCCGTAGGTTTTGCTGGACCTATATCAACATCGGAATATAACCGTCGCATGACGATAAAATGACAATAATGTGAATTGTCATACGGACGAATTTCTAACGAGTCTTCGCTCTGGGGTTACGTTTTCCTCTTTTTAGGCTGGATGGGTACACAAATAAAACATTTTGCAACGAAAGGCAGATTGCAACCGCCAGAACAATCGGTAACAGCCAGCGCCCGCCGACTTCCAGGAAAAACATCCAAGTTAGGAGTAAGGAGGATGGGCGCGCAACGGAATATTTCTGCGCCAGCCCCTGCAGCATCACTTCGATACTGCCGGCGAGTTGAAACGGCACGGTCAAGGCAGCAATGACCAAAATCAAGGGTATGCCGAAAAGCAGTAGGACGATGCGCTGCCGGAGGCGAATCACAGGCCAGGCAAACAGAATGGTAACTCCCAGCACGAAGGGGATCAATACATGGTGTGAGTGGGCTCCTGCGGTCAGTTTGGAGCCGGGCGCGGCGATTCCGCGAAGGCTGTGTCGGGTAACTGCCGTCATTTCAATCAGACTGTCGCCGCTTTTGCTGAGCGATAAGGTCGAGCGGTAGTCGGATTGAATAAGGTCGACTACCCAGGAAAAGTACGGCAACAACAGGTCGAGAAAATACGCCCCCACTAAGAGAGCGAAAGCGCTACAAAGCAGCCAGCCGCCGATCAGGCGCAGAATAATCCCCCGCAGGATCGTCTTATTCATCTCGGTTTGCGTCGTGGCCGAACGCCCACCAAATGTAAAATAAGCTGCAAAGCATAATAATCAGCATCGGCGCCAAAAAAGTATGGACTGTTAAAAACCAATCGTTCCGGTAAACCGAGATGAAATACAGGCCGATTATCCGAACTTGATTGAGCAGGTAGACTAAAGTGAAACCCATGATCAGACCGGCTGTTTTACGCTTGATCGAAGCGGGAAAAACCAGAACCGCGGCCGCCAATAAAAACACGACCCCGGCACCGTCGCAGCCGCGAACGACCTCCAATACTGCTTTAGCGGAAATCAAAGAGTTTTGTATAGCGATCACCTGTTCTTGCGGAGAAATCCAATTTATCAGGCGGGCGCTAACGGTAACGACATAGTCATGATAGATCTGTCGTAGTTTGTCGTCCGAAAGAGCGAAATAAAGCGCATAGAACAATGAATACACGACGGCCAGCCCGAGCGGAAAACCAAGAGACGACAATTTGGACTTAGTTGCGTTAATACGGTTGACGGACGATGGAGCCATCTATGTTCTCCGGTACTTCGCTGGACCGTTGTAGCCGATCAAGGACTTGGGTTTTATAGGGCATGTTTTCCGGATACAATTTCGCCCGGATGGTTTTCTGTGATTTCACAGCTTCGAAAACGGCGCGCCGCAGCCTTTCAAAAGGGTCTTGTCATTGTCGACAGGCGAGGTTACGATCAAAACAGTTGTTCTCGCGGCTTGTTTCCGGTCGCTTCCTTACGGTCAAAATAACGCGCGAATCCCTTCCGTTGGCCTTAACGACCACAACCCTGCGACCGATAAATCATAGTGTAACGGGAACAGCATCCGATTCAAACCACCTTTGGTTAAATTGGAACCGATAAGAATTGCACCCTCGAGCGACAGGCCTGCACCAGCTCATCACGCCCCTTTCAGCGCCAGGAAACGCCGTCCCGCTCGGTTTAGGCATTCGGGGGAAACTACAGCTGCGATTGCAAGTAGTTTTGCATGCCGACCGCCTTGACCAACCCCAGTTGTTGCTCTAGCCAGTAGGTATGATCCTCTTCGGTGTCCTTGAGCATCGCCTCGAGAATTTCCCTCGTTTGAAAATCTTTAGCCGTCTCGCAGTAGGCAATGACCTCCTTAAGCGCCGTCACCACCTGAATTTCCAGTTTCAAATCGTTTTCTAGCATTTGTTCCACATCGGCGCCGATCTGTAACGGGTCGCGTTTGGACAAGTTCGGCGTACCTTCCAGGAACAGAATACGGCGAATCAGCCAATCCGCGTGTTCTCTTTCCTCGGTCATTTCGTGATCGATCCGCTCGTAAAGTTTTTCAAACCCCCAATCGTGGCACATCCGGGAATGAATAAAGTATTGGTCCATCGCGGTCAATTCGCCCGCCAACAATTGATTGAGCATGTCGATGACCTTCGGATCGCCTTTCATTGAGAATCTCCTTGCTTGGAATAATGGGGGATGACATTTAAAACGACTATGATACGACCCGAATTCTATCACCGAACGTCATGGCTTCCACAGACAATTACCGCTGGCTTTTTCCAATAACTGTAAATGGTTTTCATGCGCCTGCATTTCTTGGGCGGAGCAACGAATCACTTTCAGAGCCGGCCGATCGGCGGACAAGCGGACGATGCGTTGGCTCCCTTCGCTACCGCCGCTTTCTTCCTCTTCCAACAACGATGACTGGCCGCCGGTCATCAATAAATAGACGTCGGCCAGGATTTCGGCGTCCAACAAGGCCCCGTGCAGCTCGCGATGGCTGTTGTCGATGCCGTAACGTTTACATAACGCATCCAGCGTATTGCGCGCGCCGGGATGTTTTTTGCGCGCAAATTCCAGGGTATCGAACACCCGGCTGAGCGTCTCGACCCGCCTGCTCTCTTCTTTCAGCAAAGAAAGTTCGTAATTCAGGAAACCGACATCGAACGGTGCGTTGTGAATGATTAATTCCGCATCGCGGGTAAATTCTATGTAATCCTCGACGATGTCGGCGAAGCGCGGCTTGTCCTGCAAAAATTCATTGGTGATGCCATGAACTTCAATCGCCCCGTCGTCGATAATCCGATCGGGATTGATGTAGACGTGAAAACGGTTGTTGGTCAGCCGGCGGTTGACCAATTCCACGCAGCCAATTTCGATGATTCGGTGCCCTTCTTTCGGATTAAGGCCGGTGGTCTCGGTATCGAGTACTACTTGTCTATTTTTTTTTGCTTTCATTGCGTCATCTGTTTGCGATCGGTACCACATCGCGTTTGGGCGACCCTTTGTATATTTGTCTGGGGCGTCCTATTTTTTGCTCGCTGTCGGTGATCATCTCGTCCCATTGCGCGATCCAACCGACCGTTCGCGCCATCGCGAAGATCGCCGTGAACATTTCGGTGGGAATGCCCAGGGCACGCAATACGATTCCGGAATAAAAATCGACGTTCGGGTACAGTTTTTTCTTGATGAAATAGTCGTCTTCCAAGGCTATCTTTTCCAACTGCATCGCCAGTTTGAACAATTTGTCGTCGTTCAGTCCCAAAGCGTCGAGCACTTCGTGACAGGTCTGGCGCATTAAAATCGCCCGCGGATCGAAATTTTTATAGACCCGATGGCCGAACCCCATTAGTTTGAAAGGATCTTCTTTATCCCTGGCTCGCTTGATGTACTGATCGATTCGGGAGACGTCGCCGATCTCCTCCAACATCAGCAATACCGCCTCATTCGCCCCGCCGTGGGCGGCTCCCCATAAACAGGCGATACCGGCCGCGACGCAGGCATAAGGATTAGCCCCGCTGGAACCGGCCAAGCGCACCGTCGAGGTGGACGCGTTCTGTTCATGATCGGCATGCAGAATCAATATCCGGTCCAGGGCGCGGGTCAGGACGGGATCGCCGATGTATTCCTCGCACGGCGTCCCATGCAACATGCGCATGAAGTTCTCGCTGTAACCGACGCTGTTTTTGGGGAACAT
>JBNLFT010000099.1:0-9278 GCA_050305675.1 Methylococcaceae bacterium
GCTCCCTAGAGCCTGTATGGTGTCGATCTCTTGAATGGATTCGGCCCCGATCGCACTGAGCAGGATCTGTTGAAAGTGGTCTGTCATAGTTGGGATAAAAACGCGTCGATTGCACGGTAGCGCCGGATTAACCTGTTATTCCAACGCGGTTGGCAAAGCCGGTATTTGTACCATAAACCGGAGCGAATTCGAAAAACCGAACCTCCTTGGCCCGGATTCCGGCAAACGTTTCCTTTGCTCTTCAAGCGAGCGCGCAAGCGCCTTAGCCCGCATCGTTCGCTCAAGCCGGCATTATACGGTCGAAATCGCTTACCTACGGCTGGCGCTGCAAGGCAAGCGACTAAACTTAGCCAACCGATCGAAGCTTATTGGCATTATATTTGTTTAACCATGTCAGGCTGCAGGCTAAAGGGAATTTACTAAAGGGACTTTTCTGCAGCTTCAATTCGCGTACTGCGTGCCCAATCCGCTAAGCGGATTGGCCTGGACTTGACACATGGCCCGTCATTCAACCGATCCGGTTCCCGCCCACCCTCCTTATCGCTGGGCGATATGCCATAACCGGCTGCGGCATATGCCATACTGCGAACGCGGTACGGCACGATATGAAACAACGCAAACCCACTAATGGAGCCTATCCCGAGGACATGGCCCGGCCCTTGCTTAAAATCCCGGAATACGGACCAAGGCTGCTCGAAGCTATGGGGTAACGGATCCGTTGCCGCCGGGCAGGCGGTCTATGGCTCCGTATATCCAAGAAAAATCTCTCACCTTCCCCCGGCTCTACGCCGGGATTTTTTTTGCCGCGTTACGGTGGGGTTCGTATGGCGGGTGCTGCCCGCGTTTGCCCGATGGGGCTCTCCGCTTACATACGCCGTCGCCGAGCTTGGGCCGGCGTTTGCGGTTTGCCTGATGACCGATCCGACGATAAAAAGCCTGGGGGCAATTCGCGGTAAAATAGTCTCCTACGGTTTTTGCAATCGCCTCGGCTTTTGGAATTTTCCGAACCGGGATGTCGATTTCGTCTTTTCAGATCATGTTTTAACGATGGCTTACCAACTGTATCATTTTCCGTTTCAGGCGATGGGTTCTTCGTGTGCGATACAGTTGTACGCGCGAGACGCGGCACATGCCCGTCACGTCGCCGACGCCGTGGAAGCCGATGTCAGGCGCATCGAGCGCCGATACTCGCGATACCTTCCGGACAGCGCGCTGAGTGCGATCAACCGCGCGGCTGCCACGGGAAATTCGGCCCCGGTCGACGACGAAACCCTGGCCCTGCTCAATTACGCCGACACCTGCTATCAACAAAGCGACGGGCTGTTCGATATCACGTCGGGCGTGTTGCGGGAAGCCTGGGATTTTAAATCCGGCACATTGCCGTCCAAGCGGGTCATTCAAGCCATCCTTCCGCGAGTCGGTTGGGAAAAGGTTTCGATAAGCGGCGCGACAATTAGTTTCGAGATACCCGGCATGCAACTGGATTTCGGCGGTATCGGCAAGGAATACGCCGTGGACAGGGCGGCAACCCTGTGCCGTCAACAGGGTATGGAATACGGCCTGGTGGATTTGGGCGGCGACATCAAAATCATCGGCCCGCATGCCGACGGCCGGCCGTGGACGGTGGGCATTCGACATCCGCGCAAACCGGGCCGGACGATGGCCGGCATTAAGGTATTCCGCGGCGGCGTAGCCAGCAGCGGCGATTACGAGCGTTGTATCGTGTTGAACGGCAAACGATACAGCCACATCTTGAACCCGCTTACCGGCTGGCCGGTAAGCGGAATCGCCTCGATCACCGTGATTGCCGAACAATGCGTCATCGCCGGCAGCGTGGCCACGATCACCATGCTCAAGGAGCATCGCGGCAAGAAATGGATCGAGGAACTGGGATTAAGCTATTTGTGGATGGACGAGCGGGGTAAAATCGGCGGCACGCTGGCTAACCCGGATATTTAACAAAGGCGGTCTTACCATCTGAAATAATCATTTAAAGCCAATGGCTTAGGTTTGATATGCCTCATGTTTATTGGGTACAGTTTGTGCCTGAATGGTTTTCCGAACAATCGGACTTCGAATCTTGAACAAAATCACTCAAGCCAGAGCTAGCTATGGCATTCGTGATGTTTGTCTAACCTTCTTCGCCCGATTTTCCAGAAATTCCATTCCCTTCATGAAATATCCGGGCTAACGAATCATCGTTCGACGGCCGATCCTCCAGGCCGTCCGAACCGGCCTCGCGGGATAAATTCCGCCCTCGCCGCCGCTGCGCAAAGCCCGTCAATAAGCGTTGGGATCGCGAAAGACCTGAAAGACGGTCAGCAAAATAATCTTCAGATCCAACAGCAGGCTCCAATTTTGAATATAGCGTAAGTCGTAAGCCACGCGCCGTTCCATCTTCTCCAACGTATCGGTCTCGCCCCTGCAACCGCTGATTTGCGCCAAGCCGGTGATACCGGGCTTGACCTTGTGCCGCAGCATGTAACGGTTGATTTCCTTGCGATATTGCTCGTTGTGGGCCACCGCGTGGGGTCTTGGGCCGACGATGGACATCCGCCCCTGCAAGACATTAACGAACTGCGGGAGTTCGTCCAACGAATATTTGCGCAGAAAGGCGCCGAACGGTTTTATTCGGGAGTCGTTGCGCGTTGCCTGAATAACCTTCGCCCCATTCTCGCATACCGTCATGGTACGGAACTTCCACACGTTGATCGGCGTACCGTCGGCACCGTATCGCCTTTGCCTGAACAAGACCGGTCCCGGCGAGCTCAGTTTCACGCCGACCGCGATTATCAGCATCGGCAACCAAATCAAACATAGAATCGCCGCCGAGATTAGAATATCCTCGAAACGTTTCAACATACCGTCGAGCGGCTCCTGATCGAACGGCGACCCGTAGACGCTGAAACACGGAATGCCGTGCATCATCACGAAACGTGAACTGACCAGGTTGAAGGCGAACAAATCGGGCACGTAAAACACGGTTGCCGTAGTATCGCCCAACTCCTCGAGGATTTTGCGCACACGCTTTTCGGCCGCCATCGGCAAGGTCACGAATACCGTCTCGACCGCGCCCGCCCTGGCGTCCTGGTACAACTTGTCCAGATTGCCCCGCCACTCGTCGACTTCGCAGGCCAACCGGCGGCCACGTTGCACGTCGCGGTCATCGTAATAACCCGCGAAGCGGTACCCCAACGCGGGCATTGCGGCAAAGGATTGCACCAACCGCCGCCCCAGCGTGTTGGCGCCGACGACGGCGACCGTGAGAGTGCGTTGTTCGGCCGGCCGGGCGACGCGCGCCAGATAGAAATAGGCGGCATGAAAGGCAAGCAATAACGCCAGCGTCGAAATAGACCAGATCCCGATCGTCAACCGCGACGTTTCGACCGCGTAATGAGTTAAAAAGAACAACACGACCATGCCCAGCAACGTCAGCGCCCAGGATCCGGCGATACGGAACAGCTGCGCGGATATCGGGGAACCGCGCCAGGTGTAGTAAACTTCGTTGTATTCGGCGAAGAACTGAAACAGCAGCAGACTGCTGAATCCATAGCTCAAATAAAGATCGTTCCAATCGTATTTCTCCGGCCAAAACCGGTTAAGTACCAGTACCGTCAGCCATAAGGACAGCAATACGATGCAGCTGTCGATAACGCGAACCAGCGCCTGCTGTTTGGTTTGATGAGGGCGTACGAAGGCGGAGTCGTGGCCTGGTGAAAACGTTTTTTTTGCCGCGAACAGTTTGTTCTCTGCGGAAAAATGCTGAGCCATGGAACTATTACCTTCTCCTGTATTATGCGAACGCAGACCGGGGGTCGGGTGAAAACGATTTCGCGGCACCGGGACCGGTCTTCAACCCATGATGCACGCTACTCGGCATCTTTAACCCGCAAAACGGATATCGTTGGCTGGACTGAGGTTTGCTGGTTATGCGGTTCACGACGAGGATTCCAAATATCGTGCTCGAAAACGAGGCGCACGTCCAACCGGCGGATCCGGGAGTCAACGCCCGTCCCCAGCGCCGGAATATTCATAGCAACGTTAAGTCCCGTTTGCCGATCCATAATTTTCCAAGAACTTCCCGTGCAAAAGGAAACGCCGGTTCCAATCGAACCGACATTTCCCGAAGTACACGAATGCGCGATCGTTTAATCGCAGCACCCGATCGCTGGGGAGATCCCCGGGAAAAAAGGAATTTTCCCGGGTCTGGCACCGAAAAATCGGGGACACATTTTCGGCGCTTCCATAGGGAAAGCCGGCGGCATCGATCCCTGATCGAATGCGAAGGCAACAACGGCGCTCCTTGCCGACCCCGGCTTTGCGGTTCAGGAGCCGATCTAGGCCGGCAAGACCCGCTTACGACGATTTGCTCCGATCAGACTCATCAGCGCACCGCCGAACAACCACGCCGCCGCCGGAATCGGCACTTGGCTGACGCTCAACGACAACGACACCGGCAGGGCGCCCATCGTGCCGCCCGCGCTATGGCCGGTCATACACATCGGACCGGTCAGCATCGGGCCCATCAAATCCAGCGCGGTACAGGCGCCGTAAACCATTTGACTGGTGGCGCCGACGATGTTTAACGGATCCGCCGCATCGAACACCAGGGTAAAATAAGCGTTCGAATTCCAGGTATTGCCGTCGAATGCGCCGTATTTCATGGCACCGCCGGTAGCGTATCCTCCTCCGTTAAAAACATTGGTATCCGGATTGCCTGCACCGTCGTCTTTCAGAAAAACGCTGGTGGTCACCATCGTGCCGGAAGTCGAGCTCGCCAGTTGATGAGTCAGATTCAACAGCGGGGCTTCATTGTCCGCATAGCCGCCCGCTTTGGCGTAAACGTCGCCGGTCATGCCCATGTCGTCCATTCCTCCAGCCGTACCGTTGACATGGAATTTGCTGTCGGCGGAATTCCAGCCCCACATGGCTTCAGACAACAGACCGGAAAAATTGGTTACCGATGCTCCGTCCCAATCGAAAGATCCGTTGAAGAGGGTTTCGCCTTGCATGCCGCCGTCGGAGAACGAAGCGGAAACGTTATAGGTGGTAGCCTGAGCCACGGATACGCTGCCTACCAATAATGCAGCAGCAGCCAATCGCGTTTTTATCGTCATAGTAACTCCTTACTAAAGATTAAGATTGTTGTTACGGTGATATAACCATCGCTTAATCATGCCAATGATTCTCCGTCACCCACGGAGGCAGACCGGCCGTCTGACGTACTGCATCAGACCCGTGACTTTCCGACCCCGCCTCGCGGCGGCTGTGGCTAATAACGAATTGAGGCAGGACCTTAGCCCCCTGGAAACAATCCTTACTCCTTCCCGGCGATTTGTCCGTTACTCGGCAAGACTCATTGCACAAGTAAGGCCAATAACTGTTTTTCTTAATAAAAACAGATTGATATACAAAGTAATCGGGCTAGCTACCAGAATATACTTTCGAAAAGTAAGGGATTTGACACATAATCGGCGAAATGCCCCACCGATGCGCATGATTCATAGAACGTAGACGATAGTCAGATGATTATCTCGGCGGGTTGCCTGCCCGAAACACCGGTTCCGCGCAGCAACCCTATACCGGCTGTGTCCGACGCCGGGCCACAGGCCGTGCCGGCAGAACCCGCCTCAGCTCCGAACAACGTAGTGTGCAAAGTCACTGCCTCCCGTGGCTGACGAACTCGGGAGCGGGACATTGCAACGGACCTGCATCATGCCGTCCGTTGCAGGTCAGGGGGAATCAGATTTTGTTTTCGCCGCGGCGAGCGACGTTCATTTGCGCCAACAATTGTTCGGCGCGCTCCATACCGTCGAACGCAGTACGCTGTTTCGCCAAGGCGATCGACTTCTCCAATTGCTCCTTACCCGCGCCATTATCGCCGAGTGCCAGATAAGTCTCGCCCAGGTGATAGCGAAAGGCGGGGTTATCGGGAACGACGGCAACCGCCTTTTTCAGCGCCGCAACCGCCTGCTCCGGATTACCCGACTTGAACAGCACCCAACCGTAAGTATC
Organism: Methylococcaceae bacterium; assembly: GCA_050305675.1. Classification (GTDB taxonomy): domain Bacteria; phylum Pseudomonadota; class Gammaproteobacteria; order Methylococcales; family Methylomonadaceae; genus Methylomarinum. Next base: position 6,016 of record JBNLFT010000099.1, read on the forward strand.
CAGATAAAACGGATTGGCTGACTCTTTAAAACGTTCGACCAAGGTTCTCGCTTTGTCGATGCGGTTCGGGTCGGAGGAAGCAAGCAGCAAAAAGGCCAGATTGTTGGCCGCGGCTTCGTTGCCCGGATGTTTGTCCAGCGTTTTTTGGTAGACCTCCCGCGCTTCGGCAAACTGCCCGCTGCGCTCATGGTGGGCGGCGAGTTCCAACATCAACTGCGCGTTATACGGGATCGCCGCCAAACCGTCACCCAACAACTTCGGGACACTTTCGGTTTTTCCCTGCCGGGTCAGGACGGCCGCCAACAGAACGTACGAGGTCGGGTCGGTCGGCTCGATGCGCAAGGAATCCCGCAACACCTTGCCGGCATCATCCCATCTCTTATCCGATGCGTAGGCCCGAGCCAACAGGTTGCTGGCAAACGCATTGCCCGGCCTTTCTTCGAGCACGCCTTGCAGGTAATCGATCAGTTCACCTTTTTTCCCCAGTCGCCCGTAAAGGCGGGCGATCGCGCTCAACGCGCCGTTGGCGTCCGGCCTAATACTCAACACGTCCTTGTAGATTCGAATGGCTTCGAGCGGTTGTTCCCGCTTTTCGGCTAGCATGCCGGTCAACATCCGGGCGGAAAGTTCGCCTTCGGGCGTCGTTTTCAACGCGTTCACCGCCGACTCCGCACCTACCCAATCCTGCCTATCCGCCCGAAGCTTCGCCAACACCTCCACCAACGCCGAGTTTCCGGGGTTGTTCTCGATCGACTCGGCGAGCAATCGTTCGGCGCGTTCCGTCTCCCCCCGTTGCAGCAACAGCGAGGTTAAGGGAACGATCGCGGTCAGATTGCCCGGATTGATTTCAATGGCGCGTTTCCAGTAGCTCTCGGCGACTTCCGGTTCACCTTTCGCGACGCTGCCTCGCGCCAGCAATGCCAGCGCCTGATCCGAATTGGGCCGGTCGCGCAGCACGATACGAAGATCCGAGATCGCTTCGTCCGCTTGCTGCCGATCGAGCCTTATCGCGGCGCGCAGCAGCAATGCCTCGCTATTGGCGGTATCGGTAGCCAGTACCTCGGCAAGCAACCGGTCGGCCGTTAACGCGTCTTGTTTCCGTTCCAGAGCGATTTCGGCGAGTCGCACCTTCGCCACCAAGCCGTCCCTTCTGCTCGGGTCGGCAAGCATAATGTCGTTGAACAACCGTTCCGCCTCCTCGATGCGCCCGTCCCGCAAATAATAGCCGGCAAGCCTGAATTTGAAACGCGCTTCATGCGGATCCTGTTTGACGAATTCCTGCAACAACTGCTCCAGCTGTTGGTAATTGGTCCGCCCGACGTAACCGGCCAACGCCAGTTTGAACGAGGTCTCGTCGGGATGGTCGGATATCGCATCGCGCAATGCGCTCTCCAACTGCCCGCCGTTACCGATCCGCATCAACGTGGCAATCTGGGTTCGCCTTAGCGCCGTGTCGTCGGGAAATTTGGCCACCAGATCCGCAAACTCGCCAATCACCTCGTCGTTTCTTTTCAGGTCGATGAGTTTATTGATTTTCAACAAATGCAAATCCAAGTCGTCGGGATGGCCTTGTATGCCGCGAGCCAAGACCTTCAATGCCTCGTCGTCGCGTTGCTCGTCCGTCAACAGGGTAACCTCCAAGCGGATGGCGCCGCTGTGGAGGTCGTCTTCGGCAAGCACGCGTTCCAGCGTCTGCCGAGCACCGGATTTGTCTCCCTCACGGTATTTGAGGGTCGCGTCGAGCAGCATCGCGTCGACATCGTTCGGATCGAGTTTGTACGCGACGGCCAATTGCTCTTTCGCCTTGTCGAGTTGATCGGCGAGCAAAAATCCAAGTTTTACGCGCGCCGCCAGGTGACTCGGGTCCAGCGTGACTGTTTCCAGCAAATTCTGCCGCATCGCCGGCCAATCCTTGGACTTCTCGTCCAGCAATGCCAAACCGTAATACGCCTCGGCCAACCGGGGGTTGAGCTGCAATGCGTTTTTGTATTGCACCCTGGCGCCGCTATAGTCCTTGTTTTCGTACAACGCCCTGCCCTCTTCGACGAAACGCTGCGGGTCTTCCGCGGTACATGCCGTCAACACCAAGGACGCGGCTAGCACAAAAATTCTCAATCTTCGACTGTGTTTGGAAAACCGTAAACTGTCATTCACAACATTGTTCCTGATAAAAAAGAAAAAATATCCGCCACCGGCGGGACGACGCTTATCGCGGTACGTATGCCGGCAGCAATGGTAGCGCTCCGGCCAGAAAATCGTTGATGCGCCGGTCGGCATCCGCCGCCGCTTCGCCTTCGCGCAGACCCGTAATGACGCGCACCAACGCGCCGTCGCTTCGATTGTTCAGCAGCGCATCGCGAAACAAATACCACTTGACCCGATACTCGTCCGCCATGACCCTTCCGCGCTCGTCGAACCAGTAGTACACCAATTGTCTGAGCTTGCCTTTGCGGATGACGACGCGATTGAACTCGAACGGCTCGGACGCTCCGTTACCCTGGTAGATCTGCCTGCTCATACTTACGATCTGCCAGCCGCCGCCGGGCAAGCAGACGGTCGGCGAATGAGGGGAAGAGCCTTTGCGCTGGGATTCGTAGTAAGCGACATAAAAGTTAACCGGAGCGCCTTGCCCGCTCACGTAATCGGCCAACAGATAATCGGTAAGATCCAGGGTCTTCAATACCTCCGGTTCCAGCGTATTCGGCGTGCCATGCCAGGGTCCGAGGGTGCGCGGGAAGACGGAGAAAAACTCCCGTGGCGGCTTTATTTCGGCGCGGGTTTGCAGCGAAGCAACGACCATCGCGGCCGCCGCGATCATAGCCAGCGTTGCCAGCAACGGTTTGGACAACGGACGCGGCTGGAATTGCCGTTTATCGACGGCGGCAAGCGCTTCGAAAGTCAACCCGAAAACGCGGTGAAAAGGCTCCCGGTTTCGACCGACACAGGTCATGACCCACATTTCCCCGAACAGGATGCCGACGCAAACCATAAACACCGCAAAACCTTCGAAGTCGTGCAAAAAACCTTGCGCCTGTTCGTTACCGAAATTCTTCACCAGCAAGCCGATCATGCCGATGCGGAAACTGTTGAGCAAGATGGCGATCGGAACGGTCGAGACAATCAGCATGACGCGCTTCCAGGCATCGGCGCGGTAAAGGTACGCACATATCGCGCTGAAGCCGAGCAACGGATAAAGATAGGTCAAGCCGCTGCAGGCCTCGATGACTTCGAGTTTGAACACCCCCAAATCGATCAGGTTGCCT
>JBNLFT010000100.1:0-9214 GCA_050305675.1 Methylococcaceae bacterium
GCCGCGGAGCCCCGCGCACCGGATTCCGCCATCATGAAAATCGAATTGAACGATTTTTGCTTGACCGTTTGGCCTTCGGCGTTGACAACATCGTCTTCGCCCAACCCTTCCATCATCACTTTAGCGACTTGGTCGTTGGCGTGCGACCAAATATCGACGACTTTGTTGTAGCGCTCGCCGTCGGTTACCAAGCCCGAGGCGTATTGACTTTGAATCTCGTTCACTTCTTGTTCGGCCGCGTGGATGATATCCGCTTTCTTGGCCGGAATTTCCATGTCTTCGATGCCGAACGACACCCCGGAACGGGTCGCATATTTAAAGCCCAGATACATCAATTTGTCGGCCAAAACCACGGTATCCTTGATGCCCAGATAACGGTAGCAGTAATTGATCAAGCGGGAAATGTTCTTTTTGGTCATGTCGACGTTGACCAAGTCGAACGGCATACCGTCCGGAACGGTGTCCCAGATCAACGCGCGTCCAACGGTCGTCTCTTTGCGGGCGACTCTTTCTTCCAATTCGCCGTTTGGCAAAAGCACCTTCTCGGTCACTCTGACCTGGATCTTCGCTTGCAATTCGACCGCTTTAGTATCCAACGCCTTAATCATCTCGGCGACATCGGAATATATACTGCCTTCACCGCGTGCATTGATTTTTTCCCGACTAATGAAATACAAGCCAAGAACCACGTCCTGCGATGGATTAATGACAGGCTCGCCGTTGGCGGGAGACAAAATATTATTGGTCGCCATCATCAAAGTGCGGGCTTCCAATTGGGCTTCCACCGACAGCGGAATATGCACCGCCATCTGGTCGCCGTCGAAGTCGGCGTTAAAGGCACTACAAACCAGCGGGTGCAGCTGAATTGCCTTGCCTTCGATCAGGGTCGGTTCGAATGCCTGAATCCCCAGCCGATGCAGCGTCGGCGCCCGGTTCAACAGAACCGGATGTTCCCTGATCACTTCCTCCAGGATATCCCAAACCTCGGCACCTTCCCGTTCCACCAGTTTTTTCGCGGCTTTGATCGTTGTTGCCAATCCGCGCAACTGTAACTTACTGAAAATAAAAGGTTTAAAAAGCTCAAGAGCCATTTTTTTCGGTAACCCGCATTGGTGCAATCGAAGGGTCGGACCAACCACGATCACCGAACGGCCTGAATAATCGACCCGTTTACCCAGCAAGTTTTGTCTGAACCGCCCCTGCTTTCCCTTGATCATGTCGGCCAGCGATTTTAACGGTCTCCGGTTGGTGCCGGTAATGGCTCGACCACGGCGCCCGTTGTCCAACAACGCATCGACAGACTCCTGCAGCATGCGTTTTTCGTTGCGTACGATAATGTCCGGCGCGTTCAGATCCAACAGACGATTCAAGCGATTGTTGCGGTTGATCACCCGCCGATACAGATCATTCAAATCGGACGTCGCAAATCGGCCTCCGTCGAGCGGAACCAATGGCCGCAACTCCGGCGGCAACACCGGCAGGACGGTCATGATCATCCATTCCGGACGGTTATTCGAAGCCAGCAACGACTCGATCACTTTCAGACGTTTCGAGAACTTCTTGATCTTGGTTTCCGAATTGGTGGAATTGATCTCTTCCCGCAGCGTTTTAACCTCGTCCTGCAAATCGATCGATTTCAACAAATCGTAAATAGCCTCGGCGCCCATCTTGGCTTCGAAATCGTCGCCGTATTCTTCCACCGCATCCAGGTACTCGTCATCGGTCAGCAATTGTCCCTTTTCCAGCGGCGTCATGCCGGGATCCAAAACGACGTAACATTCGAAATACAGCACTCTCTCGATGCCGCGTAACGTCATGTCGAGCAACAACGCGATTCTTGACGGCAGCGATTTTAGGAACCAGATATGGGCCACCGGGCTAGCCAGGTCGATGTGCCCCATGCGCTCCCGACGGACTTTGGACAACGTCACTTCCACGCCGCATTTTTCGCAGATCACACCGCGGTGCTTCAGGCGCTTGTATTTGCCGCACAAGCATTCGTAATCGCTAACCGGTCCGAAAATCTTGGCGCAAAACAGACCGTCGCGTTCGGGTTTAAAGGTACGATAGTTGATGGTCTCGGGTTTCTTTACTTCGCCATACGACCACGAACGAATCATATCCGGCGACGCCAAACCAATGCGAATCGAGTCAAAATCATCGGTACGATTTTGACGCTTCAGAAAATTCATTAAATCTTTCAAGAGCTTATCCTCTCTATTACTACCTGATTGTTACCGGAATTCGTAGGAAGGGACGTTAGTCCTGCTCCAGCTCGATGTTCACGCCCAACGACCGTATTTCTTTGATCAGTACATTGAACGATTCCGGCATTCCTGCTTCCATCGTATGGTTGCCGTCGACGATGTTTTTATACATGCGAGTACGGCCGGTGACATCGTCCGACTTAACCGTAAGCATTTCCTGTAACGTATACGCCGCGCCATAGGCTTCCAGTGCCCAGACTTCCATTTCTCCGAAACGTTGACCGCCGAACTGTGCCTTACCCCCCAGAGGTTGTTGAGTAACCAGACTATACGGTCCGGTGGAGCGGGCATGCATTTTGTCGTCGACCAGATGATTCAGTTTCAACATATACATATAGCCCACGGTAACTTCACGCTCGAACGGTTCGCCGGTCAAGCCGTCGTACAGGACGGTTTGACCGTGCTCGGGCAAATCAGCCAATTTCAGCATGGCCTTAATTTCCTCTTCGGTCGCCCCGTCGAAGACCGGAGTCGCCATTGGCACCCCGCCGACAAGATTGACCGCCATTTCCAAAATCTCCTGGTCGGAAAAATTGTCCAGGCTTTCCTTCCTGCCGCTACTGTTGTAGATCTTGTCGAGGAAGCCCCGGATTTCTGCGGCCTTTGCCTGTGCTTCCAGCATTTTTCCGATTTTAATGCCCAAGCCCTTCGCCGCCCATCCCAAATGCGTCTCCAGGACCTGTCCCACATTCATCCGCGACGGCACGCCGAGCGGGTTTAACAATATATCTACCGGCGTCCCGTCGGCCATGTACGGCATGTCTTCGATCGGTACGATTTGCGAGATAACCCCTTTGTTGCCATGGCGTCCCGCCATTTTATCGCCGGGCTGAATGCATTTCTTAACGGCCAGGTACACTTTGACCATCTTCAGCACACCCGGAGCCAGATCGTCACCCATCGTGATTTTCTTGCGTTTTTGCTCGAAACGGGTATCGAAATCCTTGCGTTGCTGCTCTATTTGATCGGCCACTTTTTCCAGTTGGAGGTTGACGTCTTCGTCCTGGGTACGAATCTTCAACCAATCCGAATGTTTCAGCTCGTCGAGATACTCCCGGCTAATTTGGGTTCCCTTCTTCAATCCGGCAGGACCTTTTTCGGCGATTTTCCCGGCCAACATGTTGGCGACACGGCTGAAAATGTCCTTCTCCAGAATTTTTAACTGGTCGTCGAGATCCTTGCGATAGCGTTTAATTTCCGCTTCCTCGATTTCCAGCGCCCGCTTATCTTTTTTCACGCCGTCGCGCGTGAACACCTGTACATCGATCACGGTACCGCGGATATTGCCCGGTACGCGCAACGAGGTATCTTTTACGTCGGCGGCCTTTTCACCGAAAATCGCGCGCAACAGCTTCTCTTCCGGTGTCAGTTGGGTTTCGCCCTTCGGCGTGACCTTACCGACCAAGATATCGCCGCCCTTGACTTCGGCACCGACATAGACGATGCCCGACTCGTCCAATTTCGACAAAGCTTCCTCGCTGACGTTAGGAATGTCGGCGGTAATTTCTTCCGGACTGTGTTTGGTTTCGCGGGCAACACAGGTTTTCTCTTCGATATGGATCGTCGTAAAACGGTCTTCTTTGACGACCCGCTCAGACACCAGAATGGAATCCTCGAAGTTATATCCGTTCCACGGCATGAATGCGATCAGCATGTTCTGTCCCAATGCCAATTCGCCGAGATCGGTGGACGGTCCGTCCGCCAAAATATCGCCGGCCCTGACGATGTCGCCCGGCTTGACCAACGGTTTTTGATTGATACAGGTATTTTGGTTGGAGCGGGTATATTTGGTCAGATTGTAAATATCGACCCCCGGCACTCCCGGTACGGTCTCTTCGTCGTTGACGCGCACCACGACGCGAGCGGCATCGACCGCCTCGATGCTGCCACCACGAGTGGCAACGACCGCAACACCGGAGTCTTTTGCAACAACGCGTTCCATACCGGTACCAACCAACGGTTTTTCCGCGCGCAGGGTCGGCACCGCTTGGCGCTGCATGTTCGATCCCATCAGAGCCCGGTTGGCATCGTCGTGCTCCAGGAACGGGATAATCGATGCGGCGACCGAGACGATTTGTTTCGACGACACGTCCATGTATTGCACGGTATCGGACGAGGCCAGGGTAAATTCGTCTTTGTAACGGCACGACACCAGTCCTTCCACCAACTTGCCGTTTTCGTCCACCGCCACACTGGCCTGGGCGATCACGTACTCGCCTTCCTCGATCGCCGACAAATAATCGACCTGATCGGTTACCTTACCATCGATAACTTTTCGATAAGGCGTTTCCAAAAAGCCGTACGAATTCGTTCGCGCATAGACAGCCAGCGAGTTAATCAAACCGATATTAGGCCCCTCCGGGGTTTCGATCGGACAAACCCGTCCGTAGTGCGTGGTGTGTACGTCGCGCACCTCGAAGCCTGCGCGTTCGCGCGCCAATCCGCCTGGCCCCAACGCCGACACCCGACGCTTGTGGGTAACCTGAGACAACGGATTGTTCTGATCCATGAATTGCGACAACTGGCTCGAGCCGAAAAATTCCTTAACCGATGCCGAAACCGGTTTGGCGTTAATGATTTCCTGCGGCATATAACCTTCGGAATCGGCCAACGTCAGGCGCTCCCTTACCGCACGCTCGACCCTGACCAAACCCACGCGGAACTGGTTTTCGACCATTTCGCCGACCGAACGCACGCGGCGATTACCCAGGTGGTCGATGTCATCGACGTTACCGTTGCCGTTGCGGATGTTGATCAGCTCCTTCATGACATCGATGATGTCTTCTTTGCTCAGCGTTCCAGGGCCTATTATTTCCACGCGACCCAAGCGGCGATTAAACTTCATCCGCCCGACTGCAGACAAATCGTACCGTTCTTCGGTAAAAAACAGATTCTCGAACAAGTTCTCGGCCGATTCTTTGGTTGGCGGCTCGCCAGGACGCATCATCCGGTAGATCTCGACCAAGGCCTCCAGACGGTTAGTCGTGGTATCCAGCGCCATCGCATTTGAAATGTAGGGACCCCGATCCAGATCGTTGACAAACAGCGTGTTGATTTCCGTAATGCCGGCATCGATCAGCGTTTTTAGTATTTCATCGGTGATTTCATCGTTAACGTTGGCAATCAGCTCTCCGGTCGCTTCGTCGACGACATTGTGCCCCAGGATCTTGCCGTAAAGATAATCTCTCGGCACTTCGATCACGTCAACATTGGCTTTATCTAATTGCCTGATGTGCTTGGCCGTGATCCGCCGACCCTCTTCGACATAGACGGTGCCGTCGTGTTTGATGTCGAACTGGGCCATTTCACCGCGCAACCGCTCAGGAATAATATGGTAAAGGAATTTTTCCGGGCTCAGCGTAAACTTATTGGTCTCGAAGAAAATCTTGATCATTTCTTCGTTTTCGTAACCTAATGCGCGCAGCAAAATGGTCGCCGGAATTTTTCGGCGTCTGTCGATCCGCACATAAAGCGCGTCTTTATGATCGAATTCGAAATCGAGCCAGGAACCGCGATACGGAATCACCCGGGCGTTGAACAACAATTTACCGGAGGAGTGCGTTTTTCCCTTGTCGTGGTCGAAAAACACACCCGGCGAACGATGCAACTGAGAGACGATGACTCGTTCAGTACCGTTAATGACAAACGTTCCGTTATCCGTCATTAAGGGCAGTTCACCCATATAGACTTCTTGTTCTCTGATATCTTTGACGACTTTTGCATTGGCCGGCGCATCCTTGTCGTAAATGACCAGGCGCACCAGTACCCGCAGCGGCGCAGCATAAGTCGCACCGCGTTGCTGGCATTCTCTTACGTCGAAAGTCGGCTCTCCCAGGCGGTAGTTAACGTATTCCAGAACCGCGTAACCGGAATGACTTACAATAGGAAATACGCTCAGGAATGCGGCATGCAACCCGAGGTCTTCCCTCTTCTCGGGCGCCAGGCCGGCTTGCAGAAAATTGGCATAGGAATCGATTTGAGTTGCCAGCAAGTAGGGGACATCAAGTACTTCCGTACCTTTGCCAAAGTTGTTACGGATACGCTTTTTTTCGGTAAAAGAATAGGCCATATTGGTTCCATACCTTTTCGTCAAAGATTATGTACTACTGAATGCTTATTGCAAACAGCAAAAGGCCGGCGACAGAAGTGCCACCAGCCCCGCTTGAATAGGCTTTGCAGCCTGAATTGGTCAGTTAAAATACTTATTTGATTTCAACTGTGGCGCCTGCTTCTTCCAGCTCTTTTTTGGCCGCTTCGGCATCACCTTTACTTACACCTTCTTTCAAGGTAGTAGGAACGCCTTCAACAGCGTCCTTCGCTTCTTTCAGACCCAGACCGGTGAGGCCGCGTACGGCTTTAATCACAGCCACTTTATTGGCACCGAACGAAGTCATGACGACGTCGAATTCGGTTTGCTCTTCCGCCGCTGCGGCCGCGCCGCCCGCTGCAGGAGCAGCCACGGCAACAGCCGCCGCCGCAGATACGCCGAATTTCTCTTCCATAGCAGAGATCAATTCAACGACCTCCATAACGCTCATGTTCGAGATAGCATCCAAGATTTCTTCTTGTGAAATTGCCATTATTGATTTCCTCTAAATTATTAGGTTTAAAACTGGTGTAAAAGTTAGCTTATGCCGCTTCTTTCTGGTCTTTAATCGCAGCAATTGTGCGGACCAGTTTCGCGTGGGGTTCAGCCAAAGTACGAACAAATTTCTCGACCGGAGCCTTCATCACAGACATCAGCATTGCAACCGCCTGATCGTAAGTCGGCAGATCCGCCAACCGTTTCAATTCGGAGGCGTCATACAGTTGACCGCCGATGGAAACGACTTTTGTGACTAATTTGTCATGGTCTTTGGAAAAATTACTAACTAAACGAGCCGCGCACCCGGGATCCTCCATCGAGAATGCCAGGATCAGAGGACCTACCAGGCCTTCTTTCATGCATTCGAATTGAGTTCCCTCGACAGCTTTTCTAGCCAGTGTATTTTTCACCACACGCAGATAAACGCCGGTCTCTCTCGCGGTTTTACGTAACTCCGTCAATTCGGTTACAGTCAAGCCACGATATTCCGCTGCAACAGCGGAATGAGCCTGAGCGGCGATTGCAGCAACTTCTTCGACGACGTTTTTCTTGTCATCTAATCTCAATGCCACAGTTTACCTCCGAGCATGGTTCCGGAAATGTTCCGGAATGAACAAAATGTATCCGATGGATACCCCTTTTACGGTCCCTTTTACCAGCAATACCGGTCAAAGCTCCCGTCTGCGTAGGAAATTAAGCGTAAGCACCTACGGTCTTTGACGGTTGCCAGCAACCCGGCAACCCAAAGTTCTTGAAACAATTACATTTGAATGCTGCTTTGATCAATCCACATGCCGGGGCCCATGGTTGACGACAGCGTAATTTTTTTGAAATAAATACCTTTGGCGGCAGACGGCTTGGCTTTTTTAAGATCGGCCACCAAATGCTCCAAGTTTTGTTGTATCGATGCCGGGTCGAACGAAACCTTACCGATCGAACAATGAATGATGCCGCCTTTGTCGGCACGATAACGCACCTGCCCGGACTTGGCATTGCTCACGGCAGTCGCCACGTCGGGAGTTACGGTGCCTACTTTAGGGTTAGGCATCAATCCTCGTGGCCCCAAAATCTGACCCAACTGACCGACCACGCGCATCGCATCCGGCGACGCGATCACGACATCGAAATTCATTTCGCCTTTTTTAACCTGCTCGGCCAAATCGTCCATGCCGACGATATCGGCGCCCGCTTCTCTAGCCGCGTCCGCATTTGGACCTTGCGTAAAGACGGCCACGCGAACGGTTTTACCCGTACCATTAGGCAGGACAGACGCGCCGCGAACGTTTTGATCGGATTTTCTCGGATCGATACCCAAGTTCACGCTAACGTCGACCGACTCGTCGAATTTACCGTTGGCAAACTCTTTCAACAGCGCGACGGCATCGCTAACGCTGTATTGCTTGCTTTTATCAACTTTCGCCTTAACAAGTTTGGCTTTCTTACTTAACTTGGCCATTATTCGCCCTCCACTGTCAAGCCCATACTGCGCGCACTGCCGGCAATGATTCTGACTGCCGCATCCAGATTTGCCGCATTCAAATCGGGCATTTTCGCATTTGCAATTTCTTCCAACTGCGCCCGGGTAACCTTGCCCACTTTGACAGTATTCGGCGTTTTGCTGCCTTGCTTGATACCTGCGGCCTTCTTCAACAAAATAGATGCCGGAGGCGTTTTAGTGACGAAAGTAAAACTTTTATCGCTATAAACGGTGATAACGACCGGAATCGGCAACCCCTTTTCCAGCTCTTGGGTCTTCGCGTTAAACGCCTTACAGAACTCCATGATATTCACGCCGCGTTGACCCAACGCTGGGCCGACCGGCGGACTCGGATTCGCCTCACCTGCTTTCACTTGCAGCTTGATATACGCATCTATTTTTTTTGCCATTTTTTACTCCAATCGGGTACGAACGCTTTTCAGCTCCCCATAGATACAAAAATCCCCGTCCCTCGCAGAGGACAGGGATTCGATTAAATCGTTTCGAACATCAGATCTTTTCTACTTGACTGAATTCCAATTCCACCGGCGTCGACCGACCAAAAATTAGAACCGAAACCCGCAAGCGGCTTTTCTCGTAATTCACTTCTTCGATGTTTCCGTTAAAGTCCTTGAACGGCCCATCAATGATTCTGACAACCTCGCCCACTTCAAATAAAACCTTCGGCCTAGGCTTATTAACGCCTTCCTCGACCCTATTCAGAATCGAATTTGCCTCTTTATCGGAAATAGGCGCCGGACGATCGGAGGTCCCTCCTATAAAACCCAACACCCTAGTTACGTTTCGCACCAAGTGCCACGTCTCGTCGGTCAACTCCATCTGCACCAGCACATAACCAGGAAAAAACTTGCGCTCGCTTTTTCT
>JBNLFT010000101.1:0-9148 GCA_050305675.1 Methylococcaceae bacterium
AGCTGGCTATGGCATTCGTGATGTTTGTTCAACCTTCTTCGCCCGATTTTCCAGAAATTCCATTCCCTTCATGAAATATCCGGGTTAGGCGGACGGCGGTTTGCTCCGGAGGGCCGCAGTCGGCGCTGTCATCGGAGTCCAAATATAGGAATCACCGACCGGTCCTACGGCGGTAATAGTGCGAGTAGGCCGGTGGCTCCTGAGGCCGTATCAAATCTTTCCATGTCAAGCGTTGACAGCATTTGCAATGCGCGAAGGGCGGCAAATCGGCCCTCGATTAGAACGCTCGACTAGCGTAGCGGCGCTACTTGCCCCGTTGTTCGGAACAGCCGGAAATCGGCGATGACTTGGGCGTGGTCGAAGGCCAGTTGTTGGGGCAATGTGTCGAAGGTGAACAGGCCGCAATGTTTGGCGTCGTCGGCTGCGACCGGCATGCCGTGGGCCTGGGCGACATAGACTGCGGTAACGGTATGTCCTCGCGGGTCGCGTGCCGGGTTGGAATATAAACCCAACAATGCGGTTAGCTCGACGTCGAGCCCGGTTTCCTCTTTTGCCTCGCGTACGGCAGCCTGTTCGATCGTTTCGCCGACGTCGACGAAGCCGCCGGGTATCGCCCAGCCGTAAGGCGGATTGGCTCGTTCTATCAGCACGAAAGGGCGGTCTGGATGATCCGGCAACTCGATCAGCGCGTCGGCGGCCAGCAACGGTGTAACGGGTTTAGGCATGTTGAGGCGTTTAGTTGGGTTTACGGCAGATTATTGTTCGGCGTCAGAACCGAGTTTTGCGGCGGCGTGCTGTCGTCCGCGTCCGGGTAGTCGCGCGTGTAATGCAGTCCCCGGCTTTCCTTGCGTTGTTGCGCGCAGCGAATGATCAGCTCGGCGACGGTCACCAGGTTGCGCAGTTCCAACAAATCGCTGGTAACGCGAAAACTACCGTAGTATTCGGCAATTTCCTCTTTCAGTAGTTCCAGTCGGCGCATGGCCCGGTTCAGGCGCTTACTGGTGCGAACGATGCCGACGTAGTCCCACATGAAGCGACGCAATTCGTCCCAGTTATGGGCGATGACCACTTCCTCGTCGGAATCGCTGACCTGGGATTCGTCCCAGGCCGGCAATTCGATGGGTTCGGGCAACGTATCGATAATGCGCCTGATGTCTTCGTTGGCGCGTTCGGCGAAGACCAGGCATTCCAACAAAGAGTTGCTGGCCATACGGTTGGCTCCGTGCAGCCCGGTGCAGGCGACTTCGCCGACGGCATAAAGTCCCGGGATGTCGGTGCGGGCGTAACTGTCGGTCATGATGCCGCCGCAGGTGTAATGCGCCGCAGGTACGACGGGAATCGGCTGCTTGCTGATATCGATGTCGTACGACAGACATTGCTGGTAGATCGTCGGAAAGTGCTCCTGAATGAAATCCTTGGACTTGTGGCTGATGTCCAGATACACGCAATCGATCCCGTGTTTTTTGATCTCGCTATCGATGGCCCGGGCGACGATGTCGCGGGGAGCGAGTTCCAGCCGCTCGTCGTAGTGCTGCATGAACTGGGAGCCGTCGGGCAGCACCAAGCGCCCGCCTTCGCCGCGCACCGCTTCGCTGATCAGAAAGGAACGCGCGCTGGGGTGGTACAGGCAGGTCGGGTGGAACTGCATGAATTCCATGTTGCCGACTCTGCAGCCCGCCCGCCAGGCCAAGGCGATGCCGTCGCCGGTGGAAATATGCGGATTGGTGGAATAAAGGTAAACTTTACTGGCTCCGCCGGTGGCCAGAACGACGATTTTTGCCGCCATCGCCTTGATTTTTCCGGCTGTTGCATCCAATACATAGGCGCCGCGAATTTGTTGCCGCGGCTCGCCCAGCTTCTTGGCGGTAATCAGTTCGACGACATTGTGATTTTCGAGCAAAAGAATGTTGGCATGTTCCCGCGCCCGTTCGATCAACGATAAGGAAACGGCTTTACCGGTCGCGTCGGCAGTATGTACAATGCGCCGGTGAGAGTGTCCTCCCTCCCGGTGCAAGTGTAGTTGGGGGGTGCCGTCTTCCGCGCGCTCTTCGGTGAAATTGACCCCTTGCCCGCGCAGCCATTCGATGCTTTGCCGGCCTTTCGAAACAGTCAGCTTGACGATGTCGGGGTCACATAGGCCGGCTCCGGAAATCAAGGTATCTTCGATATGCGATTGCAGCGAATCCTGCTCGTCGAAAACGGCCGAAATGCCGCCTTGGGCGTAAAACGTGCTGCCCTCGGTCAGTGCGAATTTGGATAGCACGCCGATCCGGATATGGTCTTTGTCGGCCAGTTTCAGGGCCAGGCTGAGTCCGGCTCCGCCACTGCCGATGATGAGCACGTCGAAATTTTGCTGCGGGTATTTACTGCTGTTTTGAAGAGTCAATGGTGCTTAAAAAGTAGTTAAATGTCAGGACTGTGACGAGTTTATGAAAATCGTATCGGCATGGCAATTTTTTTTGAAATCGCAGAACTAATAAGGTTTAATTCTGTCCATTCAACCAAGAAAGCGGAACAGTGAACGAAGAATCAAGGAATAACGCAGAGCTGGATCAAGAACTGGTGCAACGTGTTCAGCAAGGGGATAAGTCTGCCTACGATCTCTTGGTGATCAAGTATCAGCATAAGATCGTGCAATTGGTGAATAGGTATGTCAAGGACCCCAGCGAGGCTCAAGACGTCGCCCAGGAGGCGTTCATAAAGGCATATCGTGCGTTAGGGAATTTCAGGGGAGACAGTGCTTTCTACACCTGGTTGTATCGGATTGCTATCAATACCGCCAAGAATTACCTGGTGTCCAGATCACGGCGTTATTCGGATTACGAGGTCGATGTTCAGGATGCCGAACAGGTGGAAAATGCGCCGCAACTGAAAGGGATGGAAACGCCGGACAGTATCCTGATGAACGAACAGATTGTCGAAGCGATCAAGTCCGCGATTGAAAAATTACCGGATGAAATGCGTACCGCGATCATGTTGCGGGAATTCGAAGGAATGAGTTACGAGGAGATTGCTCAGGCCATGGATTGTCCGGTTGGAACGGTACGTTCACGCATTTTTAGGGCGCGTGAAGCGATTGATGAAAAATTAACCCCATTGCTCGATTAAAGGTGTGTTCGATGCAGGACGAAATTAGCAATAAAATTTCCCAATTTGTCGATGGTGAGCTGGATCTGCAACAGACTTTGTCGCTAAGGCAGGCGTTTAAAGACGATACCGAGTTGAAGAACAAGTTGAGTCGTTATCAGACGATCAGCCAGGTTTTGAAATCCGACGAACAGCCCGTGCTGCTGACCAAGGATTTTTCCGAGCGAATCTCTATGCAAATCAAGGACGAGCCGGTTTATTTCATCCCTGCCAAGAAATCGGGGATTGATAAGAAAAAAACCTCTTTGGCGGTGGCGGCCTCGATAGCGATTGCCGCCGTGCTGCTGCCGAAGATGTTCAATCGACAAACTCCCGCCGAATACGGTACCACGCTCGTCGTCGCCGAGCGCCCACAATTACCGAAAGCCGAACAAACGCAGGACGATCAACCCAAACTGGTGCGCGTTCAGCCCTATTCCTCCAATCAACGCTTTAACGATTATCTGCAGGCGCACAGCAACAGTATCTATACTATCGGCGCGTCCAATTATCAACCCTATGCGCGAGTAGCCGGGTTCAATCAGGAACGATAGACGTGTTGCATCGATTGATTTTATTGTTTTGCATCGGTACCGGCCTGGTCCGGGCCGAGAGTGCCGAGGGAACGGAATGGCTGGAGAAAATGAGCCACGCCATGAAAAATTTGAATTATCAGGGTACCGTGGCCTTCATGAAGAACGGCCAGCTCGATACGATGAAGTACATCCATGCGGCCAAGGACGGCGTCGAACAGGAACGTTTGTTGTCGCTGAATTCGCCGATGCGGGAAGTGATCAGGGATTCCGGCACGGTTAGTTGCACGTTCAAAGATACGCAAAAGCGCGTGGTCAACCATCGGCCGGTCAGTCAATCCTTTATTTTGGATTTGCCGAGCGATATTGGCGCTCTGTCGCAACTGTATCAAATCGGTATCGACGGGGAGGCGTCGGTGGCCATGAGACCGGCTCACGTCATCGAAATTGCGCCGCGCGACGCGTTCCGTTATCGTCGTAAGATTTGGGTCGACCAAGAGCGGGCGCTGCCGTTGAAGGTCGAAGTGTATGATTTGAACGGCGTCGTTTTGGAACAGGTGGTATTCACAGACATCAGTGTGATGCAGCCGATCCCGTTCGCCCGGGCCGAAACGCAGGACGGCGAGATGGAGATTCAGCACATCCATCGGGTACAGTCCGAACCGTTCGAAAAAGCCTCTTTCTCCTTGAATTTCGTCCCCGCCGGCTTCCGCAAAGTCTTTTTTACCCGCATGTCCATGCACAAATCGGATCGTCCCATCGATCATTTGCTGTTGAGCGACGGTTTCTCTTCCATTTCCGTTTATCTGGACGACAAGAACGAGGACATGGAAAGCGGCCTGCATACGGTCGGGTCGGTCAATTCGTTCACCCGCACTATCGACAACGCGATGGTGACCGTAATGGGGGAAGTGCCGGCCAAGACCGTCGAATTGATTGCCCGCGGCGTCCGTTTCACCAACCCTTGAAATCCTCGATTAGGCATCGCCTGAAGCGCTCTTGCTCTACGCCAAATCCAATTATTCACCTTGCATATGATGGGAGTTTGTATGCTTAGCAGAACTATTTTTTTGATCGGTTTCGCCTTGTTCAGCCAGCCGTTGTTCGCCCAACTGCCGGATTTTACCGAAATGGTCGAGGACAACGGCAAGGCGGTGGTCAATATCAGTACGACGCAGAAAATGCCCGGGGCCGGCGACGAAAATGCCGAGTTGCCGCAACTTCCGGATGACGTTCCGCCGCAATTGGAGGATTTCTTCCGCCGTTTCTTCCAGGGACCGGGGCGCGGTTTCGTGCCGCGCGAGACCAGATCCTTGGGGTCCGGCTTTATCATCTCTGCGGACGGTTACGTGTTGACCAACCACCATGTGGTCAAGAATGCCGACGAGATTGTCGTCAAACTCAACGACCGACGGGAATTGGAGGCCAAATTGATCGGTTCCGACGAAAGCACCGACGTCGCGCTGTTGAAGGTGGATGCCAAGAATCTGCCAGTGGTCGCGATCGGCTCGTCCAAGAAACTCAAGGTGGGCGAATGGGTATTGGCGATCGGTTCGCCGTTCGGCTTCGAGCAATCGGTCACCGCCGGTATTGTCAGCGCCAAGGGGCGCAGTTTGCCCGGAGGCAATTACGTTCCGTTCATCCAGACCGATGTTGCGATCAATCCGGGAAACTCCGGCGGCCCGTTGTTCAATATGCAGGGCCAGGTGATCGGCATGAATTCGCAAATTTATAGTCGCTCCGGCGGTTATATGGGGCTTTCCTTCGCCATTCCGATGGATGTGGCGATGAACGTGGTCGAGCAAATCAAAACCAACGGCAAGGTTTCCCGGGGCTGGCTCGGGGTGCAGATCCAGGACGTGACGCGCGAATTGGCCGAGTCTTTCGGTATGGACAGGCCTTACGGCGCGTTGGTCTCGAAAGTCATCGAGGGCAGTCCGGCGGAAAAAGCCGGCATCAAGATCGGCGATATCGTGGTTGAATTCAACGGTCATGAAATCGAGACTTCCGGCGAATTGCCGCCGGTTGTCGGTATGACTCCGGTGGGCGAAGACGCGCGCGTTAAGGTTATCAGGGAAGGCGACGGCAAAACGTTGACCGTCAAGATCGGCCTGCTGCCGGACCAGGAACAGCTGGCGGCGATCGAAAATCAGGAAAAAACCGTGAACCGGATGGAAGTCGTCGTGTCCGAACTGACGTCCGAACAGCGCAAGCAGTTGCAAGTCGAGCAGAACGGGGTTTTGGTTCAGGACGTCAAGAACGGTCCTGCGCTGGATGCCGGAGTGCGGCGCGGCGACGTGATTTTGCGTATCCGTAACCATACGGTCCGCGACGTTGCCGATTTCGAGCAGGTCGTCGCCGCGTTGCCGGCCGACAAGTCGATCGCCGTTCTGATCCAACGCCGGGGCAGCCCGGTGTTTCTGGCGGTCAAGTTGGAAAAATAAACCCCGTGCCGGGCGAGGCGGTTGCCCGCCTTGCCCCGGGAAGGGGCTCAATCTTTAATTAGCTCCAGGTATTCCTGTTCGCTGAGGATGGTCACGCCTTTGTCCCGGGCTGCGTTCAACTTGGTTTCACCGACTTTCTCGCCTACGATCAGGTAATCGGTTTTAGCGCTGACCGAGCTGCCGACCTTGGCCCCCATTGCCTTGGCTTCCTTCTTCATATCCTCGCGCGATCCGTGTTGCATGCTGCCGGTAAAGACCACCAGTTTGCCGGCCAGCGCGTGCGCTTGTCCGGCGGTATCCCCGGCCGTGCTGCTTTCCAGATTAAAGCCAAGGTTGTATAGCGTGTCGAAAAGCGACTTGACTTTTCCGAGGCCCTTGATGACGACACCGGCGGTTTTTTCGGCGAAACCCTCGACGGCGACGATATCCGCTTCGGTAAGTTGGAAAATGTCGGTCAGCGAATAGCGGGACAGCAGTTTTTCGCAATTGCCCAAGCCCATCCGGAATATGCCGAAAGCGGCCAGAAAGCGCCAATCCTCGACCGCTTCGGTTCGGCTGCGCTGCAATTGATCTACAAGATTCTGCGATTGCTTGGGGCCGAAGCCCATGGCTTCGAACTGCTCGGCGTGCAGCCGGTATATCTGGTCGACAGTACGGATGTCGTGTTCGTAGAGCTTCTTGATGGTCGCCGGCCCGAAGCCGTCGTTGTTTTTCAGGACCCGAAAAAAATGCTCCAAGCTGTTGGTGATCTGCGCGGGGCACTCGAGATTGTTGGTGCAGATCAAATAATCGTTGTCCCAAATCAATTCGGTACCGCAGCTTGGACAGCGGTCGGGAATCTGCGGCTCGACCGCCAGAATAACTTCCTCGATTTTAGGAATAACTTCGCCGGAACGGGCCAGTTTGATCACGGCGCCCGGACCGATGCCCTTGTCCTGTACCATTTTATAATGGTGGGCGGTGGCGCGCGACAGCAGGGCGCCGCTCAGGCGGGTCGGTTCCAGTTCCGCCACCGGCGTGATGCGACCGGAACGCGAGGTCTGAGGGGTAACGTTGAGCACCTCGACCTCGGCGGTTTCGACATTTTCCTTGTATGCGATCTGCCAGCGGTGATGATGGCGGGTCGCTCCCATGTATTCTTTGAGGTCGGGGTCGGCGATTTCCAGAATGACGCCGTCCACGTCGTAATCGATCTGGTGCCAGACCGATTGGATGATCTCCTCGAAATTTGCGCTTAATTGTTCCCAGCTTCCCGTCCAATGGGGCAGCCGGGCGAACGGATAGAAAACGGCGGCCTGGTCGCGAATCGCTTGTTCGGCATGTTCCTCCAGCTCCTTTTCTTTGATTACGCTGGCCTGAAAATTGCGCGCATTATCGAAATGGCCGGCCAAATGCCGCTGGAAGTAACTCTTGCTGATGACGATTTCACCGGCACCCATGCCCCTTTCGCCGCCGTTTGCGACAATCAAGCCGCGGTCGAAGACACGGCTGATGTCGGTCCCCTTGCGGCCGTCGCCCCGGGTATAAAGCATCGAGCCGTCGTCGTATGCGGCATAACCGTCCAACTTCGGAGTGACGCGAAATTCGAGATCGGCAAACGGCTTGCCGAGGTCTTCCGCCGCTTTTTCGATCCGTGCCGCCCAGCGTTGTATTTCGTCAAAACTGTATGCCTTGTCGGTCGATAGCATAGGCACCGGCAATTCGACCGTCTTCCCGGTGAAGGCGCTTTCCGGTTCCACTTGAAGCAGTAACGGATGATCTGGGTGCCGCCGTTTGAGCTCGTTCTGGAACACGAAATCGTAATCGGCATCGCTGACGAGGGCCTCGCCGCCACGATACAATGCATTGGCCACGGTCAGGAATTCGACCAGCTCGTCATCGCTCAGTTGTACGGCACGCTCGGGATTCCGGGCAACCCGGAACAGTTCTTTATCGTCCAGTGCGCTCAACGTCAGATGGCTGCGGGCGAGTATTTCTTTCTGGTTCTGTGTCAACATGGGCTGCTGTGTTTAACGAAAATGGCAAGGCGATTATATACCGGGCAACGGATAGGATCATGCCGGATGACAGGAACTTTGCACGGCTTCGAGTTGCCCAACGGCGGCGAGCCGCGGCGACGAGGGCGGGTTAGTAATTTCCGGGGAAACTGCTAACCTTTTCACAATACGTTTTTTTCTTAGAGACTGCCAAGTTGGAAGAAGATTTAACGACTGATTTACTGGTGTTGCAAAGCCACCTGGACGGCATGCTCGACAGGGTTCAGCAAAACAGTTTGACCCTCAAACGCTTTCAGGTGTTCGAGATGGGGTTGTTGCAACTCAATTCGCTGGCGGAAATGATCGAGCACATTCTACAGGACGCCAAGACATTTTTTGATTTGGATTTGATCAGTTTTTGTCTGTTGGATGAAAAGGGCGATATTGCCCGTTACCTGGAGGAGGACGGCTACGATCACGAGCGGAGCGACGGCCTGATTCTGTTGGAAAACAAGGAGCAGTTGAAAAAAGTCCTGGGCAGTTCGGGAAGGCCTTTCCTGGGGCGGTTCAGTCAGGACGACTGCGCCGAGTTTTTTCCGGGCGAGCGAAAACCGTCGTCGGTAGCCATCATTCCCTTAACCCGCCGCGGACAGTACATGGGGTCGTTGAATTTGGGCAGTTATCATAGCGAACGCTTTATCTTCGATATGGCGACCGACTTTGTGGAGCACATGGTTTCGGTGGTCAGCATCTGCTTGGAAAACAATCTGAACTTCGAGACCATGCGCCGGACCAGCCTGGTCGATACCTTGACCGGCGTCAACAATCGACTGTTTTTGGAACAGCGCATCGGCGAGGAGTTGGATCGAAGCCAACGGAACGAGCAACCGCTGAGTTGCCTTTTTCTGGATATCGATCATTTCAAGAGTATTAACGATGGTTACGGTCACCAGGCTGGCGACCACGTACTTGCCGAAGTCGCCGGAACCATCAAAAAGCAGCTGAGGAGTAACGACGTGCTGGCTCGTTTCGGCGGCGAGGAGTTTGTCGCATTGCTGACCAATATCGG
>JBNLFT010000102.1:0-9118 GCA_050305675.1 Methylococcaceae bacterium
GCCGCTAGGGCCGGCTCGCTATTATCGAATAACCAGCTAACTACTTCTACCCGCCCGCTCTGGAACTTGAAGATTCGAAATCATTGCATAGATTCGGCGCGACTGGTTACATCGCCGAATGCCGACCACCGCCCGGATCCGGACGACATTTCGTTGTTGGTGATCCATTGCATCAGTCTGCCGCCGAAACAATTCGGCGGCGACTATATCGAACAGCTGTTCTGCAATTGCCTCAATCCTGACGACGATCCCTATTTCAAGGAAATTCACCGGCTCAAGGTCTCCGCCCATTTATTGATACGGCGCGATGGCGAAATCATTCAATTCGTTCCGTTCGATCAACGGGCTTGGCACGCCGGAGCGTCCTGCTTCGAAGGACGCGAACGCTGCAACGATTTTTCGATAGGCATCGAGCTGGAAGGAACCGAAACGGTGGCCTATAGCGATCGGCAATACCGGCAGCTCGCCGCCGTTACCCGATTGTTGCTGGCGCACTATCCCAGACTGAACAAGCAGCGCATCGCCTCCCATAGCGATATCGCGCCCGGCCGAAAAACAGACCCCGGTCCGGCATTCGACTGGCAGCGTTTCATGGCCTTGCTGAATTAGCCCGGATATTTCACAAAGGCGGCCTTACCATTTGAAATAAGCATTTAAAACCAATGCATTAGGTTTGATATGACTCATGTTTATTGGGTACAGTTTGTACCTGAATGGTTTTCTGAACAATCGCACTTCGAATCTTGAACAAAATCACTCAAGCCAGAGCTGGCTATGCCATTCGTGATGTGTGTCCAACCTTCTTCGCCCGATTTTCCGGAAATTCCATTCCCTTCATGAAATATCCGGGCTAGTCCGTTTCCTGGTAATCGAGCGCGTAATAACCGCCGGCCAAACCGTCCAAGAGCTCCTGCAACGCATGCTCGCGCGGGCCGTCGCGGTAGGTTTCCAGGGTATGGTAGCGGCGGCGGTCGAAGTCGACCGCGACGATCGCAGCGGCATGGTAGTTCCGGTAATCGAGCAAAATCAGAGTGAGGCCGTCGTTATCCTCGGCGACGATGCGCCGCAACGCCGTTTCCGCTTCTTCGTTGCCGGTTATTGCACGTTCGCGCACGGTATTTCCGGCGAAATATTTGAATTTGTCGATATCGGCCGCAGTTTCTCTCGTGGCGCGGGCGCGGTTCCACAGTAGCCGCTGCTCGGCGCCGGAAAACATAAACAGCGCGTTCATCGGAACATCGTCCCACAGTCCTTTCGCTTTGACATAGCGTTTCCAGTATTTGTCGGCGGCAATTTCAAGCAGGCCGACATCGGGGTCGCCCCATGCAGGAGGTGACAAACCGGCCCCGTCGGAGGCCAATAAGCGATAGCCGTTACTCTCCTCGACGCTGACCGAAAAGGCGTGTCCCGGCAGATTCGGAAAACCGATCAGCCAGCCATTGCCGTCGGGTGCGGGGCGTATGGCCGAACTTAACAAGCGTTTGCCGTCTTCATCCTGGCCCAGCGCCAGTAGCGAGGCCAGAAAGAAACAATCGCCGCTATCGTTTTGCGCGAAAGTGCCCGGCCGGCCATCGGCAATGGCGGCGCCGGGAGTTATAAAGGGATTGTTTCCAACCCCCTGAGGCAGCGTAGGGGCGCACCCGGCGGCGCCGACTACGAAAACGACCAACCAGCCGGCGGTGCGCATTCAGTTAGCCCGGATATTTCACAAGGGCGGCCTTGGTATTTGAAATAAGTATTTAAAACCAAGATATTGGTGTTAATAGGGGTCATGTTTACCTGATACAGTTCGTACCTGAATGGTTTTCTGAACAATCGGACTTCGAATCTTGAACAACATCACTCACGCCAGAGCTGGCGATGGCATTGGTGATGTTTGTCCAATCGTGTTCGCCCGATTTCCCGGAAATTCCCTTCCCTTCATGAATTACCCGGGCTAGCGATCTGTTTCGGCGTATCGGGCCGCCGGCCCCATTCCGCCCAAGACCCGTCGTAGACGGCGACATCGGCGATGCCTAACTGATACAACGCCAGCGCCAGCACCGCGGCGGAGACCCCGGAACCGCAGCTGGCCACTAGCGGTTGCGTCAGGTCGACTCGAGCCGCGGCAAACATTGCGCTCAGTTGCGAAACCGGCAACAAACGGTGCTGGGAGGTGTCGGTCAGCGTTGGGTAGGGAATGTTGATGCTGCCGGGGATGTGGCCGGCTTGTAGCCCGGGTTCTGTCGGCGGGCGCCGTCCGTGAAAGCTGTCGGGCGAGCGGGTATCCAAGATCTGCCGGACAGCGCTTTGTTGTATGCGTAGCATTTGCGCCAAGTCGACCAGCAACTCCGGCCGATAGCGAGCGGCGAATGTCCGGACAGTCGGGCAAGGCTGCAGCGAGTCCTCGGGATACCCTAAACTCCGCCAGCGCATCAGTCCGCCGTCCAACACCTTAACCCGGTCGTGACCGAACAGCCTGAACATCCACCAAGCGCGGGCCGCGGCAAAGAAATGATTGGCGTCGTAAACGACGACCGAACTGTCCGCGGCGACGCCTAGTTTGCCCACCGCGGCGGCAAACCGGTGCGCCGTGGGCACGGTATGCGGCAGTGGGCTGGTGCGATCGGCGATGTCGTCGATGTCGAAAAACGACGCGCCGGGGATATGGGAACGGCGATATTCGGCGATCGCGTTGCATTGCTGTCTGGGTAGAAAAAAGGTGGCATCGAGGACGATTCGGTCGCTCCGGGATAACGAATCCCGAAGTTCTTCGCAACTTATTAATGCCGAATCGCCCATATCAAAAGGGCTTTACCGTCGCCAGAATGACGATGGCAAACAAAAACAGCACCGGAATCTCGTTGACCCAGCGAAAATAGACGTGGGAATGGCGGTTACGATCGTGCTTGAAGTCGCTCAGCCATTTGCCGCACATCAAGTGGTAAATCACCAGTAACAGCAGCAGCGTCAATTTGACGTGCAACCAGCCGCTGGCCCCATACAAGGCCCATGCGTAATCGAACAGCATCCATAGCCCGAACAGAAAGGTGACGAGCATGCCGGGCGTCATGATCCCGTAATACAGCTTGCGTTCCATGACCTTGAAGCGTTCGCGGCCGAGCTGATCGTCACTCAGCGCATGGTAGACGAACAGGCGGGGCAAATAGAACAATCCGGCGAACCAAGTCACCATAAAGATCAAATGTAGCGCTTTTAACCAGAGCATCGTGTTTCCTATCGTGGGTCGGGTGATCGGCCGAGTCTTTGCTCCGCCGTCGGTAACGGGTTGATGACGCGGCGCGACGGCCGTATGCGGTTGGCTACGGCAGCAGCGGATCGAGGAGGGAGTTTGCCGAGTCGGGAGCTCTATACGCCCGCGGAAACGCCGGCGCCTATCGCCGACGGTTTTCCGGGTCGATCGCCGCTGAAATCCGGCCCGTGGTCAGCTCGGCAAGCCGTCATGCTGGCGTTAATCCGGGTGATTGTTTCGCATCAGCTCGGCTAGCATAAGCTTTTCTTCGTCGCTCAGCAAATTGCGGGCGCCGAGGCGATGGCGCATTCTGCCGGTGTCGTCTTCCGGGCGCGGACGTTGCCTTCGGTCGCCGACGCGGCGGTCGCTGCGCCGACGGTCCTGTTTGGGCCACAGCATGTTTTCCTGCTGGACCCAGGCGATCCATTCCGGACTGCCGAATTCATAATCGACCGTACGTCGTTCCTTGAGGCGCCGATCGTGTCGGCGTCTGGAGCGCTGTCTGGAGTTGCCGGAAGTCATGGTGAAAAGGATTTCGTTATAGGATTGTTAATGAAAGCAATTGCTTACAGGTGATTATAACCAAAGATGCGGTCGAAAAAAAACCGGTGTAACGAATTTATTGTTCTCGTTTGGCCGGAACAGCGATTTCACCAACTCGGCAAAGCATCGTTTGCGGCAATCTTCGAGCGGGAGCCGGCGTTAATCGCCGGATCTTTGTCAGCAATTTAATACATTAGTGTTGCCGGTGGACGAAAAGTTTCCCCGGCGGTGTAGAGCGGTCTTTCGGTTTCCGGCAGATTAGGTAAAAAATTCATGGTTTTTTTCGGCGAGCCGTTTGGTTACAATCGCCGCGTTGTTATTGGGAAAATATAGGAATAAAGAAATGGCTGACGAATTCAAAAAATATAAATGCAAGACTTGTGGACACATCTATGACGAAGAAAAAGGCGATCCGCGCAACGGTATCGCTCCCGGCACGCGCTGGGAGGATTTGCCGGACGACTGGGAATGCCCCGGTTGCGGCGCCGCGAAGGTGATGTTCACGCAACTGAAATAAACTCGTTAGCATGTCGGTGCCTTTGGCAACGGCATGCTATCCGCCAGGGAAGGCAGCCATTCGATCGGTCGGAAATTGACAAGTCCGACGCCGTGAAATTACCATGCATCTAATATTAGAATAATTTAATACTGGATGCCGGTGCAAACCTCTTCCCCTCCCGTTCATAATCGTTTCCTCGACCGCCTGGTGGCGTATGCCTTGCGCGGCGGCCTGCCGATTTCGGTTTTCGTTGCCTCGCTGGCGTTCGGTGCAATCGCTTTGGTACTGACTCCGCGCGAGGAAGAGCCGCAGATCGTCGTGCCGATGGCCAATGTATTGGTTTCGGCCCCGGGGCTGTCGGCCAAGCAAGTCGAAAAACAAGTCACCGTCCCGCTGGAGAAACTATTGTCGCAAATTACCGGCGTAGAACATGTCTACTCGCGGTCGGCGACCGGCAGGGCCATCGTCACGTTGCGTTTTTATGTCGGCGAGGACCGCGAAGATTCGCTGCTGAATGTTTACAACAAGCTGTATTCCAATCAGGACAAGGTGCCCGCCGTAGTGGCCGATTGGATCGTTAAACCGATCGAAGTTGATGACGTGCCGATCGTCGTGATCGGTTTGTGGAGCAGCAATCCAGAACTATATGGCGATTTCGAATTGCGCCGCTTGGCCGATGAAATATCCACCGATCTGCAGCAAATAGAGGATACCAATCAGATTAGCGTTAGCGGCGGCCGGCCGCGGCGCATCAATATCCGGTTGAATTCCCAAAGCCTCACGGCGCGGCGCACTTCGGCGTTGGATGTATTGCACGCGATTCGGGCTGGCAATCAGTTGCGTCAGGCAGGGGCGGTGGCTTTCGACAGGCAATCCGTCCAACTGGAAGTAGGAGATTTCGTTTACACGCGCCGGCAGCTGGAGCAATTGGTCGTGAATACGGTCGACGGTATTCCGGTGTATTTACAGGATGTTGCCGAGATCGAAGACGGCCCGGCCGAAGTCGACAGCTACAGCTGGCTGCATTTTGCTGCCAATCACCCGTTGGCGGAGGATTACCCGGACGACTACCCGTTGCTGACTTTGGCCGTGGCGAAAAAACGCGGTGCCAATGCGGTCGCCGTCGCCGGCGATATCCATCGCCGTTTGGAAAAATTGCAGCAGGTACTACTGCCGGGCGAAGTGCACGCGGAAGTCTTGCGCGATTACGGCAAAACCGCCGACGACAAAGTCAACAATCTGACCAGTAGCCTGGCGTTCGCCATCGTCACCGTGGTGATCTTTATCGGCGTGTTTCTTGGCTGGCGGCCGGCGTTGGTGGTCGGGTTGGCGATTCCGATCTGCTACGGCGCAACGTTGGCGCTGGACATGGCCTTCGGTTATACGATCAACCGGGTCACCCTGTTTGCGCTGATTCTGGCCCTCGGACTGCTGGTCGACGACCCGATCACCGGCATCGACAACATCGAGCGCTTTATGCGGCAAGGGCAGGGAAACCCGTTTCAGCGCATCGTCGCGGCGATGGCCGAAATCCGGCCGGCGCTGTTGATGTCCACGCTCACGATCATACTCGCCTTTATTCCGTTGGCGTTCATTACCGGCATGATGGGGCCGTACATGGCGCCGATGGCGTTCAACGTGCCGGTCGCGGTGACGTTGTCGACCGTGGTGGCGTTTATCGTTACCCCGTGGCTGGCCGGCAAGGCGTTGAAGCCGGTTGCCGACAGCGGCTCCTCGGCGGCGATGAGGGATTTTTATGCGCGCCTGATCGGACCTTGCATCGCCAGTCGTCGTTCGGCGTGGTTATTGGTAGGGTGCATGCTGTTGTTGTTCGCGTTGACCGCCTTGATGCCGGCTTTGCGCATGGTGCCGTTGAAACTGCTGCCGTACGACAACAAAGACGAAATGCAGATCGTGGTCGATATGCCTGAGCCTAGCAATCTCGAATATACCGCGGCGGTTACCCGGCAAGCGATGACGCTGGCGAGCCGCTTGCCCGAGGTTTACGCCCAGGCGGCTTATGTCGGCATACCGTCGCCGATCGATTTCAATGGTTTGGTGCGGCAATACGATTACCGGGTCGCGCCTCATATGGCGGACATTCGCCTCACCCTGGCGCCTAAACTGCAACGCGAGCATCAATCTCATGCGGTGTCGCTGCGGCTGAGGGAATTGTTACAACCGCTTAATCGGGACGGCATTTCGGTCAAGGTGGTGGAAGTTCCGCCCGGTCCGCCGGTGCTGAGTACGCTGGTGGCGGAAGTTTACGGCGCCACTTTTACTCCGTACCGGCGCCAGCAAGAAGCGGCGCGCGCCGTCATGCAACGCCTGGCAAAGGAACCGTTGGTGGTCGATATCGACTCCAGCGTCGCCGCCGAACAACGCCGCTGGCGTTTCCGGACCGACAAGGAAAAGGCGGCGCTGTCGGGGATCTCCACCCAGGATATTGCGGAGACATTGAGCATCGCCAACCAGGGGAGAATAGCGGGCTATCTGAATCAGCCGCGGGACGTGCAACCGGTCGCCTTGACGCTGCAACTGCCCAAGCAGGATCGCAGCAGCCTCCAAGATTTGTCGATGTTGACGGTCAAGGGGGCGGGCGGTAACCGGGTGCCATTGCCGGAATTGGGCCAATTCGTCGAGATTGCGGCCGATCAGCCTATTTTTCATAAGGACCTTAGGCCGGTGGTCTACGTCACGGCCGAGTTGGAAGGGCGCACGCCAGCCGAATTGATCGCCGACGTCAATGCGGATTTGACCGCGGAAGTCGGCGATGCGCCGCCCTGGGAGGCGCGCAGCTTTCTGGCTTCGGGCGGCGGAATTCCCTGGCGTTTACCGGATGACGTGAGCTTGTCTTGGAGCGGCGAGGGCGAATGGAAAATCACCGTGCGCGTGTTTCGGGACATGGGGCTGGCGTTCGCTTTCGCGTTGGTCGGCATTTTTTTCGTGTTGCGGATACAGACCGCTTCGAGCACGCTGGCGCTGATTATCATGTCGTCGATTCCGTTGACGATCATCGGCATCATGCCCGGTTTTTGGCTGCTCAACCAATTCGGAGAGCGCTTTATCGACGGCAGTCCCGATCCGGTGTTGTTTACCGCGACGGCGATGATCGGCATGATCGCGTTGGCCGGCATCGTCGTGCGCAACTCGTTGATATTAGTCGAGTTCATTACCCAGGCGAGAGACCGGGGAATGGGTCTGAACGAAGCGCTGCTGCAAGCCGGTGCGGTCAGAATGCGGCCGGTATTGCTGACCGCCGGCACAACCTTGCTCGGCAACATTGTCATCGTTTTGGACCCGGTGTTCAGCGGGCTGGCGATCGCCATCATCTTCGGCATACTGGCGTCCACCTTATTCACGTTGTTGGTGGTGCCGACCGTCTATTACCTGATCTACGCGGACTGATATGAACAACAAATCGAAAATCTTGTGGATGGCCCTGGCGGCGACGGTTGTTTTGTTGGCGATGATCTTCTGGATGGCCGGCGCCTTCGAAGACAAGATCGTGCCGCGGACGCTGGCTGCAGGGCCGGAATACCGGGGCGATGCATGGGAAGTCAGACTGCAGCCGTGTCCGGTTTACGAGGAGGTCGCCGGAACGCTGCAGTCCGAACAATCGGCCTCGGTGGCCTCGCAAATCATGGCGCGGATAATACGGGTCCATGTCCATGCCGGCGATCGCGTTGCCGAGGGCGACCTCCTGATCGAGCTGGATAACGTAGACTTGAAAGCGCGCGTTGCTCAGGCCCGCGACCAGCTTAACGCGTTGCAGGCTCAGCTGCGGCGAGCGAAATTGCATTACCAGCGGACTCGGGAGTTGCATGCCAAACACAGCGCGACGCAGGCCGCTTTGGAAGCGGCGACGGCCGAGTACCACAGCATCCGCTCCCAATTTTCCGCCGCCCGCGAACGCCTGGCGGAGGCCGAGCACGCGCTGGGTTACAGCGAAATTCGGGCGACCTTTTCCGGCACCGTGATCGACCATTTCGTCGAGGCGGGCGACATGGCTGCCCCCGGAATGCGGTTATTGTCGGTGTATGATCCGCAGCAACTGCGGATCGCTGCCTATGTCAGGGAAACCCTGGCCTCGCAGTTGCAACCGGGGCAAGCGTTGCAAGCCGGGATCGATGCCTTGCAGAGGCAAATGCCGGTTGTCGTGGAGGAGATCGTTCCGGCCGCCGACCCCGGGTCGCGCAGTTTTTTAATCAAGGCACGGATCGAGCACGACCCCCGCTTGTTGCCCGGCATGTTTGCCCGCATCCGCATTCCGTTGGGCGAACAACGAAAAATTCTGCTACCGATCCGTTATGTCGCACAGGTCGGGCAATTGGATGTCGTATGGGTGCTGCGTGAAGGCGTCGTGGAAAGACGATTCGTTCGCCTCGGTCAACAGGATGACGGACAGATTAGGGTAATCAGCGGTCTGGCGGAGGGAGAGCGGTTGGTGGCGCCGGACGATGTGCCGCATCGTTAGCACCTACCTTCGGCAAAGCCGATGACGATCGAACACACGGATCGAGTTGTTAGCTGTTATGATACGGAAGCGAGATTCGGATTCGATCGCCGACCGGTGGACTAGAAATGTATCTACACTCAACCCCTAACAAGCACTCTTTTATGCCGCGCGGTAAGAGCACGGCCGTTGCAGTTATTTTGCTGGCTTTCGCCGGCCTTGCGACGGGAGAAACCCGGGAAGATCTCGAGGCATGGAGCTATCATCGGGAATGGGACAAATTGACTAATGTCGATTACAGCCTGGCGAGGTCGCCGTTGCCCAGACGCGGCGCGTACGACACCCTAAGGCTGGAGCTGATCTGCAAAAACCAACGATTGCAGTTCGC
>JBNLFT010000103.1:0-9086 GCA_050305675.1 Methylococcaceae bacterium
TGGAACACGAGATGTCGGCGCTGGTGGAATACAAAAAATTATTGGATCTGGTCGGCAATCGCGACGTCATGTTGGAAGAATACGCCCGCCGCATGCTGGCGCTGGAGGAAACGCATTTGGGCGAGGTACGCAAGATGCTGCGTAAACCCGACGCCTAGCCAGGGTCCGTGACATGATAGACGACGACTTGCTTACCTTGCAGACACTGATAGTCGGCGGCGATCACGATGCCGCCGAACGCTTGCTCGGGCAAATGCATCGACGTTATCAACGTGAACCGTTCGCGCACGCCCGCGTTCATTTTGCCTGGGCCCGCATCGCCTGCATGCGCCGCAGCTATGTCGCTGCCGCCGGCCACTGGTTGGCCGCGGTCGTTTTCGCAGTTCCGGTTTCGTTATGGCAAAAATGGATCGGTTAAAGGGTTTGTTACGGCATTCGCCACGATTTCGGCGTATCATTGAGATTAAATTGTCTCGATCAACTTGGAGCTCGCCATGAACGAAGATGAATTAAATATACAGGTCCGACGGTTTCTGAAACAAGTCGGAGTATCTTCCCAACGGGAAATCGAACACGCCATCCTCAAGGCTGTAGAAACCGGGCGCTTGCAGGGCAACGAGAAACTGGAGGTCAAGATGACCCTGGAGTTGCCGGATCTGGTCCTTAAGCACTGCGTCGAAGGCGAAATCGCGTTGGAATAACACGCGCCGGCAATGGCCGAGAAAACCACGTTAAAAAGGGCTGTTACTCTGCCGCTGCTTATCTTCTACGGAACGGGGACGATATTGGGCGCCGGCATTTACGCCTTAATCGGCGAAATTGCCGCCTTAAGCGGGCGATACGCGCCCTTCTCGTTTTTGATGTCGGCCGTCGTCGCGGCCTTCGTCGCCTTTACTTATGCCGAATTATCCAGCCGCTACCCGAAAAGCGCGGGGGAAGCCCTCTACGTCAGCCGGGCGTTTCGGTCGCGCTGGCTGACGGCGCTGGTCGGCTGGGGCATCGTTTTTACCGGCATCGTCTCTTCGGGCGTCATGGCCCACGGCTTTTCCGGTTATCTGAATCAATTTTTTGCAGTCCCCGGCGAGATCGCCATCACCGGCTTCGTACTTTCGATCAGCACGATCGCGATAATCGGCATTTCGTTATCGGTCACGGTCGCGGCGCTGGTAACGGTGATTGAAATCAGCGGTATCGTGTTGGTGCTATACGTCAGCCGCGATCCTTTGTATTCGTTGATCGACCACTGGCAGACTCTGTTGCCGCCGTTATCTTGGCCGGTTTGGCAGGGCATCGTTTTTGGCGCATTTTTGGCCTTTTATGCCTTTATCGGCTTCGAAGATATGGTCAATATCGCCGAGGAGGTGATCGAACCGGTGAAAACCTTGCCGTCCGCCATCGCCGCAGCCTTGTTGATCGCAACTTTTTTTTACGTGTTGGTGTCCCTAGCTGCCGTCTTGAGTTTGCCGATTGCGCAACTGTCCGGCCATCAGGCGCCGTTCACGCTACTTATCCGGACCAACAGCGACATGCCCCCCGAAATCATCAGTTTTATCAGCCTTATCGCGATATTAAACGGTGCGTTGGTACAAATCGTCATGGGTTCGAGGGTACTGTTCGGCATGGCCGAACACGGCGTTGCGCCGAGTCTGTTCGGTAGGATCAACTCAGCAACTCGTACCCCGGTTATCGCCACGCTGTTTTTTGCGATGATTTTATTGGCGATTGCCTTATGGTTTCCGATCGCCGAACTGGCCAAGGCGACCAGTTTCGTCATCCTGACCATTTTCACCCTGGTCAGTCTGAGCCTTTGTCTGATCAAATTACGGGAAACGTCGCGCTCAACGGGACATTTCGCCGTTCCGGCTGTCGTCCCGCTGATCAGTTTCCTGCTATGCCTTTGTTTCATGATTGCCCAACTTGCCTAATATTCCAGAACCTAATCAGCCCATTCAACACAGAAGCGACCTACGCCAGATAGTCGCTACTCTGCAAACGTTAATAGCTCCGAGGCGAGTGACTCTCAAAATAAGGCGGCCGTCTGCCGCGCAAGCTGTCGTACCTGGCAAGCGAAAACCCAACCGTTTGTTGACCATGGAAGCAAGTGCCCGCTACGATAAATTTGCATTCGATTCGCTGCGGGTATTATGGTTGACTGCAATTATTAAAGGTTCTCTTCGATGAAAACAACCAATGAAACGACTACTCGGCCCTGGCACGCCCTAGACATTGAAGAGGTTTACCAAACCCTCGACAGTTCCGAGCAGGGTCTAAGCGAGCGCGAGGCCGAAAGACGTTTGCACCAACACGGCGCCAACCGCTTAACGATGGCGACCGGCCGCGGCCCTCTCAAGCGCTTTTTCTGCCAGTTTCGCAATGTGCTGATTTACGTGTTGCTAATTGCCGGACTCGTAACCGCCGCAATCGAACATTGGATAGACAGCGGCGTCATATTCAGCGTGGTTTTGATCAATGCGTTTATCGGCTTCTTCCAGGAAGGCAAGGCGGAAAAGGCGCTCGATGCCATTCGTAGTCTGCTCACGCATCAAGCGATGGTGCGCCGCGATAGCAGAAACTTTCTGATCTCCTCGGAAACCCTGGTTCCGGGCGATGTCGTAATGCTTGAAAGCGGAGATAAGGTACCGTCAGATCTTCGCCTGCTATCGGTAAAGAACCTGCGGGTCGATGAGTCGATGCTAACGGGTGAATCATTGCCGGTTGAAAAACATTCGTTGGTAATAAACAGCAACGCGGCCTTGGGAGACCGATACTGTATGGCCTACTCCGGTACTTTTGTCACTTACGGAACGGCCACCGGGATTGTGGTCGCGACCGGCGACAAAACCGAACTGGGGCGAATTAGTTCGATGCTTCGCACCGTTTCCCCGCTAACGACTCCGTTGTTAAGGCAAATCAGCCGCTTCAGCCAATTGTTGACCTTTGCCATCATCACGTTGGCAACCGCGACCTTCGCTTACGGTTGGTATGTTCAGCATTCTTCGCTTAAAGACCTGTTCATGTCAGCTGTTGGCCTTGCCGTGGCAGCGATTCCCGAGGGACTCCCCGCGATCATGACGATCACGCTAGCTATCGGGGTACAGCGCATGGCCAAACGTAATGCAATTATCCGGCGCCTGCCTGCGGTAGAGACGCTGGGTTCGGTGTCGGTAATTTGTTCGGATAAGACCGGCACATTAACCTGCAACGAAATGACGGTTCGCTCACTGTTTATCGACGGCATGCAGTGCAGCGTCAGCGGAGAAGGCTATGATCCGCACGGCGACATTGAACTAGACGGTCACCCGATAGCACTGGACGTCCACCCGAACGTAATCGAATTAATCAAGGCCGGCGCCCTTTGCAATAGCGCCTCCCTTGAGTTAAACGCCGGTAGTTGGAAGGTTCACGGAGACCCGACCGAAGGCGCCCTATTGACCCTCGCCCGCAAAGCCGCTTTAGATCCGGAGTTGCTTAGCCAGGAGATGCCCCGTATCGATACCATTCCGTTCGAATCGGAGCATCGCTATATGGCCAGTTTGCATCACGATCACAGCGGCCATTGTTTTATCTTCGTCAAGGGCGCGCCGGAGCGTGTATTGGAAATGTGCACGCTTGAGCGCCATCGCGGCGTAGATCAGCCGATCAGACTGCGACAGTGGCATGAAACCATGCATGACATGGCCGATCGCGGACAACGTTTACTGGCGATCGCTTTTAAGACGGCAACGCCATTGCAGACTCAAATAAGGTATGACGACATAGAAACCGGCCTGACGTTACTCGGTATCGTCGGCATGATCGATCCGCCGCGTTCCGAAGCCGTCAAAGCGGTTCAGGATTGCCAACGGGCAGGAATTCGCGTCAAAATGATAACCGGCGACCATGCCGTCACTGCAGCCGCGATCGCGGCCCAGATCGATATCGGCGACCGCACGGTATTAAGCGGCAAAGACATGGACAAGATGGACGATGACCAACTTGCGACAGCAACCCGCGACATCGACGTTTTCGCCAGAACCAGTCCGGAAAACAAGCTCAGGCTGGTAACGGTGTTGCAGGCGGACGGACAAACCGTCGCCATGACGGGAGACGGCGTCAATGACGCCCCCGCGCTTAAACGTGCCGACGTTGGCGTGGCTATGGGTAGAAAGGGAACCGAGGTTGCCAAGGAGGCGAGTGAAATGGTGTTAGCGGATGATAATTTTGCTTCCATAGCGCATGCGGTGGAAGAAGGCCGCGGTATCTATGATAACCTGAAGAAATCGATTATTTTTATCCTGCCGACCAACGGCGGGGAAGCATTGACCATCGTCGCAGCGATCGTGACGGGAAAAGTGCTGCCGATTACGCCGGTACAGATCTTATGGGTCAATATGATTACCGCAGTGACGCTGGCGTTGACCCTGGCATTTGAACCGCCAGAGCGTAACATCATGCTCAGAAAACCCCGAAAACCCAACGAACCGTTGCTTTCAAAGTTCCTGATCTGGCGCATCTTATTCGTTTCGCTCATTATCGTAACCGGAACGTTTGGTTTGTTTTTGTGGGAACGGTCGCTGGGAACCTCGATCGCCGAAGCGCGAACGGTTGCAGTAAATACTCTCGTCTGTTTCGAGATATTTTATGTGTTCAACAGTCGCTATTTGCACGATTCCGTGCTAAACCCGCACGGTTTGTTCGGCAACTGGTTGTTATGGGGAGCAGTTGTTCTGCTTTGCTTGTTTCAATTTGCTTTTACCTATTGGCATCCGATGCAGGTGCTGTTTGGGACTACCGCAATTGATTTACACACTTGGAATATGATTATCACCGTTTCCGCCTCGGTTTTTCTCCTGGTCGAAATCGAAAAATTCGTAATTCGGTTATATAAATCGTATTGACGTCGCCGTGTGGTCGCCAGCGTCGGCATATATGACGCTGATAAAGTAGTGTCGAATCCGTTGTTTGGCGAACGAAGCGTAGACGGCGACCTCGTCAAATACTCCTCAATTCACCCGCTATTCAGCATGTATGACATATCCTGCCTGTCAACGAAACAGGAGGGCTGTTATCATGAATACCTTATACAAGTCGACGTTCGCGGTCGCATTGCTGTTTCTCGGCGGCTGCGCCCATCATGCCGGATATTACTCCGGCTATTACGGCGGTAGCGGCTACGGAGGCGGTTTCAGCAGTTACTCGGGTTATCGTTCCTATCCGGTTTATTACGACCGACCCAGCCATATCCATAACACAATCGTCAACAGGCGGTCCTACCCAGGGGGTCACGGTCATAACGATTACCGTGGCGACCGCTACCGGCATCATCAAGACGTTCCGCGCCAACACGGCCATGCCCCGGGACATCATACCGAAGATCGGCACTACGAGCACCGCCACTACGCCGGTCGTGCGGTACCCAACCAACGGTTGTTTGACCGACGCTCGCAATCCCGAGGTTTCGACAATCGCGGTTTCCGCAGTCGCGATGACGGTAACCGAAACCGGGGGAATCGCCGCGAAGCCGGCCGAGACCGCGACAATCATTTTTTCCGGAACAGATAACGACGCCGATCGGTTTTCATTCATCGACCCTGCGCGTAAACTAAGCAATGCCCGTTTGGGAATTTCGCTTACCCACGACGGTTTGTCGGACGGTGGGAATACTAACGCCGTCCCGGACGTTAACAGTCATCGGCAAGAGGTCAGGTCATGGACTATCAATACATCCGCTTCTTCAACGAAATCGGTATCGAGGACATTCCCCTAGTCGGCGGTAAGAACGCATCGCTCGGGGAAATGTACCAAAAATTGGTGCCGCAAGGCGTCAAGTTACCCAACGGATTCGCCATCACCGCCGAGGCCTACCGCTACATACTCGATGCCAGCGACAGTCTGCAGCCATTGCGCGAAGCGCTGAACAACCTTAAGGCGCACGATGTTGAAAGTTTGTCCCGTTGCGGCCGAAAAGCCCGTGACATCGTTTATTCGGCGGGCCTGCCGGCCGATCTCGAGGATGAAATCCAGCGCGCTTATCGACAGTTGCAACAACAATACGGCGAAGAACTGAGCCTCGCCGTGCGCAGCTCCGCCACCGCGGAAGATCTGCCTACCGCCAGCTTTGCCGGACAGCAGGACACCTATCTTAACGTCAACGGAGCCGCGGAACTGCTGGAAGCCTGCCGACGTTGTTTCGCCAGCTTGTTCACCGATCGCGCGATCCATTACCGCATCGACCAGGGATTCGACCATTTCAGCGTGGCCCTATCGATTGGCGTCATGAAAATGGTTCGTTCCGATCTGGCTAGCAGCGGCGTGATGTTTTCGCTGGACACCGAATCGGGCTTTCGCGACGTGGTGTTTATCACCGGCGCTTACGGCTTGGGTGAGAACGTGGTGCAAGGCAACGTCGACCCGGACGAGTTCTACGTCCACAAACCGACCTTTCTCGAGGGCCATCGTTGCGTATTGCGCCGGCTCTTGGGCGCGAAGAAAATCAAGATGGTTTACAACGAAGGCAACACCCGAGAAGCGACCAAAAACATCGTGACATCGGCCGGCGAGCGTGAGCAATTCTGTATTAACGACGAAGATGTTCTGAAATTGGCCGATTACGCGATCAAGATCGAGCAACTGTACAGCAAAGCAGCCGGGAAAGACCGGCCGATGGATATGGAATGGGCTAAGGACGGTCTGGACGGCGAGCTCTATATCGTCCAGGCGAGACCGGAGACGGTCGCCTCGCAAAAACAAGGTATGCTGCTGGAAGACTATCGCTTGCAGGGTAGCGGTGAAGTCATCGCCAAAGGCCATGCGGTCGGCGGCAAGATAGCGAAAGGCTCGGCGCACGTCATTACCAGCACCGAGCACTTGGCGGAATTCCGCGCCGGCGAAGTATTGGTGGCCGATACCACCTCGCCCGATTGGGAACCGATTATGAAGATCGCCGCCGCTATCGTCACCAATCGCGGCGGGCGCACTTGCCACGCCGCCATCATCGCCCGGGAGCTGGGTATTCCGGCGGTGATCGGTTGCGATAAGGCCACCGTCAACATCAAATCCGGAGAACCCGTCACCGTTTCCTGTGCCGAAGGCGACACCGGAAAAGTCTATCGCGGCGACATACCGTTTCGCATCGAACAGACCGATTTGGCGGATTTCAAACGTCCGAAAACCAAGGTAATGCTCAATCTGGGGAACCCTGACCTCGCCTTCAAAAGCAGCTTTCTGCCCAATGACGGCGTCGGTCTGGCGCGCATGGAATTCATCATCAACGAATATATCAAAGTTCATCCGATGGCGCTGCTCTACCCCGACAAGGTCGAGAACAGTGCCGAGAAATTCGAGATCAAACGTTTGTTGCTTGGCTATAAAGACCCCGCCGACTATTTCGTCCAACGTCTGTCGGAAGGTGTCGGCACGATAGCCGCGGCGTTTTATCCGAAACCGGTAGTGGTGCGCATGTCCGATTTCAAGACGAACGAATATGCCGACCTTCTCGGCGGCCGGGATTTCGAACCCGAGGAGGAAAACCCGATGCTCGGCTTCCGCGGCGCATCCCGCTATACCCATCCGTCCTACCAGGAAGGCTTCGCCTTGGAATGCATGGCAATGAAACGGGTTCGCGACAAGATGGGATTAAGCAACGTGATCCTGATGATACCGTTTTGCCGACGTGTCGAAGAAGGCAAGCGAGTGCTGGACAAAATGGCCGAATACGGTCTGAAACAAGGCGAGAACGGATTGAGGATATATGTCATGTGCGAAATTCCGAATAACGTCATTCTGATCGACGAATTCGCACAACTGTTCGACGGCTTTTCGATCGGATCCAACGATCTGACGCAATTGACGCTAGGCGTAGATCGCGATTCGGAAATCGTTGCCTTCGACTTCGACGAACGCGACGAAGGGGTCAAGGCCTTTATCCGCATGGCGGTAGAGGGTGCGAAACGCAATGGACGCTATTCCGGCATATGCGGCCAAGCACCTTCCGATTACCCGGAAATGGCCGAGTTTTTGGTGAAACTCGGCATCGAGTCTATGAGTTTGAATCCCGATACCATAATCAAGACGACACTGCGGGTGTTGGAGGTGGAAAAAGAATTGGAGGATTGAGCCGGGGAACACGCTTGCCGAGAAACTGCGGAGGTTATGACTTGACCCAAACGGCGTTGGACTCGCAAATCGACGCCGTCGGATACGCCGGGCTCAGACCAATCGTCCCGAAATCGGAATCGCGGACAAAGGAATTGAACCGAATATCCTAGCGCCAAGGCACAATCGGCACTGCGGCGACGCTGTTTTTCGGCGACCCTTCGATAACCCGGTCACTGTAGACAAGATACACCAAGGTATTGCGCCTTCGATCGTAAAACCGCACCACTTGCATCGATTTAAAAACCAGCGACGTCCTTTTTTTGAAGACGTCTTCCCCATCCCTGTCGCCATTTTTAATTTCCGCAGCCAAATCGACAGGACCGGTCTGCAGGCAAGAAATCGAAGCATCGGACGTATCCTCGGCGACGCCGACCGCTCCGGAGAGTCCGCCGGTTTTTGCCCGGCTGAGATAGCAGGTGACTCCAGCCACGCCGGGGTCGTCGAAGGCCTCGACGACGATTTTGTCGTCGGGGCCGATCAGTTTAAATCGGGTGTCGACATGACCGATCGTTTCCGCAAATACCGCTCCGCAGATCAGGAAAATCACAGTCACTGAAACTATTCTACTTACTCTGATCATCTACTCTTCTGTGCCTTCTCTGTGACAGGTTCAAGCTATAGCTCCTGGTCCGAATCACTGTTTCAAACCAAGCGACTGTTGTTGCCTCTTTCCAGGACCGCACGTTTCAAAGACCTATTGCTGCGGTTGGCGTAAGGTCAAAATGGTCAGTTCTCACATTCCAACATATTCCCGGTCATCCTGCTCCAATCGTCGCACAGCCTGGCTCACCGCGATATATTGAAACCCCGATCGTTGAGGTCTAGCCATAGATCGAGTGTAACTCAGAATAATATAATGTTGGAATATGAGAACTGATAATCCTCTAGCCAGCCTCCTCGGCGCCGGTGAGTTACACTGGCGTTTGAGGAAAAACAAGAGGAGGCTGACA
>JBNLFT010000104.1:0-9047 GCA_050305675.1 Methylococcaceae bacterium
ATGGCTCAAGCCAATCTGTTTCCCCATATGGTGATACAGATGGTCGCGATCGGTGAGGAATCGGGCTCGATCGATGCGATGCTCGACAAAGTCGCCGATTTTTACGAAGAAGAAGTCGACAACCTGGTTGACAATCTCAGCAGCCTGATGGAACCGCTGATCATGGTGGTGCTGGGTATATTGGTCGGCGGTCTTATCGTGGCCATGTATCTACCGATCTTCAAACTCGGCGCTGCTATCGGTTAAGCAATCCGCGTTCCCCCTGTCGCCCCGCATGCGCCTGCAGGCGGGGCATAACAACCTCTATCGCCATGCAATCGTTATCGGATATCCTGCAACAATCGCCCGTCGTACTTGTTTCCTGCACGCTGCTTCTCGGACTTATGGTCGGCAGCTTCCTCAATGTCGTGATCTTCCGCTTACCGGTCATGATGAACCGGAGTTGGCGGAAAGAATGCCGGGAGTATCTGGAGCTGGAACCGGAACAACAAGACGGCGAACCGTTCAACCTGGTCGTACCGTCCTCCCATTGCCCTCATTGCCACAGTAAAATTAAACCTTACCAAAATATTCCGGTCGTTAGTTACCTGCTGTTGGGCGGCAAATGCGCCGAGTGCGGACAACCGATCGCACTGCGTTATCCGCTGATCGAGGCCTTCACCGGTGTTTGTTCGGCGATCGTTGCCTGGCATTTCGGCTACGGCGTCCCGATGCTGTTCGCCCTCCTCCTGACCTGGTGCCTGATCGCCGCCAGCTTCATCGATATCGATCATCAGCTGTTGCCTGACTCCATTATCCTGCCTACCTTATGGTTGGGCTTGTTGTTGAGCTTGTTTTCCGTTTATACCGATAGCGCTTCCAGCATCGTCGGCGCGATCGCCGGCTATTTGAGCCTGTGGACGGTTTATCAACTGTTTAAATTGACCACGGGCAAAGAAGGCATGGGATTCGGCGACTTTAAATTGCTGGCCTTGCTAGGCGCCTGGTTGGGTTGGCAGTATCTGCCGCTGATCATTTTGCTGTCCTCCCTGGTGGGGGCAGTCATCGGCATCGCAATGATCGTGACCGTGAAGCAGGACCGTAACACCCCCATTCCCTTCGGCCCCTATTTGGCCGCCGCCGGCTGGTTGGCCTTGATCTGGGGCGACGATATCAATCAATTCTATTTGCGGGCTACCGGGTTGTCAGGCTGATGCTGAAAATAGGGCTGACCGGCGGTATCGGCAGCGGCAAATCGACCGTCTCCAAGCTGTTCGAGAAACTTGGCGTACCGGTGATCGACGCCGACGTGATCGCCCGTCAAATCGTCGAGCCCGGCCAGCCTGCGCTGAACCAATTGGTGCAAACATTCGGCAACCAGTTTCTCACTGCCGACGGCACATTGGACAGAGCAAAACTTAGGCAACTGGTGTTTTCCGATCCGGCACAAAAACAACGCCTGGAAGAGTTGCTTCATCCCCTGGTCTATCGCAAAATCGAGGAAGAAATCGAACTACTGACAAGTGCGTATTGCATCATCTGCGTCCCGTTGTTGCTGGAAACCGGTATGACCGGGTTAGTGGACCGGGTGTTGGTCGTCGATTGTGCGTTGGAAATCCAAATCGAACGGGTCAAACAACGCGACCGCCTGACGACGGAACAAATAAAAAGCATCATCGCCAGCCAAGTCTCCCGCGAAGAACGCTTGGCCCGCGCCGACGACGTCATCGATAACTCAAAACCAGCCACCCAACTTGCAGAACAGGTCAAAAAGCTTCACAATTTATACCTTATGCGATCATAGTGATCGGTGTGTGCCGGACGTTCATTCGGCTACGCATAGCGTTCTTACGGAAAAACGTCCGAAAATTGCTATTCCGTAGGAAGGAAACCGCCGCTAACTCGTTTGTATTGCTAACTCTTAGGGCAACGCCGGCTTTGAATACTCAGACTATCTACGAATTCCCGCTCAATGAACGGATTCGCGTCTTCATGCGACTGGAACAGTTATTTCTGCAACTGAATCATTTTATTTCCGGTTCAACCATCTACGACAAACGGGCGGCCATTTCGGTACTGCTCGACATTCTGATGATATTTAGCCGCAACGATTTAAAATCGGAACTGTTAAAAGAGCTGGACCGCCATGTAAAAGTGTTGAAACAGCTGTCCCACAGTCAAGGTGTCGATACCGACAAATTGCAACAAATCCTGGACCAGCTCGGCACGGTCAGTAAAAGTCTGTATCAGGCCAGCGGCAAGATCGGCATCAACGTCATGGAAAGCGATCTCTTTCAAAGCATTTCCCAACGCAATTCGATTCCCGGCGGGAGTTGCTCGTTCGACTTGCCGGCCTTTCATTACTGGCTGGAACAAGGAGACGCCGAACAACAAAAGGACCTCGAGCGATGGACCCAGCCCTTCATTAATATCCGTACCGCGATCGACCTGATTCTCAACTTCATCCGGCAAAGCAATCACCCGAGTCCGCAATTGGCCAAGGCCGGCTTTTTTCAAATGAGTTTGGACACCAGCCACCCGATTCAGTTATTGCGAGTGCTTGTCGATACGGAGATACGCTGTTTCGCCGAAATCAGCGGCGGTAAACACCGCTTCACGATCCGCTTCATGAAACCCTCCAGCGACGAGAGCCGGCCCACCCAAACACCGGACGATATTCCCTTCGGATTGACCCGCTGCATGTTTTGATGAGCGCGAATAAGCCGTTGACCGTCTGTTGCCCTACCTGCCGCAAAGCCGTCGCCTGGAGCGAACAGGAGCGTTTCAAGCCCTTCTGCTCCGAGCGCTGCAAATTGATCGATCTGGGGGAATGGGCGGCGGAGGAGAAACAGATTCCTGGGGAGCCGGCTTCCGCCAACTTCGATGACGATGGCAACGGCTTTTTCCATTGACCGCAGCCAATAGGACTGCGCCATGAAACAACTTCATCTCGTCTGTCCGCACTGCAACACGGTCAATCGGATAGCCGAAGACCGGTTAAGCCATGACCCGAGCTGCGGAAAATGCAAAAGCAAAATATTTACCGGCCACCCGCTGAATTTAAACAGCGGCAACTTCGAGCGCCAGATAAGCCGAAACGACATCCCGGTAATCGTCGATTTCTGGGCGTCCTGGTGCGGCCCCTGTCAATCGATGGCTCCCGCCTTCAGCGCAGCCGCCGAGCAGTTGGAACCGCATCTGCGGCTGGCCAAACTGGATACCGAACAGGAACAAGCGATCGCGGCGCAATACGGTATCCGCAGTATACCGACAATGATCGTTTTTAAAGGTGGCCGAGAAATTGCCCGCCAATCCGGCGCAATGGGAACCGCAGACATTATCCGCTGGATCAAGGCCGCTGTGTGAATCGCCGCTCGCGGTAACCGGCATCGTAAAACGAGCAATGAATGCGCAAGCGATACCGTGCTCGAAGCCCTATTCCGTCCGACCTCAGAAACCCTATCGCCCTGCCGACAGCGATTACGATTAGCTGCTACACTACCGTTGCCCGTTACCCTTGCCAGGGAAGCGCCGAATTAATCCGCCCTCAATTCCTCAGCGCCCGGTTAAGGAAAATGCGATTTTCCTTCATGTCAAAAAACAATCGTTCAAGCCATTGGGTTTGCTGGCGCCTCCCTGCACGCCGGGGAACACCGATGAAATCGGCATTCCCTAACGGAATGTACT
This sequence comes from Methylococcaceae bacterium, assembly GCA_050305675.1. Lineage (GTDB taxonomy): Bacteria > Pseudomonadota > Gammaproteobacteria > Methylococcales > Methylomonadaceae > Methylomarinum. Next base: position 3,667 of record JBNLFT010000104.1, read on the forward strand.
GATCCCGGCAAGCCCTTGAGCACCTGCCAACCTGGCCCGCTCGAGATCGGCCAGTTGTAAGCCGCCCAAGGCATAAACCGGCAGTTTGGCATGTTCGACCAGCGCGGCGAATCGGCGCCAGCCCAACGGTTCGGTTTCCGGGTGGCTGGCGGTTTCCAGTACCGGTGCCAGCACGACGTAATCGGCGCCGATCAACTCGGCCTGCTGCAATTCGTGCCGATTATGACAGGACGCGCCGACCCATCGATAACCCTGGGGACGCTGCCGACATCGCATCAAATAACGGCTGGTCAAATGAACGCCCTGAGCGACGCCGCGACAATCGGCCGCCAGGTCGGAATTGACCACCAGTTGCACCCTACGCGCCCGGCATTCGGCGGCGATGCGCCGCAGCAACGATTCGCCAACAACCGCCGCAAACGACTTCAAACGTAGTTGGACCAGTTTCACCCCCAGCTCGAGCATGCGCTGCAGATTGGACAACGCTTCGACGTCGTCGCGTCCCTCCAAAATCCCGTAATACGACGGCAGCAGCGCGGCACTGATAATCGGCCGGTTGGCCACCGGAAAATCGTAGTTTCTAAGTTGCCGCGGCTCAACCCATCTGACCTCCTGCCCCTCTAGGCCGCTTGCCCGGCCGGCGAAGTCGTCGACCCGCCAAACATCCAGCAGGACGCTGCGTTCGGGATAGCGGTGGCCAATCTTGATCAGCGGTTCGGCATGACGCGCCCGAATCGCGACTTCCTCGGCCAATTCCCGACAAAGCGCTTCCCGCGGCGACTCGCCGGATTCCCCTTGCCGCCGGGAAACTCCCACAAACCGCCCTGATGCAGATGAGCGTGACGTTTGGCGATTAAAATACGGCCCGCGCGGTCGACGATCACGCCCACCGCGACGTGCAACGGACTCTCCGTTTTCGGTGAAGGCTCAGGTGCGATATTCGGCGTTGATCCTGACATAGTCATACGAAAAATCGCAGGTTAAGACCTCCTGGGTTGCCGTTCCCCTCGCCAACAGAACGCGCACGGTAATTTCCTGCTGCCCCATCGCCGCCTGCCCGGCCGCTTCGGTATATGAAGGCGAGCGTCCCCCTTGCTCGACGATGCAGACGTCGTTCAAATAAATCGCAACCCGATCCAGCTGCAGGCCGGCTACTCCGGAGCGGCCGACCGCAGCGAGAATCCTTCCCCAGTTGGGATCGCTGGCAAAAAAGGCCGTCTTCACCAAGGGCGAATGAGCGATGGTTTTCCCGACCAACACCGCCTCGTCATCGTTCTCGGCCTGCTCGACGACGATTCTTATCAATTTGGTCGCCCCCTCGCCGTCGCGGACTATCGCTTCGGCAAGTTGTTTACAGATGTCTTGCAGCGCGGCGGAGAAAACCCGGTATTGTTCGCTGGCGGGCAGAATTTCCGCCGCTTTGCTACGGGCACTGGCCAACACCACGCAGGCATCGTTGGTCGAGGTGTCGCCGTCGACGGTGATCCGGTTGAACGACTGCTCGACCGCGTCTACCAGACACTGTTGCAACAGCGGTTGAGCGATTCTGGCGTCGGTCGCGATAAATCCCAGCATCGTCGCCATATTGGGTTGGATCATGCCGGCCCCTTTCGAAATACCGGTAATCGTGACCGTCTCGCCGTTCAGTTCGATTACCGTGGACGCTCCCTTGGCGAACGTATCGGTAGTCATGATGGCGCGCGCCGCCTTATCCCAGTTTTCGGCGGCAAGGGCGCCGACCGCCGCCGGCAATGCCGCCACCAACTTATCGATCGGCAGGTACTCGCCAATCACGCCAGTGGAAAACGGCAGAACCTGCTCCATCTCGGCTCCTGCGGCCGCGGCAAGGCAGCGGCAGCTCTGCTCGGCATCCTGCATACCGCGAACGCCGGTACCGGCATTGGCATTGCCGGAATTAACCAATAACCAACGCGGCCCCCGCTTCAAATGCGCTCTCGCCACGTGTACCGGAGCCGCGCAGAAGGCATTCCGGGTGAACACCGCCGCGCAGCTGCCGCCTTCCGCCATTTCGATAACCAAGATGTCGTCGCGCTCGGTTTGCTTGATTCCGGCGTTAACTGTTCCGAGCCTGATTCCCGCAACCGGGTGCATCGATGGAAAGTCACGTTTCCCAACAGCCATTTTATTTTTACTCCGATTCGGCCCTTGTCTCAGGCCTTAAAAAAAACATAAACCCTGGCGACTTGATCGACTTTCTTTTCCAGCAGTCCACAATGCTGTTTGATTTGTTCGATCAATTGCGTCTGGCCGAACAACGCCGGCGGCAGCATCACCTCCAATTCCAGCAAGCCGTCCAAATAATGGATTCTGAACTCGTCGACGTAATCGCCCAGTTCCCCCAAATACTCGTCCAGATAGCCCTGTATTTGCTTGCGCGTCAGCGGCATTTGGTCGACGATTTTGAATTCGTCGTCCTCCGGGTCGACATGCACCAATACATCGACGACGTCGTCGAATTCGGTCTTCAATTTATCGCGGACGATATCGCCAATCATATGGCCTTCGGAAACGGTGATCCGCGGATCTACCACGATATGCGCGTCGACATAAGCATCCTCGCCCATCTGCCGGGTACGCAACAAATGGATCCCATTTACCCCCTCGGTGGTCTTGATCGCCCGGCGAATTTCCTTGACCAACGGTTCCGGCAACGAAGTATCGACCAATTCGTTGATGCTCTCCAGTACCAGCTTCAAGCCGATTTTGGCGATCATCAACGAAACGATAATCGCCGCGACGGCGTCGGCAAAAGAATAACCCGCCAGCACCGCGGCAATCCCGAACAATACGACGATCGACGAAATGGCATCGCTGCGATGATGCCAGGCATTGGCCAACAACAGCTTGGAACGGGTCTCCTCGCCGACCCGCTTGGTGTATTGATACAGCCATTCGTTGGCCAGAATCGAAATCGCCGCGATCGCCATCGTGTCGCGGTTAGGGACCATCAATCTTTCCGGGTGCAACATCCGCTCCGAAACATCCCAGGCGATGCCGCCGGCAATCACGACCAACCCTAATCCGAGCATGACGGTCGCCATCGTTTCGAAACGGCGATGGCCGTAGGGATGCTCGTAGTCGGCCTCGCGGGCGCCCATCTTAATCGCCACGATGACGAACAGATCGCTCAACAAATCGGACAACGAATGGACGCCATCGGCAATCAAAGCCGCCGACTGCCCCAGCACGCCGAAAACGACCTTGATCACCGTCAAAAAGACGTTTACCGCCGCAGCGATATAGGTAACTCGGGCTTTCATAGCGGTCGCGTGATCGACCTCGGCACTTACCGCCACCTCATCCGACCTCTAACACTATGACGTATTGGCCGTCCTCGGCCCGTGTTTCGACGACCCGGTGGCCGTTGATACGGCACCAGGCGGGTATGTCCTGCATCACTCCGGGATCGGTACAAAAAACTGTCAACTCGTCCCCGCTGTCCAGCGTCTTCACTTTGTCCTGGGTTCGGATGACCGGCAACGGGCACAACAAGCGTCTGGCATCCAAGGTCGCCTGCTTCATACGAACCACTCCTGCGGAATTTCGTCCGCCGCCAACGGTTTGACCTGAACGATCCTTTCCTCCTTGCCTTGCTCGCGGATGGCGATATCGACGACCTCTTGGTCTCGACCCTGACCGTAGCGGGCGGTAATTCTGCCGGCCAACAGCAGATCCGGTTCGCTGGGCGTGCCGTCGACCAACACCAGCGGCCCGCGATGGCTGGCGCAATTCATATTGACGAAGTCTTTTTTATACCCTTGCATGAACCGCGCTTCGCCGTCTTCCCGGGCGACGATGATTTTGAAATTCTGTTTCGGCCGGATATGTCTTCCGACCTTCAACAACATGACGTCGTCGAGGTCGTAATCCTTTTCTCCCCGCGCCCGCCACAAATCGACCAACTTTCTCGAGTACTTCTCGTCGGTCAGGAAACAGCAACCGCCGGCCGGCTGTGCATAATCGACGAATCCGTAACGCCCGGCCAGCTCCATCTGCGGCTTGCGCGTGCGGCCGCTGAAATCGAACAATTGCTCCCGGTCCACCCAACCTTCGCGCTCCGGCAACGTCGGCGGCAGATTCTTGGCGCATAGCGGACGCAGCAACAAGTCATCGGCTCCGGATTCGGCGGCAACCACCGGCATCGTATCTTTGCGCTGCGACATCGGCCGCTGCCCCATCACTTCCCCGGTAATAATGAAATCGAACCCGTTTTCCTCAATCCATTGCCTAGCCTTATTGACCATAAAAATCTTGCAGTCCAGACAAGGATTCATATTGGCCCCGTACCCATGTTTGGGGTTGATCAATACCGCCTTATATTCTTCAATAATATCGACGATGTGCAGTTTGATGCCTAATTGTTCCGCGACCCACAACGAATTATTGCGTTTCGGCTTGGCCTTGTCCTTCTGCCTGATCGCATGAGTATGACCCTCGACGCAAAAACCCGTAAAAAAATTGATTCCTTCCACATGCACGCCCTGTTCCATCACGACTTTAGCCGCCAGCATCGAATCCAGCCCCCCAGAAATCAATGCCACCGCTTTTCTCTGTTTATTCATAACCACTAAAAAACCGACCCGACAAACCTAAAGCAAATGATCCTATTATACTGGGTTGCAAAACATCTGGCTTTAACTTGTCGCGTTATTGGCTAAACTTTTGAGAGACCGAAACCAGACCGAAAAACGGATTATGGAATTCAAAGACTACCTGAAAGTTCTTGCCCAAAAAGACGGCTCCGACCTGTATTTAACCGTCGGAGCGCCGCCGGCCGCCAAATTTCACGGCGCGTTGAAACCGTTGGAAGCGACCATCATGACCAGGGAGCGAATCAAAGAAATCGCCGACAGTATCATGGACGCCGAGCAACGCGCACAATTCGAACACGTACCGGAAATGAATTTGGCCCTCACCGAATCCGGCGTCGGTCGTTTCCGGGTCAACATCTTTAAGCAACGCAACAGTCACGCGATGGTCATCCGCAACATCAAGGTGGATATCCCCAATGCCGATGCGCTGGGCCTGCCGCAAATACTGAAAGACAAAATCATGGAAAAGCGGGGCCTGATCTTATTCGTCGGCGGCACCGGCTCGGGCAAATCGACCTCTCTGGCGGCACTGATCGATCATCGAAACAGCCATTCTTCAGGCCATATTATCACCATCGAGGATCCGATAGAGTACGTCCACCCGCACAAGAAATGCCTGGTTAACCAGCGCGAAGTGGGAGTCGACACCTGTTCTTACGAGGATGCCTTGAAAAACACTCTGCGCCAGGCCCCCGACGTCATTTTGATCGGCGAAATCCGCAGCCAGGAAACGATGGAGCATGCCTTGGCCTTTGCCGAAACCGGACA
>JBNLFT010000105.1:0-2110 GCA_050305675.1 Methylococcaceae bacterium
GCGCAAATCGACGATTTGGTTGCTTTCCTGCAAGCCTTGACCAGTCCCCAGATCGCGCAACAAACCGCCTCGGCGGCATCCAACTAACGGAGACCGGACTCATGAAAACCGTTAATAAAAGTCGACGAAATTTCCTTAAGAACGGCGGCGCCCTGGCTTTGGCCGGTTCCCTACCGATGAGCCTGGTGGAACTGGCCTTCGCCGACAGCGAACAAAATTTTACCTTCGCCTATATTTCCGACGCCCATATTCAACAGATCAAGGGCAATCGATTCGTCAGAAACTGGGACCGCGGCCTGATTCGCGCCGTCGCCGAAACCAATCTGCTAACGCCGAAACCTGATTTCGTCATGTTCGGCGGAGACCTCGCGCAACTGGGCAAACCCGCCGAACTGGACCACGGCGCCGAAATCATGTCGGCACTGAAACACGAGGTCAAATATGTGATGGGCGAACACGACTATTATCTGGACCTCGGCGCTTACTGGGAAAAACTGTTCGGCCCCCAATATTACAGCTTCGACCACAAGGGCGTGCATTTCGTCGTCCTCAACAGCATCCGCACCTACGACGACTGGACCTTCAACCGCTGGCCCAGCGACGAACAGCGTATGCTCGAGATGGCCGGCCTGGACAATCCGAACGGCTCGCCGTTCATGGTCGGCGACGAGCAACGGCAATGGCTGAAAAACGACCTGGCGAAGATCGCCAAGACCACCCCGATCGTGGTGTTTTCACACTCGCCGCTGCAAAAAATCTATAAGGGCTGGAATTTCTGGACCGAGGATGCCGAACAAATCCAGGAATTGCTCAAACCGTTCGCCAAAGTGTCGGTAATCTACGGCCACGTGCATCAGATTCAATACAATCAAATCGGCAACATCAGCTTCAATTCGGTCATGGCGACCGCTTGGCCGTGGCCCTATCCTCAAGCTTACGCCCAGGCCGAGCAATATCTGCCCAAGTTGACGGTGCCGATGAATCGCGCCGATCCCTTCTTCGAACGGGATGCGACCGGGTGGCAGTTCATCAACGTGGACAACGGCCGTGTCGACCTTAACTTTACGCTCTATAGCAACCAAGACCGCAGCGTACGCTTCGACCAAGCCGAAAAAAAACCGTTGGACAGCCGATACCAGGACGAAGCGGCACGAATTCCGCCGCAACACCATTTCTAATCAGCACGAGGACCCCGACATGGCAAACTCTCTCCGCAAACCGATGCAACTCGGATTCATCCTAAGCGCCCTGCTGATCTCGCCGGTGGCTGCGGCCGACGAATTTACCGAAACCGATCTGCAACGCTGGCAGCAACAATTCATGGACACCGTGAAACATGGACGCGAACTGTGGACCAGCGGCGAATTGGGCACCAACGGCGTCGCCTGCGCGCAATGTCATCCGAACGCCGCCAATACCCACCCTGAAACCTATCCGAAGTTCCAAAAGCAGATCGGCAAGGTGGTGCCGTTGTGGGAAATGGTCAACTGGTGCTTGCGAAATCCTCTCGAAGGCCAGCCGCTGGCGGCGGACGATCCCAAGATGATCGCACTACAAGCCTATATAACCTACGAACGGCGCGGCGTCCAATTGGCCCCCGGCAAGCATTGATCGGACAGTGGCCGGCGATACCCGTTTCGCCCAACATACCGGGTATAAAAAAGCCGGATAAATTCCGGCTTTTCACAGGTTATCTTTTAGCGGCTGCGGCCTTGACCGAATCGATGACTCTTGCCACCATATTCAGCAACGGCGATTCGCTATCTCCATGCGGTTCGATATCGCCGAACGGCTCGCCGTTTTTCATCGTGTACATATAAATAAAGTATCCCAGCGGCGCGAAGGCAACGATTGCGATCACCAGCATAAAGAATACGAGTTCGATTACGCCCCCCATAAAACCCTCCAAGTAATTATTTTAATTATAAAAATCGCTTGTCAAGCAGCGATTGGTTAGAATGGTGTGCCTAGTAAATATAACCCTGTATTCGGTAGGGAACAAGTATATTTTGAACTCCTCCGCTCAGTTCGCCGTCTATCCTTTCGGATCGCTGTTGCCAAAAAAAAAACTTCATCGTATACTCTGAGCCAGCTTACTTGATCAAGCTAG
>JBNLFT010000105.1:2206-8932 GCA_050305675.1 Methylococcaceae bacterium
CGTCGTCTATCCTTTCGGATCGCTGTTGCCAAAAAAAAAACTTCATCGTATACTCTGAGCCAGCTTACTTGATCAAGCTAGCATACAACTAAAAACTTCTGGAGGTATTTACAATGAAATGGGAAACACCAGCATACACTGACCTGCGTTTCGGTTTTGAAGTAACTATGTACATCTACAACCGTTAATTCTAACGGTTAGCAAGAAAAGGGGCCCGACTGGCCCCTTTTTTTTGCCTGTCGCTTTTTAATCCCGTATCATTCAGCCCTTGTTTTACAATCAGACTGTCCCACATCATGAAGATCAGAGTTCTCGGTTCAGGCGCGGGGGGCGGATTTCCCCAGTGGAACTGCAATTGCCATAACTGCCACCGCTTGCGGCATCGACAAATGAACGGCAAGGCGCGCACCCAATCGTCGATTGCGGTCAGCACGGACGAAAGAAACTGGCTGCTGTTCAATACGTCGCCCGATATTCGCGCGCAACTGGAAGCGTTTCCCGCGATTCAGCCCAAAGAAGGCGTGCGCGACACCGGCATCAAGGCCATCATGTTGATCGATAGTCAGATCGACCATACCACCGGTATGCTGATGCTGCGCGAAGGCAAACCGCTGGATGTTTACTGTACCGAGATGGTGAAGCAGGACCTGACCACCGGTTTTCCGCTGTTTACGATGCTGAAGGACTATTGCACCGTCAACCACCATCCCATTCCCTGCGACGGCAGCAGCTTCACGATCCCCGGGATCGACGACCTGCGCTTTTATACCCACGCCCTGAAAAGCAAGGCACCGCCCTATTCCCCGCACCGCCACGACCCGCACGACGGCGACAATATCGGCGTCATCGTCGAGCAAATTTCGACCGGCAAGAAGCTGTATTATTCGCCGGGCCTGGGCGAAATCGAACCGCACGTGATGGCCGCGATGCAGGATGCCGATTGTCTGATGGTGGACGGAACCTTCTGGACCGACGACGAAATGGTCACCCAACACATCAGTCATAAGCGAGCGCGCGAAATCGGACATCTTCCGCAATCCGGGCCCGGCGGCATGATCGAGGTACTGAACGGGGTCGCAAATACCCGCAAAATCTTGATACATATCAATAACACCAACCCGATTCTGGACGAAGATTCGGCGGAGCGCAAGACACTGGATGCCGCCGGCATCGAAGTCTCTTACGACGGTTTAGAAATCGACTTATAAGGGAGTCCCATGAGCTGTTGCGACAACAAACCCTGGAGCCGCGAGGAATTCGAAGCCAAGCTGCGCGGCATGGAAAAGTATTACCACATTCATCATCCGATGCATACGATGATGAACGAAGGCAAATTGAACAAGGCCCAATTGCAAGGCTGGGTCGCCAACCGTTTCTATTACCAGATCATGATCCCGATCAAGGACGCCAACATCATGGCCAATTGCCCGGATCGGGAAACCCGGTCGATCTGGGTCCAACGCATTTTGGACCACGACGGCCATCCGGGAGATCCCGGCGGCATCGAAGCCTGGATTCAGTTGGGCATGGCGGTCGGCATGACCCGCGAGGAAATTTCCTCGCTCAAACATGTGCTGCCGGGCGTCCGTTTTGCCGTCGATGCCTACGTCAACTTCGCCCGCCGTTCGGAATGGCACGAAGCCGCCAGCTCCTCGCTGACCGAACTGTTCGCGCCGAAAATCCACCAGCAGCGCCTGGACAACTGGCCGGAAATGTACCCGTGGGTGGAACAGGAAGGCTATATTTATTTCCGCAAACGCCTGACCGAAGCGCGCCGAGACGTCGAACACGGCCTGCAATTGACGCTGGACTGGTACAAGACCCGCGAGCAACAGGAACGTATGCTGGATATCCTGAAATTCAAGCTGGACGTGCTGTGGACGATGGCCGACGCGATGTACACGGCTTATGTCAACGGCATGCCGCCGTATTTCAATATCGAAGACTGACATGAGCGCCGGGTGGATCGCCGTCAGCTTGCTCCGCTACGGCGGTATTTCGCTGTATGTGCAGAGCACCGGCAAAGCTCGGCATTTGCACACAGCTAACCAGTTGGGTTTCATTTCATCCAGTCCGACCCATTTAAACCAATGAACATCGATCCTAATCAAACGATCAGCTTTTCTCCCCTGCACCGACTGCAATGGGAAGAGGCGCAACAAAAAGACGTCATCCTTTATCCGGAGGGCATGGTGGAATTGAATCAAAGTTCGGCCGAAATCCTCAAGCTCTGCGACGGCACGCGCAAGCTCGACGAAATCGTCGCCGAACTGGAACAAAAATTTTCCACCAGCGGTCTGATCACCGATATCAGCAACTTCCTCAACGTCGCAAAACAAAATGGCTGGATCCGACAACCCTAAAATCACTCCTCCGCGTTGGCTGTTGGCCGAACTGAGCTACAAATGCCCGCTGCAATGCCCGTACTGTTCCAATCCCTTGGATTACGCCAAATATCCGGACGAACTGAGCACCGAGGATTGGAAACGGGTACTGGCCCAAGCGCGGAAAATGGGCGCGGTGCAACTGGGGTTTTCCGGCGGCGAACCGTTGACCCGCCAGGATCTGCCCGAACTGGTCCGCTATGCCCGTGAGCTGGGTTATTATTCCAACCTGATTACTTCCGGCTACGGTCTGGACGAAACCAAAATCGTCGAATTGAAACAAGCCGGCCTCGACCATATCCAAGTCAGCATCCAGGCCAGCACGCAAGAACTGAACGACCATCTGGCCGGTACCGAATCCTATCAACATAAGCAGGAAGTCGCGCGCCTGGTCAAGAAGCACGGCTACCCGATGGTGTTGTGCGTGGTAATCCACCGCGCCAACATCCACCAGATGCCGGAAATTCTGGAAATGGCCGAAACGCTGGGGGCCGACTATCTGGAGCTTGCCAATACCCAGTATTACGGCTGGGCCCATGCCAACCGCGATTTGTTGCTACCGACCAAAGAACAATTCGAGGAAGCCGAACGCATTGCCCAAGCCTACAAGGAAAAGGTGGCCGGCAAAATGAAAATCTATTACGTGGTCCCGGACTATTACGAAGACCGCCCGAAAGCCTGCATGAACGGCTGGGGCACGACGTTTTTGACCATAGCCCCGGACGGCGTCGCCCTGCCCTGCCATTCGGCGCGCGAACTGCCCGGCCTGGACTGCCCCAACGTCAAAGACCACAGCATCGAGGAAATCTGGAACGAATCGAAAGCGTTCAATTTTTTCCGCGGCGACGGCTGGATGAAGGAGCCTTGCCGCAGCTGCGACGAAAAGGAAAAAGACTACGGCGGCTGCCGCTGCCAAGCCTATATCATGACCGGCGACATGTACGCCGCAGACCCGGTATGCAGCAAATCGCCGCAACATCATCTGGTCGGGGAGGCAATCGATTCGGCCCGAGCCGCCGCCCTGGCGACCGAAGAAAAACCGCTGCTGTTCCGCAACAGCAGGAATTCCAAGCAATTCTAGCCGCTAACGCCGGTGGTAAAACCGCCGGACAAAAAAAGGCAGCCGAAGCTGCCTCTTGTCGCCTCTCCAAACCGTCGGTCCGGAGCAACGATCCGACGGTTACGGATTGATTTCCAGATACAGAGCCCGAAATTCGTCGGTCAGTTTGTGATTCGGGGCGAAATGCACCAGCGGTTTGGATAAGCTGTGCGACTCGCGGATCTTGACCGAAGGCGAAATCTTCGGCTCCAGCACGGCGTGCCCTTCCTTGACAAGTTCCTCGACCAGTTGCCGCGGCAAGTTGGCTTGTTTTTGATACTGGTTGACGACGATGCCCTCGACCTCCAATTCCTTGTTATGGTCGGCCTTCACTTCGGCAACCGCATTCAACAATGTGTATAACGCCTCCCGGGCAAAGGTATCGCAATCGAACGGAATCAGGCATTTTTCCGCAGCGATCAACGCCGACTGGCTGTAAAAATTCAACGTCGGCGGCGTATCTATGTAGATGTGATCGAAGCCGTCCAGTTTTTCCAAGGCTTCCTTCAATTTGAAGATTTTATAGCGGGCATCCAACCGGCTTTGCAGCGCTTCCAGATCGGGATGCGCGGGGATGATATAGAGATTGGGAAAAGGCGTTTCGTGAATCACCGCCGCCAAATCCTCCTTGCTGGCACCGAACAACGCCAACCCCAGACAATCCTTGAAAAAATGGGCAATCGTTTTATCCGCATCCTCGACTTTCTCGCCCAGCAGATATTGGGTCGAGTTACACTGGATATCCAAATCGATCACCAGTGTTTTCTTGCCTTCAACCGCACTGATGGCAGCCAGATTACAGGTAATAGTCGATTTGCCTACACCACCCTTTTGATTGAAGATGACCCTGCGCATGTGTTTCCTCATTAAATCTAATGGATTGAAGCCTGCATTATCAAACTTTTAACCTTTGATATCAACAGCGTGTAAAACTTTCGCAGCCGCATGCCGGGCATTTGGGAATAAAACTCGGCGATTTAAACGCGATCTGTTTACCGCAGGCGTCGCAAACGAAGGTTCCGGGGCCGGTAATTTCGCCACTTTTATATGGGTGGTATTGCCTGGCCTGGTTCTCCAGCTTGGCCAGCTCGATGCGGGTTTTGTCGGCAACGTCCATGAACGCGTCGAGCGCGAAATTTTCGATCAGTTCGATATCGAACTTCAACCATTCGCTCAGCGCATCGTTATCGCTAACCGGCTTCTCGGTGGTCGCCGCGTGTTCGATATCGCGCATCACAAAATGAGCAAGCCGGTCGAGTTCCTCCTGGGTGAATTCCTGGGCATGGCCGCCGAGTTCACTGACTTTTTCCTTGGCTATTTCCATGGCGTCGGCAACGCTATGCAGGGTCCCATCCATCGCTTCGTACAGATGCTCCATCAATTTGTTATAGGCATCGATAAATTTATTTTCAGTCATGTCTTGCTCCATTAAATGACACTTTAGATTTACGCGTCTGTAAGGTATTCTAACGCTTTTGACCGGTAAAAGACGAGCAGGATGGAAGAAAATTACAAACCGTTAGCGATAGAACAAAAAGTTCAGCAACAATGGGAACAATCGGGCGTGTTCAACGCATCCGACGACTCGGCCAAAGAGAAATTTTACTGTTTGTCGATGTTTCCGTATCCGAGCGGTAAATTGCATATGGGTCACGTCAGAAACTACACCATCGGCGACGTGATCAGCCGTTTTCAGCGCATGCAGGGAAAGAACGTCATGCAGCCGATGGGTTGGGACGCCTTCGGCCTGCCGGCGGAGAACGCGGCGATGCAAAACAACGTCCATCCGGCCGATTGGACCTACGACAATATCGCTTACATGCGCGACCAGTTAAAGCGTCTGGGCTTCGGTTACGACTGGAACCGCGAGCTGGCGACCTGCGATCCTGAATATTACCGCTGGGAGCAATGGTTCTTCCTGAAATTGCTGGAGAAAGACCTGGTTTACAAGAAAGTTTCACCGGTCAACTGGTGCCCGAACGATATGACCGTTTTGGCCAACGAACAAGTCATCGACGGCTGTTGCTGGCGCTGCGACACCAAGGTCGAGAAAAAGGAGATTTCGCAGTGGTTTTTGAAGATTACCGCTTACGCCGACGAGCTGTTGCGGGATCTGGAAAAACTGGACGGCTGGCCGGAACAGGTGCGCACCATGCAGGCCAACTGGATCGGCCGTTCGGAAGGGGTGGAAATGGATTTCGAGCTACCCGGGCAAACGCAGCCGATCCGCATCTATACCACCCGACCCGACACCTTGATGGGGGTCACCTATGTCGCGGTAGCCGCGGAGCATCCGGTTGCCCTGTCGGCGGCGGAAAACAACCCGGAAATCGCCGCATTCCTGGAGGAATGCAAGCTCATGGAGACCTCCGAAGCGGCCCTGGAAACGATGGAAAAACGCGGCATCGATTCGGGCGTCAAAGCGGTCCATCCGATCACCGGCGAACAAGTGCCGGTATGGGTCGCCAACTTCGTACTGATGAGCTACGGCACCGGTGCGGTGATGTCGGTACCGGGGCACGACCAACGCGATTACGAATTCGCCAAGAAATACGGCATCCCGATCAAGCAAGTCATTTTCGCGGCGGACGGCGCCGACGACATTTCCGAGCAGGCCTTCACGGACAAGGGCGTACTTAAAAATTCCGGCCAATTCGACGGGCTGAACTCGGCCGAAGCTTTCGAGGCCATCGCCAAGCATCTTCAGCAAGCCGGCAAGGGCGAGCGCCGGACCAATTTCCGGCTGCGCGACTGGGGGGTCTCCAGGCAGCGTTATTGGGGCGCTCCGGTACCGGTCGTTTACTGCGACGATTGCGGCATGCTGCCGGTCCCGGAAAGCGACCTGCCGGTCACGCTGCCGCGCGACGTCGTGCTGGACGGCTCGCAGTCGCCGTTGGCCGCGCACGCGACCTTCCCCCACGTCGATTGCCCGCAGTGCGGCAAACCGGCGAACCGGGATACCGACACCTTCGACACCTCCATTGAATCGTCCTGGTACTTCGCCCGCTACGCCGGCGCCAGCGATAGCGCCATGCTGGCCGACTCGGTCGATTACTGGCTGCCGGTCGATCAGTACATCGGCGGCATCGAGCACGCCATCCTGCACCTGATGTATTTCCGGTTTTACCATCGCCTGATGCGCGACGCCGGCATGGTGCACTCCGACGAACCGGCCACGCGCCTGCTGTGCCAGGGCATGGTCGTGGCGGATACGTTTTACCGCGAGGACGAAAACGGGGGCAT
>JBNLFT010000106.1:0-8920 GCA_050305675.1 Methylococcaceae bacterium
GCCGGCAACGGCGCCTGCATGCGCAATCTGCCGGTCGTGCTGGCGACCTTAAGCCATCCCGAACGGTTCGAAACCTGGAGTCTCGAGCAAAGCCACATCACCCACCACAATGCTTTGTCCGATGCCGCCACGTTGGCGCTCGGGCGAATGACCCGGCATTTGCTGGTCGCAGAAGACCTGGAGGGGTGCCGATTGGAGGCCGAACGTTTGCTCGCGCAGCACCCGCTATTCGCCTATAGCCCGTACCCCGGCAAAGCCTCCGGTTACATCGTCGATACCGTGCAAACGGTCCTGCATTATTTCTTCACCACCGACAGTTTCGAATCCTGCGTGACCGCCACCGTCAACCAAGGAGACGATGCCGATACCACCGGCGCGCTGGCCGGCATGCTGGCCGGAGCAAGATACGGCGTCGAAGGAATTCCGGCGCGCTGGCTGGAACGACTCGATCCACTGGTTGCCGACCGGATCAGGCGGCAAACGGCGAAATTGATAGAAATCTCCGAAATTCCGGCTTAACCCGCATATTCCACGAAGGGAATGGAATTTTCGAAAAGACCATGCAGGTACAGACTGCGCCAGGAGTACACGACCCAGACAAAATCCAGACTCTGGTGTTGAATACCTATTCCAACTACCTGGGCCGCCTTGGTGAAATATCCGGGCGAATCGCGTCGACCACCCTCGCCCGTCGCGAATTCGAATCGATTCGGCAACGTCGCGCGGATCGAAATCGACGGTATGGCGTCGCAAAAAAAAGGGTGAGCCGGAGCTCACCCAATCGGTAACCGCTTTAAATTTACCGGCAGATCGCTTTAAAATCCGCACACCGTGGCGTGTGCGACCACATGGACGTTACCGGACAGTCCGCTGACGAAATAGTCGTCCCTCTGCGCGCCAGCCGGCAATGTATCGTGGATCGTTGGGTATTGTCCGGGCGCCACCGTATATTGACCGTTGACGTCTCGCGGTAAGATGTCAGAGCCCACATACAGGTGATTTTCCTCCATGTAATACGGTGCATCTATGTGATAGGTCACATGAGCGTTCGTGCCGTCATAGTCGACCGTCAAACTGCCAACCAAGGTGCCTTTGGTGATATCGCTTTGCCCCGCGCCGGCATAGACGTCCCAACTGTACTGGCCCGCTCCGATTGCGCCGTTGGACCAACCCCAACGGTTGAAATCGCCCCTGCCGTCGCCGTCTTCGTCGATTTCCAAAAAGCTGTTGGTGGTGTCGCCGTCGATGGCGTTGGTTCCGCCGGCATACGCGAACGCTGTTTCACAAGCCCCGGCAACCGGAGGCGCTGGCGGCTCATCGACTGTCGCGCAACTCAACGTGATCGTGGTAAACGTACCCCACATGCCTTTTTGGACGAAGCGGTCGCCGTCGGCCCAAGCGGTCTCGGACTGGATCACGTTGCCCGAACCGTCGCTCAGTTGCACCGCGGCATGCGCGGCGACGTAATATTCGGCGTCCGCAGACGGACAGCTAAAACCCAGTTGCGTCAGCGGAATGCTGTACGAATCGGCCCCCGAGTACGGGAAGCCTCCTATCTTGGGATTCCCCTGCCGCGTCTGCGGCATATCCGCCAGGTCGGTGCCGACCCAAAGATGAGTCTCGCTGGCTTCCCAGCCACCGCTGGTGTTATAGGTAATCACCAGTTGTTCGTCGACCACTTCGATATTCAGATCACCAGCATCGATGGTCTGACCGGCATACAATATTTCGCTGCGGACGCCGGAAGCGTCGTCCGTGGCCACGACCGGAATCCATTCGGCGTGCGCGCCGACGCTTAATGCCAGCAAGCCGGTACCGAGCGCGAGCGCGCTCAAAGAATGTTTGCCTACTTCGTTATTTACTGTTTTGTTCGTCATTGCCGTTCCCCGTTTCAGTCGTTATGCAAAAATTTCATGACTTGTAAGTTGAAATTTCGCTATCGCCCGTCGCACCGGCTTTTGCCGGTAAAAGAGTGATAGTTGACTGGGTTATCGCAACAACGATGCCAAACTCGGCAATCGCCCTGTATTTTTGTAATAATCTATTTAATATTAATAAGTTAATAAACTTTAGATGGTTTTGCTTGGGTTTACGAGGCGTTGTAAAACTTGTCAAAACTGTCTCGCGACTGTCTCATGAAACAATGGCGAGACAGCCGTGAGACAACAATAAGACAGTCGTCAGGAAACGGGTGAAATACCGAGGTCTTTTAAATGGCGATAAAACGTAGCCCGGCTGACGCCGAGCAATTTGGCGGCCAACGTCCGGTTGCCGTGGGCCTGCTCCAGCGCGTTTAGAATGCGTCGGCGTTGATCTTCCGCACTGAGCTTTGCCTGAGGGGGTACGATTTCGGCTTCAGGGCGTGAATCGTCGTGATCGGCTCCCAAGGGACGTTCACCGTTTAACGTTCGCTGCAGTTCCGGCGGTAAGTCGGCGGCCGTCACCGTCTCGCCCCGGCTGCGGATCACCGCGTAATCGACGGTTGCCTTTAATTCGCGGACATTGCCAGGCCAATCGTGGTTTTGCAACAGCGTCATCGCGTCGGGGCCGATCGGCTTGACCGGCACCTGGGCCATACGACAGCTTTCGGCCAAAAAGGCCTGAGCCAGCATCGGAATGTCTTCCTTGCGCTCTCGCAGCGACGGCACGTAAACGCGGGCGACCCGCAAGCGGTAGAGTAAATCCTCCCGAAAACGTCCGGCCCGAACTTCGCCGGCCAGATCCTTGTGCGTCGCGGCGATGATCCGCACGTCAATCTTGCGGGTGCGCGACTCGCCGAGACGGGTGATTTCCTTTTCCTGCAAAACCCTTAGCAAGGCCGCCTGCATCGTCAACGGAATATCGCCGATTTCATCGAGGAACAGCGTGCCGCCCGAAGCGGCCTCGAAAAACCCCTCCTGATCGGATACGGCGCCGGTAAAGGCGCCACGACGATGACCAAAAAGCTGGCTCGACAACAGGGTTTCACTCAAGCCGGCGCTGTTGACGGCGATGAACGGCATGTCTTTGCGCGGGCTGGCGGCGTGGATACTATGCGCGACCAGTTCCTTGCCGACACCGGTTTCGCCCTCGACCAATACGGTCCAGTCGCCCCGTGCGACCTGTTCGATCAGACCGTACATCCGTCTCATCGCATCGCTGCTACCGAGCATTTGGTGGAAACGATTCTGTTCGATCTCCTGCCTTAACCGGTGCAGTTCCGATTGGTCGTAAAGATACAGCAAATGGAGTCCCGGATTTGCCGGCAATTCTCTGATCTCGCAGTCGACATAAAACTGCTCGCCGCCACGCCGCCAGCTAACATGCAGCCGTTGGCCGTGCCGGCTGCCCTGCAACAATTGTAACTCGATGGCATGCAACGATTTCTTGTCGAACGGCAACACCGATTTCCAGGATTTCCCTACCGCTTGTTCCGGAGCAACCCCGCCCAACGAGCGGCATGACTGACTCATGAACAACACCGAACCGGAGTCGCCGATCATGATGGTTCCGATATGCAATTGATCCAATATCGCCAGCAACGACTCGTGCTGCCTTTGCAGACGCTCCAGCATTTCCAGCTTGTCGCGCATCAGCCGGGCCCTTGCCATGCGGACTTCGACCCTCGCCATCAGCTCCTCGACGACAATCGGCTTATTGATGAAGTCGTCGGCGCCGGCCCGAAACGCGGTAATGCGGTGGTCCTGAGCGTCATGGGCGGTGAGAAAAATGATCGGCAGCGATTTTGTCCGTTCCTGGTTTCTGAGCATCCGGCACAATTGATAGCCGCTCACGACCGGCATATCCACATCGATCAACAACAACTCGGGGCCGTAGTCGTCGACCAGGTCCGGCACCCTTTCCGGATCGCTGGTCGTGGTCACGCTACAGCCGTGTTGCTCCAGGATAGTCGACATGAAACTCAGAAAATCCGGATCGTCGTCGACGACCAGCAATCTTCCCCCGCCTGCTTGACCGACTGCCTTACGGTTGTCGACATATTCGCTATGGACCTGGCCGATTTTCAGTTGCAGATTTTGCAGTTGACGCTCGAGGCCCAGCGAGGCGATGTTTCCATTTGCCGGAGCCGACAGCAGACTGTGTTCCAACTCGGCGGCGCAATCGGCAACAGGCAGCAACCCGTAGGTGGCCGAGGTACCTTTAAGACGGTGGGCCAACAACTTCAATTTTTCGATTGCTTGCGGATCGGCCTGTTCCCGGATCTGTTTCAGCAGCTGTTCCAGTTCCGCGACTTTCGCCGGCAGCGACGTCAGGTACGCTTCTTTCAGCTCTTGCAATTCTCGTTTTATATCGCCAGAGCCCATGCGTCACGGTTGCCTGGTTAGCCAAATTTCCCTGAGTCGGTCGGCCAACGTCATCGGATCGAACGGTTTGAAAATGACATCCAATGCGCCGCGCTGACGGTATTCTGCGACATCTTCGGCCTGAACTCTCGCCGTCATGAAGACTACCGGGATGCCAGCGGTGCCGGCGTCCCGTTGCAAGGCATCGAGAATCGTCAAGCCGTCCATTTCCGGCAGCATGATGTCCAACAGAATCAGATCGGGAGCAAAGCCGCCCACCTCCGCCAACGCTTCCTGCCCGCTGCCGCACAATTTGATTTCGAATCCGCCTATTCTCTCCAGGGCAAGCTGTGCGATGCGCTGAATATCCCGGTCATCCTCGACATAAAGTATTTTATGCAAGCCACCTGCAGTCATCTGAGCACCTCATTTAGCGTTGGAACGGATCAGCCTCTGTATCGTTGCGACGAGGGATTCGTCATTATATTGCGATTTACGCGAAATCTGCTGTACTTCGAACAGGATTTTTTGCGCGTTGTTTTCGCCCGATACCACCATCACCGGAATCGGGCGCAAGCCGTTATCGTCTTCCGGGTGCAAGCTCAGTTCGGAAATATTGGGCAGATTCATGCTGACAATGATCAGATGAAACGATCTTTCGGAGAGAAGGCGGTTCGCGTCCCCTACCGAACGGGAGACGACCACGTCGGCGCGGTGCTGCAACAATGCAACGATTTTTCGCGCCTGAGCCCGATCATCGTCGAGATATAGAATGTTCGCTCGCGGCTCGGATTGTGTTTTCGATGCCGATGCTTCGCTCACGGCCCGAATCAGACGATGTTCGTCAATCGGTTTGGACAGCCAGTCGAAAATATTGATTGCGCCGACACTCACTTCGTGTTTTGCTTCCTCCGCGATTGCCGAGACCACAATGACCGGCATATGCCGGGTCCGATCGTTTCGCCGCAATTCTTCAAACAGCGCGGGCCAATGCATATCCGGCAACATCAGATCCAAAGTCATCGCCGCATAGTCCTGGCCTTCCAACATTTTTCGAAGCTCCGCCGCGTTACTCGCGGTATCGGCCCGGAAGCCGCTTTTTTCCAGCATGATGGTCAATAGCTTCGCCACGTCCCTGTCGTCCTCGCAAACTAAAATCCGAGGCCCGGTGCCGGCATTGGAAAGCGTCGGCTTGGCGTCCGCGCCACGATAGACCGGTATTTCGATATAAAAACGGCTGCCCCGTCCGATTTCGGACTCATAATCGATACGCCCTCCCATCCTCTCGATCATCGACTTGGCGATGTAAAGCCCGAGGCCGGTGCCGCCTTTGCGTTGACTGTCCGCATGTTCGGCCTGGGCGAATTTCTTGAACAGATGTTCCTTGAAACTCTCCGGGATCCCCGGGCCTTGATCGGCGACGGTCACTCTGAGCAGATCGCCGTCCCGTTCCGACAGGACTTTGACGGGACGTCCGGGCGGGGAGAATTTTGCCGCATTGGACAACAGGTTGGTCAGCACCTGGACGAAACGATCTTTATCGACGACTACATCCGCATCGCCCGTGTTTTCCAAGAGTTCAAACCGGGTGCCGTGCTGTTCGGCATAGCTTTGATTCGCGGCCACCGTCCGCCCGACCAAATCCGACCAACGCGCTGCTTCCAGCGTGAACTTCATAGCGCCGGCAGCCAGTTTTTCGATATCGAGGATGTCGTTGACCAGCAGGATCAACCGCTCGGCATTGGTGCCGGCGATTTCCAGCAATTCGTTCGCCAGCGGGTTCGCTTCGCCGCTCAGTTCGTTCGCCAACAGCTTCAACGAGCCGCTGATGGCGGTCAGGGGCGTACGCAACTCGTGACTGACTGTGGCGATGAATTCCTTTTGCATCTGCTCGATACGTTTGCGCTCTCTGATGTCTCGCAAAATACCTTTGAAGAGGTGCTTGCCAGGCAACTTGACCTCGGTTATCGTCAAATCGCATGGGATAAGGCTGCCGTCCTTGCAACGCACTTCGACTTCCCGGCCGACACCGATAATCTTGCTGCGTCCGGTTTCCAGAAAGTTGCGTAAATACCCGTCGTGTTGACTGCGGTACGGTTCGGGCATCAATAAGTTGACGTTTTTGCCGAGCAACTCTTCACCGTTGTAACCGAACATAGTCTCCAGCGCGGGGTTGATTCGTCTGATCAGCCCCCGCTCGTCGATCGTGACGATGGCGTCGACGGAGCTGTCCAGCAGCGCGCGGTGCAGGGTTTCCTCTTCGCGGATTCTGGCCTGCTGCTGTTTGAGGCGGCTGATGTCGCTGAACGCCGCGACCGCGTGCGTGATCCGGCCCCGCTCGTCCTTGATCGGCGTCGCATTGACTTGGATCGGAATCCTCTGCTCGGCGCGCTTGATTTCCATATCGTACGCGGTCGCCGTCTCCCCCTGCAGCGCTTTTACGATCGGCAGCTCCGCCGGGGGATATAGCCGGTCGCTGCCTTCCCGGTAAACCTGACACAGCTCGGGTAAGGCGTCGATGTCGAAATCGCCGGCCAGCTTGTCGCCCACGATAGCGGCTGCGGTTTGGTTCATATAAAACGGCTGGCCACGGTTATCCAACACGAAAACGCCGGTCGGAATCCGTTCCATGACGTCAATGAACAGTTTCTCGTATTGTTGCTCCAGCCAACGCTGTCCCATGCTGCGAATCGTCCACCACAGCAACAGCGACGACACCAGTGCGATGGCGATAAATGCCTGCAGCAAATCGCCGCTCAACCCGTTCCGGCGCAGGCTCAATTGCGGTTCCGTGAGGTAATCGACCAGAAACCAGCGTTCGTTCGGATTGCTGTAGACGATATTCTCGCCCCGGCCGAACAGGCGGTGGGCATGCACGCTCACGTAGGTCAAAAGGCCTCTGTTCAAGAACATTTGGCCCCGCTCCGGAGCGGTCCGGACGGTTGCCCATAAGTCGGGATAATCGTATGCGACCGTGAGATGCCGTTTATCCTCGAACATGAACGCCCACTCTTTTTCCGGATCGGGCCCCTGTATCCAGTACCCTTGATCGTTCAACATCCAAAACTGGTTGAGGGTTTCCGTATAATCCGGCAGATGTTTGCGAATGCGTTGTAACAAGTCGGTTCCCAGATAATTGATGACAACGAATCCCGACGCTTCCGGATCATTGACATACACCGGCGCGATAAAGCGCAGCATCGGCGTATACGGCACCTCAACCTTGCCGCGTTCGACGTTCAAATCGAATTGCGACATCAGGATTTCGCCCGCGTTAAGCGTTCGGGCTTGCCGAAAATAGTAATAATCGGACTTATCCTGCAATTGGTCGTCGGGAACGACCTGCACCCGCCCGTTCTCGTCGTTGACCCGGATCAGTTCGTTGCCGTCCCTGTCCAGCAAACGGATTTGATCGTAGACTCCGATACGGTTTTTCAATAGCGAGCGATAGAGCGGCTTAAGGCTGTCGGGGCGAAATCTCGACCCCGCGCTCAGTTCGACCAGCACCCGCACATCGTTCAGCACCTCTTTCAGCTTGAACCGGATACTCAGGACCGCACTATGCAAGGCGACCGAGGTAGCATTGCGAAGCCGCGCGTTATCGACTTCGACCCGCTGCTGATATACGTAGCCGAAAACGGCCGCCAGCAACAGCATTAACGGCGGCCACCAGCACAACATTCGGAGTGCGACGTAACGTCTTAATTTGCGCGTCGATTGCGATTTATGGCGTTCCAGAAACGATTGCTTAGTCATGACGGCTTTGGATTTTCGACGGCCCCGTTTTCGATGCGAGTATTTGGCGGCGTTTTGCAGTTTGCCAGATTCGGGCGCTGTCCGCTTTAGTTTTTTACCCGATTTATACCACCGGCCGGCTCACCCTGGTTCATGTTCACCGGATTCGGCATGTTCCGAACCGGCGATCGGGGATTCATGCCCACGGTCGCCCCGGCACCGCATCGAAATTTGCCCGCCATTTCGGGCTCGGCGCAGGAACCTCAAGGCCGCGATAGGACTTGATTGACAGCGGGAGCGTCGAACCGCCAGGCTGCGGTCGGCCGTTAATTTTGGCGGGTGGCGATCACAACGCGGTTACGGCCGCCGTGTTTGGCCGCATACAGCGCTTGGTCGGCCCGGTCGAACAAGAATTCGCTATCACGATCCGGATAATCGTTGGAACAGGCGATACCCGCGGAAAATGAGCAATTGAACTCTTGTAGTCCGTGGCGAAAATGCAAGGTCGCAAAACGTTGCCGTAAATCGTCGACCAACACAAACGCATCTTCGCTGGAGCAGTGCGGTAGCAACATGGCGAATTCCTCGCCTCCGTAACGTCCCACGCGATCGGATTCGCGGCACCGCTGGCGCAACAATTGGGCCAACGCCCGGATCACTTGATCGCCAACGGTATGACCGTAGGTGTCGTTTACCGCTTTAAAATGATCGATGTCCAACATCACCAAACTTAACGGAATTTCGCTGCGCTGAGAACGCGCCAACTCCAGGTGTACGTCCTCCTTGATTCCCGCGTGCTTCAGTAAGCCCGTCAAACTGTCCTTAGACATCAGTTCGGCCAATTGCCTGGACCGTTTGGCCCGCGTTTTGACGGCGGCCGCCAGTTGCGAGTCGGTGATCGG
>JBNLFT010000107.1:0-8902 GCA_050305675.1 Methylococcaceae bacterium
TGTTGCCAAATGCTATCGAACTGTGCCAGATAGGTAATAAAACCGCTTACAGTGGTAAGAAGAAAGACAGTTCCAGCCAGAGGAGTTATCCCCCGTTCCTGCTCCAACAGGTGAGAGTGGCTGCTCATGATCCTATTGCTCCGTTAACATGTTCAGCACCCAGTCCGGCTCGTCGGATGCCAGGACCTCGAACGCGATTAATCGTTCTCGGGGCGCGTTTTCGGGTGAGGTGGCCAATGATTTAAAGAATTCGGAGACGGGTTCTTGATCGAAGTAAGGAATCAACCATTGGATGGCCGAAGCGCGAAGGGGATCGTTAATGTTTCCGGCGATTTTTAATACGATCAGCCATTTTTTTTGAAATGGGTGTTTGTATTTTTTTAGTAAATTCAAGCGAACGGATTCATTTTCCCTCGCATCCAATAGCTTCTCTTCCAGCAGTCGCATTGCCCACAATTCCCGGCGTTCAATCAGCGTGTTCAGTGCGATGTTCCGAATATCGTCGTTGGCGCTGGCAAGCGCTTCGGCGAAGGGGGTGGGTATGGTCTTCAGGTGCGGCTGAGGCGGAAATTTATGCAACTGAAAGGCAACAGCGGCTTTCTTAATCTCGGGATCCGCATTGGTGAGGTAAGGTTCGGCCAATATCGACGGCGCGAACGGGTTGTATGCCAGGGCATGCAATATGGATGCTTGATAGGGACTTTTCGATAAGCGTTGCCCAAGAACGGACCAACTTTGCTCGTTATTAATCTGTCCCAATAAGCGTATCGCCGAAACCGCAGTTTCGGGCGATTGAAGCAACGGCACGATGAGATTGGATGAGACGGGTACTCGACGGATGGCCAATATCTCGAGTAGTTTGTTTATTATGTCCTGGGAGTGATCCTTCAGTCCTCGTCGCACGATTGCCGGATCGACCTGCGCGGTATCTTGAAGCAGTGCAACATAGGCGGCTGAGCGTATATGTTGATTCGGACTGTCTAGTTGTGCGAGCAACGTCTCGCTTTGTGCGGACTCGAGCAGCGGAATTAACGTAACGACGAGTTGTTCGTCCGACGGTGTTTTTTCAATCAATCGCCGTGCGTGGCGGGCGATCAGGTGCGGATCGATGACGATCCCGTCCAGTTTGTTCTCGGCCAAGTAAGCTAAGGTCTTGGCGTGCGCAAGGCCGCTGGTTTTGTCGTAAGGCGGCACGCCCCTAAAGAAGTTTTCGAAAATCTCGTTGAACCGGTGGTAGTTAAGCCGTTTCAGCGCGATTAACCCCTGAGCGGTAACCGCGGAGGTCTCTTTGGGATTCTGAAGCAACATCAACAACGACGGTTCGGACTTCTTTTCCCGAATCAATCCTAGGGCTCGTGCAGTTTCAGCCCTCACCGTTGAATTCGGAGACGTTAGCGACGACATCAATGGGTCGACGGCCCGATAATTTTCCGCCCTGGCCAATGCCCGTGCGGCGGCAACCTGAACCTTCACATAGGGGCTGTCAAGCAATCCGATTAGCCAGGGCAGGGCCGCCAGTTTTCGATGAATCATTGCCTCTTCTTCGTAAAACAAGGTCTCGAAACAGTGAGCGCCGGCTGCCGCAATATTCGGTCTGCTATCGGTCAGGGTGCTTACCAACCATCGTATGGTATGTTCCTGTTCGAAGCCGCAAAGCCCACTCAATGCCAGTTCGCCGATTCCGTCGTTTCCCGTATTGATGCTGCGGATCAACAGTGCGGCGCTTTCCGGTGAGTTGTAGTCGGCGAGTAGGTCGATTGCGGTCTGTTGGAGCTGTGCGTCAGGTGATTCGAGAGCCTTTCGAAAAAAGGGCAAAGCTGCTTGGAATCCTCTGCGTTCGCTCAGTAACTTTAAAAACAACGGAACGAACTCTCGCTCTTTGACGGGAAAAGTGACGGTATTCGGATCCGCTCTTATCAACGGATAAGCGCTCATTCCTTCGTCTATATCGATTCGTATATAGCGGTCTCCCCGAACATTGTTAAATCGGCTCTGGCTGCCGTCGGGCCAGGTTACGCTTAGTTCGTCGACATTCCGGTCGTTGCCGAGGCCGAACAGGAGGCGGTCTTCACTGTCGGATAAGAACGCATCGCCCGCAGCAACACTCCGGATTTGTTTATTGATGCCGTTCGCTAATGTGACTTTGGCGCCGACGAGGTTACGTTTCGCGAGTCGGTCGGTAAGCTGGACCCCGAGCCAATGGTTGTCTGGTGGGCTTTCGTTGATCAACAACTGTCCCAGATTGTTGTTATTGCCGATATAGATATCCATGTCCCCGTCGTTGTCGAAATCGGCAAAGACGGTGCTGCGGCTGGACTCCGGTAAGATCGGTGGCGGCAGAGAATTATCGTATAGGCCTATTCGAAAAGTACGCCCGGTATTGATCCAAAGTTGGTTCGGTTGGCCCTGGGCGATTCTGGGAATATCGGGATCGGGGGTAAGGAAACCGTTCGCCAACCATAAGTCGACTAGACCGTCCCGGTTAAAATCATGTAGACCGCTCCCCCAATTGGACAGGAAATTCAATGGATTGTCGCTAATTCCCCAACTGCGTCCGATTTCTCTTAAGGCTTTGGGGGAACGCCCGGATACCGGGCCGGAAAACAGCCTCGCGTTATTGCCTTCGCCGGCCGATAGGAATATTTCATTTACGCCATCGTTGTCGATGTCGGCGAACGCGATGTTGCGGCTGCCGGAATAGTTTTGAAAATGATAGCGCTCGCTGAAATCATCAAACCTAAAGTTGCCTTGGTTAATGAACAATCGATTGCCGCCTTCGCTTGCATCGTTGCCGACGAGTATGTCCGGTAAGTGATCGCCGTTAACATCCGCACATCTTACCGCAAGGCTTCTTCCGGCCGGGTTGAAAACGCCGCTTCTTTCGGTGATGTCGGAGAACGAGAGATTGCCGTTGTTCTTATACAAACGGTTTGCAGAGGCCGGAAATAACTGCGAATTAAAGAATTCACCGGAGATTCCCGCAAATTCGCTTTGGCCTTCGTAATTCAGTTTGGTTTTTTCGAATTCGATAAAATTGGCTACAAACAAATCGAGTAGGCCGTCACGGTCGAAGTCCGCGGCGCATGCCGATGTCGACCACTGTTGTCGGTTAGCCGCGTTGAATGCGGGGACATTTACGAAAGAGCCGTCGCCTTTGTTTTTAAACAACAAATTAGGGCCGATATTGGTTACCAGGATGTCGGTGTACCCGTCGTTGTCGAAATCCGCCGCTAGGCAGCCCATGCCCCAGCTGCTAACGGACAACCCGGACCGGCTCGTGACGTTTTCGAAACGTCGGCCGGCAATGTTACGGAAAATTTGATGCGTTCGATGGCGTTGCCACCAATGTTGTTTTCCGAAATACCGATTTTGACCGCTCCCGTTCACCAAAAAAAGGTCTTGCCAGCCATCTTGGTCGAAATCGAGTACGCACGCGCCGGCGCCTAACGACTCGTTGATTCCCGTCAGATAACGGTCACCCTGTTCGTGGGCGAAATACAGACCCATATCAAGCGTCATGTCGGCAAACCCAGGCGAGGATGCGCTACCGTCCGCCGCGCGGATATCGCCGCGAATGATTGGCGATTTGTCCGCGAAAACGAAGCGACGGTCGGGGGTATGAATAAAAATCGCGATACCGGTTGACAGGGCTAGCGCTATCGCCAGGGCGATCTTACGGTGGTTCATGGTCGTCGACGAATCCGTATTTTTATAAGTCACGTGGTAGTAATACACGAATGAATAACCACCAATAGCCTGTCGATGGCCGTTCGACGATGGCTCTTAGAGCCCCTGGCCGGACTGTAAATTCCGGCAGTGTCGCTAGCGAACTCGTCGGTCATGGGACTCTACACGCGTCGGCTTCGAAATTCAATCATGACTACTGAACTGCAACCGACGTTTCGACCGACAGACACAAAAGCGGACGGTTTGAAGAAAGTTCCAACTGAGATATGAAATTGAGATAATAATCACAATTTTTTTGTGTGGAATTATTTTCTGTGTTAGCCTTTGTCGCAAAAATGGGTGTTCCAATGAAAAAAATAATCACATTTTTAATTCTCTTCCTGCCTCTGTCAACTCAGTCTGCAGTCCTGAACGGCACGTTTGACAATGCTTCCGATTGGGTCGATGCCAGTCTTTCGGGAACGGCCGGGGTCGATTCCGGGGTGGCCGTGCTTGCGACCGCCGGGAGCGGCGATACGGGGGCGTTCAGCAGCAGTCTGGCGCAAGGTACCGATAGTTTCTTTTTCAACTTTACCAGTACCACCGTAGTCGATGGTACTTGGTTGAACTTCGATTTTTTCTTTGACAATTCGTTTGTTGATATCGCGGAATCGGGGCCTGCGGGCGCCGATTATTTTGCTGTGACTCTGCTGACGCAAGCCGATTTCGATAATTTCTTACCCGGATTAAGCTTTACCGGCGACCTCGACTTTTTTTTGACGGCCAGTTTTGCGGCGCTGGATGTTTCGTCCTATGTCGGTGAGACCGTGGTTATCTCGTTCGATTTACACGACCAAGCCGATCAGCGGGACAGCGTGCTGAAGTTGGACAACGTCGAATTTTCCGACAGCGCTCGTACCGGTGCGCTGACGCGGTTGGCGCCGCAAGTGGCGGCGGTTCCGGAACCGCCATTTGTGCTGTTGTTTTTTTCCGCCGCGTTGTTGTTTGGCAGACAGTTGATGGACGGCTACCAGCGGCTTAGGTAAAGCGTTATCGTCCGGTGCGGGAACAGGGAACGCTGGCTCTTTCACGATGGGCTGGGCTGTTTATGGACAGAATTACAAATCGATACATGAGTAAATAAAAATGACAAAAACGCCAATGTATTTTTCAACTCGATTTAGCCGAAAGTCTATCTGTTCGTTCTGTTTTTTTCTGATAATCGGGGTATTGTGGCTCCCGCTGATCGGGCAGGCGGGAGCGGTCGATCCAAGCTGGCAGGATATCAGCGGCAAGGTAAGCGTAAACATATCGAACCCTGTAAGGAGTCGGCGCAATCCCGACGCTACTGTCGTTGTCCAGATCAGCAATATCAGCGGCGCGGATCTGTCCGGTCCGTTGCGACTAGTCATCACCGACCTCGACCCGGCGACCGGACAAGTCAGTATTGCCAACGAAACCGGTGTGACCGACGCCGGAGATCCTTTTTTCGATTTGACACCCTATCTGGGGAATACCTTTGTCCAAGATACGATCAGTGATCAGGTGAACGTGGTTGTTTCCGGTGGCGGGAGCAACCTTTTTTCATTTAACGCAAGGGTAGAACAGGAAGCGGTTGTTCCGCCGGAATCCCTGGCCGTCAAGATTACCTCGCCGGCAACCCTGATCACGGTGGGAAGTAGTCCGTTAACGATTCAAGGAAGCATCAATGATCCGGCTGCCGTGTTAACGGTCAATGGTGCAGCGGTCCCGCATGATAACGGCTTGTTCGAAGTCCAGGTTGCTCTGGAAGAAGGGCACAATACGGTGCTGGCGCGCGCAATTGCCGCAGACGGCGCAGAAGTCACAGACTCCATTTCGGTCGCGCTCGATACCACTCCCCCTTACATCACTATCGAGTCGCCACTCGATGGGGCGGTGCTCAATCAGGATTCGATTTCGGTGTCCGGGTTGATCAACGACATCGTTCGCGGAACGGTTAGCGAGAATCAGGCCAACGTCGTCGTTAACGGTAAAGCTGCCGTTGTTTCCAATCGGAGCTATCTTGCCGAAGGTGTGAACCTGGTTGAAGGCGACAATACGATTACGGTGACGGGAACCGATGAGCAAGGCAATACCGCTTCCGCATCAATCACCGTACACTTTCAAATCCCGGAAGCGAAACATATCGAGATGGTCTCCGGGCAGAATCAAAGCGGAAAAATCCTGAGTATCTTGAGTGAACCGCTCAAAGTTAAGCTGGTCGATGAAAGCGGCCAGCCGGTAGCCGGCAAACCAGTCGTTTACCGTGTCATTCAGGGTGACGGCATGGCCGGTGTCGGTAGCCAGGATGAGGGGCAAGGGGTGTTGGCTACCAGCGATGCCGAAGGGGTGGCGTCGACGGCGTTTAAACTGGGATCTCGATCCGGAAAGGGTAATCACAGAGTGAGGGCCAGGGCGGTCGGTTTTGACGGCGAGGTCGTGTTTTTTGCTTCGGCCGAAACCAATCCGGGCAACAAAGTCAGCATCAATTCCGGTAACAACCAACGAGGGGCACCTAACCAGGCCCTACCTCAGCCGCTAATTGTCGCTGTGACCGATGAAGGCGCAAACCTTGTTCAAGGCGCCGAAGTCGAATTCAAAGTAACGGCCGGTGGCGGGCGCTTTCAAAACGGTCAGACCTCATTGATTTCCATAACCGATAGTGACGGTCGCGCGACCGCCTCGTTGACGTTAGGCGAAATCGTCGGGTTAGACGTCCATAGGGTCAGCGCCACTTTGCTGGGAACTTCGCTAAATGCCGGTTTCACGGCTTCCGCGCTACAGCCTGCAGACCCAGGCTTAACCGGTATTAGCGGTATCGTACTGGATAATCAGGATAATCCGTTGCCTAATGTTACCGTACGAGTCGAAGGCAGCAATCGCCAGGGGGTAACCGATGCCCAGGGACAATTCAAGGTCACCGAAGCGCCGGTCGGTCCGGTGCATTTGATTGTCGACGGCAGTACGACGACGGCCTTAGGCGAATGGCCGACCCTTTCTTACAATATCGTCACCATTGCCGGGGCGGACAATCCGTTGCCTGCGCCAGTCTACATGGTCAAGTTGGATACCGAACGCGCCGTTTATGTCGGTAAGGAAGACAAAGAATTGACCCTGCCGGAAGTGCCTGGCTTTAAATTGAAAGTCAAAGCCGGTTCGGTGACGTTTCCGGACGGGGCAAAAGAGGGTTACCTTTCGGTTACACCTGTGAATGCCAATAAGATTCCGATGACACCGCCAAACGGCATGCAACCGCAGTTTATCGTTACCATTCAACCGGCTGGCGCCAAATTCGATCCACCAGCGCCGTTGACGTTGCCGAACGTCGATGGTCACGCGCCGGGAGCACAAGTCGAAATGTACTCCTACGATCATGATCTGGAAGAGTTCGTTTCGATCGGTTTAGGTACGGTGAGTACCGATGGCAGTTTGATTGAAAGCAACCCGGGAATAGGGGTTATAAAGGCGGGTTGGCATTGCGGATCGCAGCCCGGAGGTAGCGGCTGTTGCGGCGGCGGAAAAGGAGGCGGCGGGGATTGCCCTATCTGTAAAAAGCCCGAAAACGATAATTGTAATAATGGAAGTTGCGTCAATGACGACACTCAAGACCCTGGCGAATGTAAAAAATGTTCGGGCGGTGTTCCGGTAAATGCCGATGAAGATCTAGGTGAATGTAAAACCTGCAAAGACGGTAAGGCGACTAATGATCCCAACGGAGCTACCTGTGACGACGGAAAGTATTGTAGTTCGTTTAACGGCGAGTATCCCGGACCTGATCAATGCGTCGATGGGCAATGTGTCGGAAAAGAGTTCAAGAGACGGAAGAAATTCGAAGATATTTTGGAGGGTGATTCGGCCAAGTTCAGAAAACTATTGGAAGGAGGAATGAGCTTATTTAAGAAGCTGCAGGAAACCGGATCGATAAGCCCGATAACCGTTACAGGAAAGGTTCAGAAAAAAGTCAACACTTATAGCGAGTGTTGCGAAGAGCTGAAGACCACCAAAGAATCCACTGGTTCGGAAACGACTTTTAATCTTGATGCGTTTGTCGATTTTAAGACTCCGCAAGTTCCGGTTCCGTTTTCGGCGGGAATCTTGGTCATTCAAGGTTTTGTTAAAGTTACAGGCCGACTTACCGGATCGGTAGAAGAACTGGAAACTGCCTGCTTCGAGGCCGGCGACTGTCTGGGGAACGGAGGAGGAAAAGGTTCGATGTTCTTGGAGGGAGGGCTGATAGGATCGATAGGTGTGTTGAATCCCGATATTCTTTCCGGGACGATCTCATTGCGCGGGACCGGATCGATCGGATTGACCTCGGAATGTGGAGTCGTTAGCGGGGAAGCTTGCGTCGGTCCTGTTCAACTGCGAGGAAAGGTTACGGCGATAGGGTTTATCTCCTACACAGTCGTTGGACAACTGGGAACGCCGGGTTGCATTCCTTTGGGTTAACATCATTTCTAATGGAAATCAAAAAATGAAGTATCAGATCGTATTATGTGTTTTAGCCTTATTTGCGATGCGGACGCATGCCTTCGAAAAACAAAAAATCACGTTCGAAAACGAGGCAAATAGTTCAAAAAAGGTCGAGTTTCAATTTGACGGCAAAGTGTTTGATCCGCCGTTGGATTTGTTCTCGAAAAAAGAGGTTAAGCAGCCTGAAGCCAGAAAAATATATGATTTTTTTAAGCGATTCTATGACGTAAACAAAAACGGCACAAAACAGGATGTCTTGGCGCTATGGGCGCCGAATGAGCGTCCCCAATTGGAAAAAGATATCACCGAAGAAATGTTCGCGAACAACCGCGCTCGGTTTAATGCGGTCACTGCGATGCGGGTGAAAATGGTGATTGAATATGGAAATTATTATATTTGTTATATCGGTATGGAGTTTCCCGGGCATAAAGTTGTGATGAAGTATCCTTTGTTAATAAGTGATAAGGAGCTGTTTCTCAGTAATAAATTAAACGGCGATTACTTTTATGACACTATAAGTCACTTTTTGGACAGGGAAAACTATATAGATAACAGCGGAAGGCCCATAAAATAAAAGGTTAAACACATCCGACGATTGATGGCACGAAGGTATGTATGAGGTCCAGTTCGGACCTCCGTTTCGTGCGCCAAAGACGTGTCTCTGTGTCGTGAAAGCAATGAGGTCAGTTGGATTAAAGTCGGTGGCCTGATGTGCCTATACCGTGAAATGCCTCAATATAAA
>JBNLFT010000108.1:0-8770 GCA_050305675.1 Methylococcaceae bacterium
GGGTTCGGCCAATTGCCGTTCCAGTTCCTGCTGCTCCAGATGATACAGTTCTACCCGTTGTTCCGCTTTTTTCAAGGAATCGAGCAAAGGTTTCAGGCGTTTACGCCGCTCTGCCTCCAGCCTGCGCAGATCCTTGCGGGAAACGCCGGATTCGGTTCCGGCAGCGAGCGGGGCCAAGGTTTCCTTTTTTTGTTCGGCCAGCCAATCGCGGTAATCGTCCAAGTCGCCGTCGAACGGCGCCACAGCGCCATCGGCAACCAATAAAAAACGGTCGGTCACCGAGCGCAGCAAGTGACGGTCGTGCGACACCAGCACGATAGCGCCTTCGTATTCCTGCAGCGCCACGCTCAAGGCATGACGCATTTCCAGATCCAAATGGTTGGTCGGTTCGTCCAGCAATAACAAGTTCGGTTTCTGATACACCAATAACGCCAACACCAGCCGGGCTTTTTCGCCGCCGGAAAACGGGCCGACCGGCTCGTTGACCTTATCGCCCCGAAAATCGAAACCGCCAAGAAAGTTGCGCAGGTCTTTTTCGGTCGCCTGTTTATCGAGCTTCTGCAAATGCCACAGCGGACTTTCCTCCAACCGCAATTGTTCAAGCTGGTGCTGCGCGAAATACCCGATATTCAGCGCCTCCGCCGTCTGAAGCTCGCCGGCCAGCGGCGTCATCTCACAGGCCAAGACCTTGATCAGGCTGGATTTACCGGCACCGTTCGGCCCCAGCAGACCGATCCTGTCGCCCGGCGAAACCGACAACGATGCCTGCGAGATCACGGTTTTGTCGCCGTAGCCTATGTCCGCCTGGTCGATTTTCAACAGCGGATTGGGCAGTTTTTCCGGCTTGGCGAAGGTAAAACCGAACGGCGAATCGACGTGGGCTTGCGCAATCAGCTCCATCCGCTCCAACGTCTTAATCCGGCTCTGCGCTTGCTTGGCCTTGGTCGCCTTGGCCTTGAAGCGGTCGACGAAGCTTTGGATATGGGCAATCTCGCGCTGCTGCCGTTCAAAGGCCGATTGTTGTTGCGCCAGTTTTTCCGCGCGCATGCGCTCGAAAGCGGAGTAGTTTCCGGTATAGATTTCGGCTTTGTTCTGCTCGATATGGACGATATGATCGACGATCGCATCGAGAAATTCGCGATCATGGGAAATCAGCAACAGCGTGCCTGAATACTTGCACAACCAATCCTGCAGCCAGATCACGGCGTCCAGATCCAAATGGTTGGTCGGCTCGTCCAGCAATAAGACGTCGGAACGACACATCAACGCCTGCGCCAAATTGAGCCGCATCCGCCAACCACCCGAAAACGATGTGACCGGACTGCTCTCCTGACCGGCGGTAAAACCCAATCCGTTGAGCAGTCGAGAGGCCCGCGCCTGAGCGGTATATCCACCGACATGCTCCAACTTGGCATGCAGTTCGGCCAGCCCGAGCCCGTCGTTTTGCCGTTCCGCCTGTTGTAGCTGCCGTTGCAGGCCACGCAGTTCGCGGTCGCCGTCGATCACGTATTCGATGGCCGGACACGTCAGCGCGGGCATTTCCTGGGCGACATGGGCGATTTCCAAATTGGGCGGCATGCTGAATTCGCCTTCGTCGGCGTGCAGTTCCCCGAGCAGCATCGCGAACAGGCTAGATTTGCCGACGCCGTTAGCGCCGGTCAAACCGACTTTTTGTCCTTTGTGTATGGTCAAAGATGCGCCGCTGAACAGCACCCGGGGGCCGCGGCGTAATGAGATATTTTTAAAATTCAGCATTCGATTCGATAAAATACGCGGATGAATAAGGCTCCCCGCAAACCCAAACACCCGCTATTCAAACCGCAAGACCGCTATTACGTCAATGAACGCGGCTGGTGGTTTTACACCGTCGACATGATCAGCGGGCCTTACCCGACCAAAGCGGACTGCGTGGATGCCTGCCGGACTTACATCCAAAAACGCGACGGGGTTTATACGCCGCCACCGGCAATTGACGATTCGACGGACCGAGCATCCTGACCGGACCGCACAACAATCGGTCGCGCCACAAAACGATCAGGACAAGCGCTCGATCATGCTCTCCGCCTGTTTGGCGAATTTTTTCACATCGCCCGATTTGACCGTTTCCCTTGGAATGACGATCGCTGAGTCGATCGAGATGAAAATGTGCACATAGTCTTTGAGAACGTCGACGCGAAGCATTTCCGACCAAGGCGTCTTATGGGTTCCTGCGGGTGAGACTTCCTTCAAGAATTCGGGTTCGATAGTCAATTTATGGATGCCGAACATACCCTTTTTTTCGTCCTCGGTATAATTGTTCACGATCTGGCGGCGCATATCCATCTTCATGACCCAAGGCGAAACCACACCCCAAACCAACGCCAGAACCGTAATATAGGCGGTCGTCGTCATATCGACGTAGTAAACATAATAGAACATGCCGAAAAACAGCATGACACCGGGCACGAGCAGTCTGTTTTTGCGGATGTTCTTCTGCATCTCGACATCGTTTTTCAGACGCATTTCGTTAAAATGCAGCAGATCTTCTTCCCGGAATTCGTATTCGATTTCAAACATTGTTATTTTTCTATTGGTTTAGGGTTAGTGTTTAGTGAAATTGTTCAGCATCTAAAAGCTTTTGTCGCATTGGCCAGCCGCCGAAACAACGCCTTCGGCAGAACCGGCTCCGGTCCACATGCAAGACGACCGTCATTTTAATGCATTTTGATCTTGGCATGGGTGCTGCGTCTGAACAAGTTGGACAAGGTCAGCATCGCTGTCCGAAAGTAACCGTGCACGGCGACCTGATGCATTTTGTACAAAGACAAATATACCAACCTGGCGATAAAGCCGCCGATCGTCACGCTGCCAATGAGATTCCCCATCAGATTGCCGACGGTGGTGTATTTACCCAACGACACCAAAGACCCGTAGTC
The DNA here is from genome assembly GCA_050305675.1 of Methylococcaceae bacterium. Lineage (GTDB taxonomy): Bacteria > Pseudomonadota > Gammaproteobacteria > Methylococcales > Methylomonadaceae > Methylomarinum. Next base: position 2,916 of record JBNLFT010000108.1, read on the forward strand.
GCGGTAGACGAACGGTACCGGCGGCGCGCCTTTTAGTTGATTGACAATGGATTTTGCCACGCAGGCCGCCTGCTGATGCGCGGCCTGAGCGCGCGGAGGTACATTGTTCTGATGGCCCGGCCAGCGGCAAGCGGCGCAGTCGCCGATAGCGTATATATGCTCGTCGGCCGTCCTCAAACAGGGATCGACAACCAGTTGATTGAGGTTGTTGGTCTCCAGCCCGCCCAGGTTTTTCATCCAGTCCGGGGCCTTGATTCCCGCCGCCCATACCTTCAGATCGGCATGCAACACCTCACCGTCGTGAGTTTTAATGGACGTCTCGGTCACTTCGGTAACCCTGCGCCCCAATTTCAATTCGATGCCCAGCTTAACCAGCTGCTGCTGGGTCGCCGAAGACAATTTTCGGGGTAATGCCGGCAACAATTGCTCGGCCGCCTCGATGATCGTGATTTTGACGTTGCCCGGCATGTCCAGACCGTACACCGCAAGCAGTTTGGTCACCTCGTGCAATTCCGCGGACAGTTCGACGCCGGTGGCGCCGGCGCCGACGATCACGATGGACAACGGCCGCCCGTTATCCTGGTCGTGCCCGGCATGCGAGCGGATATAGGTTTCCACCAGCCGTTTTTGAAAGCGGAAGGCCTGGGCCGTCGTATCCAGAAACATGCAGTGCTGGTCGACGCCGGGTATTTTGAAGGTATTGCTGACGCTACCAACCGCCATCACCAGCGTATCGTAACGAAACGTTCGGCGCGGAATCAGTTCGACTCCCTGATCGTTAAGGGTCGGGCTCACATAAACCTCTTTCTTGCCGCGATCCATCCCTTCCATGCGTCCCAGCCGAAACCGAAAGTGATTGCGGTGGGCCTGGGCCAAATACTCGATTTCCTCGGCCTCGGCCAGAGTCCCTGCGGCCACTTCGTGCAGCAACGGCTTCCAGATATGGGTCGAAGAGGCATCCAGCAGCGTTATTTCCGCCAGCCCCGGCTTACCCAGTTTTTTTCCCAAACGGGTCGCCAATTCCAATCCGGCGGCGCCGCCACCGACGATTACTATTTTCTGCTTTTCGTTATCGGTCATATGGATACCGGATATTCGGGTTAATCGGTAGTCGGCAAACTTAAAATCAAGCCGTCTTTGCCGGAACCCAACAAGGTTCGGGGATATTCTCCGTTCCACTTTTGCACGGCATTATATCTGATCAATACCGGTGTCACAGACTTTGCCAACAACTCGTTTGCCCTGGCCTGCGCTTCCGCCTCCTTACTGATTCGATACGCTTCCGCGTCAGCCTGGATTCTTTTGGCGTTGGCGTCGGCAACCGCCGCCATCTGTCGGGCCTCGGCCTGTTTGACCTGTTGCTGCGCTTGCTGCTCGACGATTTTCAACTGCGCTTTTTCGCGCTCCAGTTGTTCCTGTCTTTCCTTGGTCTGAATCACGGCATTGGTCACCACCTGCGGCAACGTGATGTCGCGAAACAGGACTGCGGTAATGACGACGCCCTTGGTTTCCAGATATTCGCGCAGGCCGTTTTCCATGTAGTTTTGCAATTGCTGTTGCACGCTATCGAGATAAAAGTCCTGCGACTGTTTGACAGTTTTGCCGGCTTCCCTGAGCAGCGAGCGCACTTTCGGCGTAATATGCTTCGACACCACGTCGTCCAAAGTCCCGGTCTCTTGCAAAATCGTCGGCGTGCGAGGACCGTCGAGGCGGAACGTAACGGAAATATCCATCGACGTCTTCAACTTATCCTGTGACGGCACCTGAACTTTTTCCCAGGTATAAGTTTGTTGCCGCAAATCGAAACTGACAAAATTCAACAGCGGATTGACGACATGCAGCCCCTCCGCATAGGGTTCTGACTGAACTTCCCCGAACAGGGTCGCCACTTTATTATGGCCTGCCTCGACCGTCGTGTAAGAATTGAAAACCACGACGAGCAATATCAACGCCGCGCCTATCAATAAGAAATGTTTCAATTTATCCATCGCTTTCCCCGCTTTTTTTTACCCATCGCCTGTCAAACTATACTATGATGCCCTTTCGACGATGACTGCAAAGAGATCTACCTTACATGCGCCGCTTAATATCCATTCCCCTGTTGCTGGCACCGGCATTATCTCAGGCCGAGCAAGCCCCGGAGCTCGCTCCTGTCCCGGAACCGCCGGAATTGCCGATGCCGGTACAAGACGGCGAAGTTTTAGAACCCGATATTACCATTATCCGTAAGGGAAAAAAGACCATTGAAGAATACCGTAAAAACGGTCAACTCTACATGGTTCGGATCAAACCGGATATCGGACCCGCCTATTACCTGATCGATACCGACGGCGACGGCAACATGGACGTCAGACGCAGTGACATGGACAAGGGACTGCACATAAACCAATGGAAATTGTTTGAATGGAAATAAGCCGACAGTGTCAGTTTATACGCCTATCGGCGACTCGCAACTGCGGCAGTTTTTACAACGCTATCGGCTCGGTGAACTGATCGCTTTTTCCGGCATCGAAAACGGCATCGAGAATACCAATTATCGGATTGACACCAGTCGAGGGCAGTACGTTTTAACGCTGTTCGAGGAGCTCGATGACTGCCGGATCAAACCGATTTTTACGCTGCAAGAACACTTACATCGGCACGGACTACCGGTCCCCAGAGCGTTACCGGACAAACAAGGCCTAACGCTGAACAAGCTAGGCAACAAATCCGCCGCACTGTTTCACCGGTTTTGCGGCGAATCGATTTTCAATCCGTCCCGGCAACACTGTGTCCAGATCGGAAAGTTGTTAGCCAGACTACACAACGCCGCGCGGCACTCCGGTTATCACCGGCGCAACCCGAGAAACCTGGAAGCCTGCCGCGAGCTATTCAGCACCTGCGAAAATCATTTGAGCGAGCGGGAACGGCGCAGAATTTCCGCCGAATTGGCGTTTCAGCGGCCTTATGACGATGCCGATCTGCCGCGCGGCGTGATCCATGCGGACCTATTCCGCGACAACGTTCTGTTTAGCGGCGATAAGATCAGCGCGGTCCTAGATTTTTACGGCAGTTGCACCGATTTTCTATTGCTCGATATCGCCATCGTCATCAACGATTGGTGCCGGACGCATGCCTCGGTATGCAGTGAAAAAACCGACAGTTTTTTAGCCGGTTATCAAACCGCCAGGCCCTTGGAACCGTTGGAGCGACGGTTGTTGCCGGTGTTTTTGCGTAGGGCCGCCTTGCGGTTCTGGCTGTCCCGCTTAAGACACCGAACAGAAGCCCGCAACGGAACGATAACCCAGCAAAAAGACCCAACCGAATTCCGTCGAATTCTCGAACAACACACGGCGCAAGCAGCGCGTTCCACGGCCATGGCCTAAACCCCGGGCATCATCCCTCGGCGACGTCGTTGGCCAAAAGACACATTGTTGCCTCGCGTGGACAAGCCGGCGACGCTCGTCGGGGAGCGCCGACCTGAACTATCAAGACACGAATACGGTTTGCTAATTTTCGTCAGGGACGCCCCGAATGAATCCGACCGGAATTTATCTCCGCTGCGATCCAGCTTGCCAGGAAACACCGGCTAACTCAGCATTTCCTGGCGTATGCCTTCCTTCCAAGGAGAGATGTGGCGTGTTAGCCAGAGGATGGCGCGGCAGGGAGGAAAGAATATTTCGCCGTGTTACTGGTATTTTTTTATCGTTTTCAGTTTTTCCAGCGCCGCCTGGACTTTGGCGGCAGTCTTCTCGTCCAGTTCGGTATTCTTGTATATTTTGTCGAGCAACCCTTCGCTGACCAAGGCTTCTTTGATCCAACGCTTGGTAAAACGGTAATTGTTCGGCACTTTAGCCACTTCCCCGGTCTCCGGATTTTTCAACGTATCCGGCGTTGCAGCCGCCACCGAAGCGGCCGCTTTAGGGGCAGCGGGTTTCGCCGCCGCAGCGGTCCTAGCCACGGGTTCCGGCTTGACCGCGGACTCGGCTTTCGCGGATATCTCTTTGCTGACCGGAGGCACCGGCCTGCTCGCCACCGGCTTTGCCGCCTGCTTGGCTTCGTCCATTTTACGTTTCTCGCATTCGACTACGACAAACACCACATACGCCACAAAAACCGTGGTCAAAATAAAAAGCACCTCAGCCATTCCTATTCCCCTTTAATTATTTTTGTAGTTAGCATCCGGACACATTGCTCCTCGGCCTCTTCTTTGTGCGGAAGCGGAAACACCGATTCCCGATTTTTCACGTTCGCTCCGCGAAATCTTCGGCGCCGCTCCAAGGCACCGATAGATTCAAGCCAGACATCGGCTCGACGACTATCGATCCGCCTGACTATACCAGAACCTTCGCCGCACGGTAAACCCGCTCCCCGGAGTTACCAGCAAACTTGCTTACGCGCCAGTAACGGCAGATCGGCGCGCAGACCCATCGCATGATTGTTGAAATAGTTTTTTACCATGTCGGTATGGTTTATCCAATTCATACCTGCCGAACGCAACGAAACGAACGGCACGGCCTGTACCGCGAAAGTCCTGTTCAACGCGTCCATCGCCGACATCATCAACAGGTTATCGCCCTTCCGCCAGCGCTCGTATCGGCGCAACAATTTATGTCCGGCTATCGGCCGCCCGCCGAGTCTGCTTTCGATGACCAATTCCGCCAGCGCCGCGGCATCCAACAATCCGGCGTTGGCGCCCTGGCCGGCCAACGGATGCATGGCATGGGCGGCATCTCCGATTAACGCGAAGCACCGCTCGGTGTAACGATCGGCGAATTGAAACTTAAGCGGAAACGCCGCCCTGGGCCCGGTCGCCAGCATGCGCCCCAATATCCCTCCGGAAGCCTGTTCCAAGTTGCGTAAAAACGCGTCGTCGGGCAACTGCAGATAACTTTGCGCAGTCGCCGTCTTCAAGGTCCAGACTATGGAACATTGGCCGTTCGCCAACGGCAAGAAGGCCAACGGCCCTTCATCGAGAAAACGCTGCCAGGCTGTTGCCCGGTGACTTTTCTCGGTGCTGATCGTCGCCACCAGGCCGTCCTGGCGGTACGGCCATCCGGTCACGCCGATACCCGCCAGTCCTCGCAGCACCGAATCCCGGCCGTCGGCGGCAACCACCAGATCGGCTTCCAGGCGCCGCCCGTCGCTCAGCGTTAGTTGTCCGCCTCGCTTTTCCAACCGCATATCCGCCACCTTGGCGCCGGTAATACAGGTCGCCTCGGCCAAGGTGTCCAGTACGTCCCACAAGGCGGCCACGGTCACCCGGTTCTCGACGATGTGACCCAACTCGTTATATTCGGTTGCCGTGCAATCGAAATGCAGCTCGCCGTCGGCCTTGGCGTCCCACACCCGCATGTCCCGATAGGCGCAGACGCCGCGCTCGGCCATCTTCGGCCAGGCGTCTATGCATTCCAGGATATTCTGAGACGCCCGCGTCAAAGCCGACACCCTCAGGTCGACGCTGTCTTGCGGCCATTGTCTCGGCGGTTCGTGCATATCCAACAGGGCGACCCGAACTCCCCCGCGCGCCAAAGCGCAGGCGGCTGTTGCGCCGACCATGCCGCCGCCGACGATGATCGCTTCGAATTTCTCCATGTCAGCCTCTCTTGTGTCCGACACGAGGCAATCGTTGCGCCAGCCCCATCGCATGCCGGGCCAGCAGGCTCTTGGCGAAAGGGAGATGATCCAGCATCGTCAGCGCGCCGCTCCTGACCGCCGCCAGCGCCAGCCAGTCGCTGGAAAATATCTTCACGACGTTGTCGGTAAAGGCAATCGTATGATCGTGGTCCGCCTGCCGCAATGCGGCATAGCGCTCGAGCATATCGCCGCCGCCGACATCGCCTCCTTGTTGCCGGCGGTCCAACAACATTTCCGCC
>JBNLFT010000109.1:0-8762 GCA_050305675.1 Methylococcaceae bacterium
AGCTCTGGCTTGAGTGATTTTGTTCGAGATTCGAAGTCCGATTGTTCAGAAAACCATTCAGGCACAACCTGTACCCAATAAACATGAGTCATATCAGACATAAGGTATTGGTTCTAAACGGTTATTGCAAACAGTAAGGCCGCCTTTGTGAAATATCCGGGCTAGATTGCAATCCCACTACGTTCGATAGGCTTCGGCACAAGCCTGTCTACCACAATAATCGCAGCCTGAGTGTTCTATCGCCGGTCGGGGTGCCTATTTCCGGTGTGCCGCCAGGAGCCGAAATCGGCCCGGTGCGCACACCGCCGGCATCGGTCTAATCCTCGACAAAATGATGAATAACTTCGGTGTCCGTATTCCCGATTATCTCCGTGTCGCTCGGATCGAACTACGCGGTCTTATGCCCCGGCAACCGGGAAACCATCGTTTTCAATCGATGAGCCCGGCGAAATGCCCGCCCAACGTAAACCTCAGAGCGATAATGATGCCGATCGCCACCACCACGTCGTGCACGACCGAGGTCGGAGAAAACGCGCTCCACTTACCGGCCGAACACCCCCAACAGCACCAGCTAAGTACCGGCGACAACGATTGCCACCAGCGTTAAAAAGATAACCCGCCGTCGCATCCTCTTGACCTAGGGTCTGTAACTCGCCGAGGATCACCACCATCAGACCCGCGGCAGGAGCGATGATGGTGACGAAGGAAGCGTTTAATCGGGAGACGACGATACCGCCGGGCGATGCGGTGACAATACCGCCCATCGAGCAATCCAGATGCTTCGCAATCCCCGCTTTAGCTACGGCAGTCAACTTCGATCCATTGGCAAGACGATCCTCTAACGAAGTAGAAAACCGCCGTTGTGCGATAGCCAACCGTGCCAAGCGCCGGCCGGCCAAACCGCAAAACGCCTGAACACCGCGCATTCGCAGTCTTCTATAGTGGCTTGTCCCGCCAGACAGGGCAATAACACCCACTTAAACCGGTTGGAATAAACCACGCCCCCCAATAATTAATGCCAGGGCGGTCTCCCCTACGTTGGGCCTTAACCTATCCCGAATCCCGCCAGGCCAAGGCCTCGGAGCCATCGCCGAATTGGCCGATCGTATCTGGCATGGTTCCTGTAAACACCCTTTATAGGAATTTCCGTCGTTCACAGGCGGGAAACTTGTGCTTTATCTGCCTGAGAGGTCCGACACACTCATGACTAACCGTGAACAAGATGCCGATATGGAGCGTTCTTCGACGCCGAAAGATTCCTCGACATTCGACATCGACGAAGCGATCGATCGCATCGCCCATTGGTTGCCTACCCAGGGCCCGATCAAGGATTTCATTCACCACAATACGCTGCACTCGGTCCAGCATCTGCCTTTCCACGAGGGGATTGCAGTGGCCGCCAAGGTGTTCGGCGCCCGCAGCTATCTGCCGCTGGCCGATTACCAAGCGCTGTACCAAAGCGGGCGAATCAAGGATTTTGCCATCGCTTGGGCGCTCAAGCGCACGGCTGGTTCGGATGATTCTCAGCGACGGTTGCGGGAGCGGTTATTCGATACCGACGACGTCAGTCATTACCCCCCGCTGTCGCTGGCCAATCACGGTATTCGCAATGCCTGGATCAGCCGGCTCGAGCTCGATCTAAATTCGCTGTCGCAGCCGGTGGTTTTTCGCCTGGTTAGCAATTTCCTGGATCAGGGTATCAGTCGTTGGAGCCTGGCCAAGGACGGCGAGCGATTCTGGGAATGCGTGTTGCGGCTCGCGCAAAACAGTTTGCTGCCGCTGTATCCGCTACACGAGCCGGAGCTACGGGGGATATTGAGCGATCGCGTTGACGAGGTGATTGCCGTCTGTCTGCAAAGAATTGTCGGCGACCGGTCGCTGTATCAACAATATTTGCTGGAAATGCTGCTGGCGCATCCCGGATGGTCCGGCATGGTACGCATGATAGAACGGAAGCCGGAGGCCTTGCTGTCGAGGCGAGAAATCTCGTTGAAGGAAATGATCGCGCTGGAACTGAGCGTGGAATTGGCCTTCATCCTGAAAAAGAAGGGGCGCCGTTTTCCCCGTATCGCCGACATGCCTCGTCAGGAAGACGTGCCCCTGCTCAATAACGGCGCGCTGCATCCGAAAATTCCGGAACATCTGAAAGTATGGCACGAAGCGATGGAATGGTCGTTACACAGCGAATTGCTGCAGGCCTTGGCGGACAATCCCAAAGCCGATTCCGGCAACAGCGGCAGCGGGAAACCGGAAATCCAAGCTTTGTTTTGCATAGACGACCGGGAATGTTCGCTACGGCGTTACCTGGAGGAAATCAACCCGGCCATCGAAACCTTCGGGGCCGCCGGGTTTTTCGGCATCGATTTCCTTTATCAGGGGTTGGACGATGCGTATCCGGTGGCGCAATGCCCCAACGTCATCGTCCCCCGTCACTTGATCAGGGAAGCGAATACGCTGCCGGTCGATAACAAGAAAAGCAACGGCAATCCTCTGGGCGATCTGCATTTCACCCCCCATTCCATGTTCCGGGGTTGGCTGTATACCCAAACCCTGGGACTGGGCTATGCGCTGCGCATGGCGTGGAACGTGTTCCGTCCCAGCAGCAAGCTGCCCAACATCGAATCGCTCAGCGAGGTTGACTCGCATTCCCATCTGCATCTGCTACGCGAATCCGATGAACCGAACGAAGACGGCTATCTGCTGGGTTTTTCGCTTCCCGAAATGGCGGAGCGAGTCGGCGGACTGCTGCGCAACATCGGCTTAACCGACACATTCGCACCATTAGTGGTGGTAGTCGCGCACGGTTCGAGCAGCGTCAACAACCCACACTTGGCGGCCTACGACTGCGGCGCCTGCGCCGGCAAACCTGGCGCGCCCAATGCCAGGGCCTTCGCCTGGATGGCCAATCACGACTCGGTACGCGCCATACTTCGGGAATCGGGGATCGACATTCCCGACTCGACACGCTTCGTGGCCGCCTTACACAATACCAGCCGCGACGAAATCAAGTATTTCGACTTGCAATTGCTGGAGCAACAACCGGTAGCCGGCATCCGGGCCTATTTGAAGAATTTCCAGGTAACCATGGACAAAGCCTTGGAACGCAACGCCTACGAGCGATGCCGCTGGTTCGAGCTGAGTCCGCAAAATTCGTCGCCTTCTAAAGCGCATAAGCATGTCAAGGAACGTGCCTCTTCGATTTTCGAACCGCGTCCGGAATACAACCATTCCAACAATTTGTATTGCATCGTCGGCCGCCGGTCGTTGACCCGTGATTTGTTCCTGGATCGCCGCGCCTTCTTGCATTCCTACGAGCCTTCCTCCGATCCGCGCGGCGACCTGCTGGTACGGATTCTGTCGGCGGCGATCCCGGTGTGCGGCGGCATCAATCTCGAGTATCTGTTTTCGCGCATCGACAACTCGGTCTATGGCGCAGGCACCAAACTGCCGCATAACGTCATCGGCCTACTCGGCGTCGCCAATGGCGTCGAAGGCGATTTGCGTACAGGTCTGCCGTCGCAAATGATCGAAGTCCATGAACCGGCCCGCCTGCTGATCGTGGTCGAGCAGAGCACCGGAATTCTCGACAAAGCCATTGCCAAGTTGGGCGAGTTGAGGGAATGGCTGGACAACGAATGGGTAAGATTCGTGTCCTGTGATCCCGCAACCCGAAATCTGTATGTGTACGGCAACAACAGTTGGGAGGCGATTACCTATCGGGACGGTTACACGGTTCCCGAAGCCGCCCGTTCGGAGACTATCATCGCCGGGCAAACGGATACGATACCGGTCCATCGCTTAATCAGGAGAAACGCATGAACGCACTGCTTCTCGCCTGCCAATTCATCCCGTTGACGGGATTGATCGCGCTTTTGTTAAGCAAGAACGACGAACATACCGTCGCCAAGATCAGTTACCGCTTCACGATCGTGCTCGGCGTCTGCATCGTCTCTTTATTGGCGATATGGGCCCGTGCCGGTTTCCCGCAACACGAATACTCATGGTTTACGCTATACGCCGTCGGCGACTACCGATTCCCTATCCTGTTCTATCTGGATGCGATCGGCGCCGCTTATTTGTCATGCGTATGGGCGATATTTTCGGTGATCGTCAAATACTGCCGCGTCTATCTGCATCGCGAGAGCGGTTACAAACGTTTTTTCCTGACCATCTTCGCTTTCGTCTTCGGCCTGAACATGGTGATCCTGTCCGGATCGATCGACATGCTGTTCGCCGGCTGGGAGATAGTCGGTATCTCGTCGTTTCTGCTGATCGCCTTTTACCGACACCGCGTGCAACCGGTCCGCAACGCGCTGCGCGCTTATACGATTTATCGGTTTTGCGACGTTGGGCTCTTGCTGGGCGCCTGGATGAGCCATCTGCTGTTTCACGACAGTCAGCATTTCAGCCAACTGGCGGTGCTGTTCGAAAACCCAGCGATGCCGCCGGCCGGCTACGCGTCGCTATTGTTGTTGTCGGTCCTGATTTTGACCGCGGCCACCGGCAAATCGGCGCAGTTTCCGTTCTGCTTCTGGTTGCCCAGGGCGATGGAAGGGCCGACCCCTTCCAGTGCGATTTTCTACGGCGCGCTGTCGGTTCATTTGGGCGTCTTTTTGCTGCTGCGCACCACCCCGATCTGGAGCTATCACTACTTCACCCGCTTCATCGTATTCGTCATCGGCCTGCTGACCGTTATCGTGGCCAATATCGCCGAAAAGACGCAATCGAACATCAAGGGGCAGATTGCCTATGCCTCGATTACCCAGGTCGGCTTCATGTTCATGGAAATGGCGTTGGGTTTGGAAACCCTGGTGTTGGTCCACTTTCTCGGCAACGCCTTTTTACGTTGCTATCAATTACTGGTGTCGCCATCGATCGTCGCTCATTTGCTGCGGGTGGAAGGATCGGCCGATTTCGACTTTTACATTCGGCAACGAACCCGCTTCGAGTTTCTGCCCGCCTCGATCCGCGATACCTTGCCTGAAGTGCTGCAAAACACGTTGTATGTATTTTCGCTGCAGGAAGGCAATCTTGAACAATTGGTGCGCTCGATACTATGGGATCCGTTGAAACGCGTCGGCACCAAGGTCAATCGCATGAAACCATGGATTAAAGCGATCAATGCCGCGGCCGCCTTCGCGTTATTCCTGCTGGTCGTCGAAGGAACTGGTGTCGACAGCAGATTCCTCGCCCTGCCGCCGGCCGCCTTCATGGTGCTTGCCTCGTTAAGCGCCTTCAGCCTAAAACACAGTCCCTTCGGTGTCTGGAATGCCATCGGCCTGAGTTCGGCCCTGGCCGGTCTGGCGGTTTGGTTTCTCAATCCCGCCGCCGGTTACGATATCGTGATTTTCGCCAGCGGGATACTTCCGTCATGGCTGGCCGGCCTTTGGGTGCTGGCGAAGCTGTTGAAAAACGACAAGTTTGCCGGCTCGCCGTTCGCCTACCGGGCGTTGGCGGAAACCCAACCCAAACTTTCACTGCTGCTGTTCCTCAGTTTCCTGGGACTGATCGGATTCCCGATCACACCGGCGTTTCTTGGCGAGGATTTGCTGCTATCCCACGCCAGCAGCCACGATCCCTGGTTCGCGCTGCCCATTACCATCGCTTTCGTCATCAATGGAATCGCCGCCGCCCGGGTTTTCCAGCGCTTGTGCATGGGAAGGCCCAGCGAACTCAATGTCCCGCTGCCGCAAACGCGGACGGAAAAACCGCAGACGCTCGAAACCACCGATCCTCATACGGCTTGAACGCCAAACTTAATCTTGTAACGAAAAGGAAGGTATATCCATGAAAATCATTAAAACGACGGTCATCGCCGGCACCTTACTGGCTATCTACCACCCAACGCCGGCCCTTGCCGGCGGCCAGGACGATATGTTCGGGGTATGGGGGTCGGCAACGTTGAAAGGCGATTTCAAAGCACTGTCGCCCAAACTCGACAAATTCCATTGGCTGGTCATGAACCAAAGCCGAACCCGCGAGGATTCGGCACAGGGGTCGCGATTCACGGAAAACCTGCTGTTCAGTCAGATCGGATACCAATTGAACAAGAGCGCCTCGCTGTGGCTCGGTTACACCCACGACTGGATTCATCCGTTGAATAAAGCGTCTTACCAGGAAAGCCGCCCCTATGTCGATTTCGTCTGGAACCAGCCGTTGGGAGATTTCCACTTTAGCAGCCGGACCCGTTTCGAGGACAGGATCAATCAAACGACCGGAAACGAGGGGTATCGTTCGCGGCAATTGCTGCAAGTCAGCCATCCCTTGCCTTTTTTGGACGGGCTGAGCGCGTATCTCGGCGATGAAGTGATGTTTTACCTGAATCAAACCAATTGGGGCAAGCAAGGCTTCACCGAAAATCGGATCTTCAGCGGTTTGAGTTATCAGGTGAGCGACCACGTCGGTTTGGACTTGGGCTACATGGGGCAGTATGTCGACAACAAAAGCGGCAACAACCTTTTCACCCACAACCTGCAAGCCAATATCAGCTATAAATTTTAAGCCGAACGAAAGGATGCATTCGGTCCCCCGCGGGTCCGGAATTCCGCACTATTAGTCTGCCGTACCTAACAGGCTAATAGCCCCCTTAGTTCCGGACAACGCAGATAAACACAAGGACGTGCTTTTTTACTTTGCGGCGAAATGTCGAGGTGTCCGCGCCGCGATAAATTATACCGCTGCCCTTGTCTATTAGTGCGACGGCAAAGTACCTTTGACTATTCTCGTTGTGCTGCGTTAAATGTAAGGTATTCGGCCGCTAGTGGATTCTTTTCGCTTGAAGCCACATCTCAAGCATCGTCAGTACCCAAATCAACTCGCCGTAATAGGAGGCGTGAATTGTCTGGTGCATGTGTACCGCGTGGTCCAGAAACTCGGCGCGGAAAAACCCCCTTTTTTTCAACGCGTGGATATTATCGTAAGCCAATTCCTTCAGCGGTTGATGATCCTTCAGCCAGACGCCGAATGGCAAACCGAAGCCGTGTTTGGATTTGTTGATGATCTGTTCCGGCAAAAAATCTCGCATCGCTTGCTTATAAAACCAACGTAATTGGCCATTTTTCAGCTTGATAGCGGATGGAACCGTACAGGATAAATCGACCACCTCAGGATCCAGCATGGGATAGCGCACTTCCACTCCGGCCATTTCGCACATTTTGTTGACCTTGACCAGATCGTTGTCGTGCAAAGTGGTCTTCCAATCCATGAACAACATCCGGTTCAAGGCAGTCGCTTCTTTCGGCCGCCGGTAACAGTCCCGTAGCGTCTGCAATGGAGAACCGGTATCGATCTGCGCAACGAAATCGTCGGAGAATATCTCCGATGCCGCATGGCGGTGCAGAAAATTGTAGTCCTGCAGTCGATCGGGCAGCGTAACCTCGGCCTGTTCGACATATCGTTTGGCCTTGAATAATAGTTTATTTTTCAGCAATAGCTCCGGTAGGTTATAGAGCCCTGTTTTTAATACGTCTCTGGCAAGCGCCGGGATGCGCCAGTATTTTTCGAACAGCAATTGTTTCGCGTAACGCTCGTTTCCGGCGAATATCTCGTCACCGCCGTCGCCCGCCAGCAACACGCCGATGCCGTTTTCCTTCGCCATTTTCGCGCAATAATAGGCCGCCAGGGCCGACGAATTACCGAACGGTTCGTCGTAGTAAGCTGCGATCGACGGTAGCGTGTTAACAATATCTTCCGGCGTCACGTAATATTCGTGCTGGCGGGTTTCGAAGCGGCTCGCGGCAATACGGGCATATTCGATTTCGTCATAACCCTCGGCAGGAAAGCCGATGGAGAATGTCCTCGCCTGCCCCGGGAAGGCGCTGGCCAACGCCCCGGCGACACTGGAACTGTCGAGGCCACCGCTTAGAAAAGCGCCGGTTTGTTCGACGTCGTCGACGTGCCGCCGCACCGTGGAGATCAAGCGCCGTTTTAATTGTTCCCCCGCCTCCTGTACGTCGAAACCCGGTTCCTCGGTAAATTCGGGCCGCCAATAATAATCGAGTTCGATACGGCCGGCTCGATACTGCAATACCTGGCCGATCTCCAGTTTCTTCACCTGCCGATAGATGGTACCGGGACTGGGGCAATGGTGGAAATACACGTAATCGTAGATGCTTTGTTCCGCGATAGCGGAATCGACTTCAGGATGCGCGACCACTAGCTCGGCCGAACTGCCGAATACCAGGCCGCTAGAGGTCTGTGCGTAATAGATATGGGCAATGCCTATCGGATCGGTGGCCAGAATCAACGTCCGGTTTTCTTCGTCCAACAGAACGAACGGCAGTTCCGGAGCAATTTCGGACAAGAAACTTTGCCCCTGCCGGCGGTAACCGGAAATCATCTCGGACCATCGACGATTCTTGCCGCCATCGCTGACATCGACAAAAATGCAGCCCTGGTCACGACTGGTTTTATTTTGTTCGGAACACAGTGCATGAAAACCGGAAACGCTGACATCCACGTTTTGCTGCCGCGGTAACGCAGCCAACTGCCGTTGAAAATGCACTTCCGCATCCTGCTGCTCGATCGAGCAATTCACACAGCCAGATAGAAAACTCATAGTGCTTCAATTTTTTTATAGTTGGAATCTAGCGTAGCGCACAATAATTTCGTCCGGTATTGCTCGGTAGCCGGTTAGAAAAATGCTTCCGTTAACCGTAAAAGCCCAAACGCCGAACACCATTGATTTCGCTAGCCCGGATATTTCATGAAGGGAATGGAATTTCTGGAAAATCGGGCGAAGAAGGTTGGACAAACATCACGAA
>JBNLFT010000110.1:0-8472 GCA_050305675.1 Methylococcaceae bacterium
GTCGCCGAGCGGTTGCGAAACAGATATAAACTGTCTGCCAACGGATTCAAACCTAACTGTGCTTCCACCAACACCGCCAGACTCGCCATACCCTTGCGAAAATCCACCGGCTGCAGGCAAACATACACCGGCAAACGCTCATTCTGCGGACGCATCATATCGATTTCCGGGCCAGTGCCCGCAACAATGCCGCAGCGGCGGTGACATCGGTCAGAATGTCACACTGAAGGCCGTCCGGCAAAGTAAGCGACAACCGCAGCGGCTCTGATGGCGCGATGCTCACCGCCTGGAATAAAGAGCTTGGCGGTGCTGCCTCGCTCGTAGTCAAGCCCGATAAACGTTGTCGCATGGCATAAAACGTACTGGAAGCCAAACCCTGTTGTCTGACATAGGCCGCGATACTCTGGCCGGACTCCTGTTGTCGCTTAATATGTCCAAGCCAGACCCGTTGGGTATCGCTCAACTTGTCTTCTGATCTAAGTGATACTGCCATCTACAATCTCCCATTCAATATGACGGAGTAACAGTCTCGCAGTTTTTGGTTTTGCTTGTTAGATGGGGTTTATTGAGCGCTTACGTTGTAAGTGGACACTATCTTCCCTCCTTTCGACCTGTCTTTATAGACGTTGGTTATAGATCGCTTACATTACTTTGACGATACAGGGGATATCCCCTGGCCTGACGAAAGAATTTCTCAGCAACTTGGCATCCATAAAATAGCTTAATCTTACAAGGACGAAGTGGGGAATCGCAGTTTCGTTTGATTTACGGTTCTTAATTTCTCTCGAAAAAAAGTCCCAGATATCTCAAGTTGTGCTATACCTCTTATTAAAAACATGAAGTACTTCACAAAATATGTAATCTTTGCGTTTCCAAGTCGTTGATTACAAGTTTTGGTAATTCAATGACTTTAAGTCAGGCGTAATAAGCGAAACGCAGCCACGAATTTCGGCCTGTTGTCTTAATGCGGATAGGTTTTTTACGGGAGGCGAGCTTGTAGACAAATGCGTACAAATTTGTTCGTGTTTGATAACGAATTTAGGAAAACCTGACTTCTTCTATCGAATTCCATTTTCGCGTTCGAATCGGCTACCGGATCGCGGGCCGCTGGCATTTCGAGAGTGATTGATTCAATAACAACGGAATAATAGCGAAAATGCATTGGAGAAGATTCGTATGGATCGATAAATAGATCCATCAATTACTTATTTTACTTAATTCTGGTCTGGGGCAATATGATGATAAAAAATAAAAAAATTGTTGTCTTACTGGTTATTGTTCTGCTGACGCTAATCGTCTTTCTATATTTTTATAGCAGGAAAATAGAGCAGGTAAAGCTCGAGGTAGTGTCGACAGAGTTCTATCCGCCTTACGTTACTCTTGGATCCAACCCGTCGGCCATTACCGCCATTTTAACGCTACCCGATTCGTATCAAAAACCTCTAAACAACCAGATACTTATTCAACGTGTTACCAATAAGGTCTTACCGGTCGGTGTATTGCGGGACGACGGCAAGAACGAGGATAAAGTAGCTAACGACAATATTTATTCCGGAAAGATATTAGTGCGGCAAACTGTCGCCGACGATGTCCATTTACGCGCGGTCGCGTTACTGACTCGAAAGAAAAAAGCCATTTCAGACGAGTTTTCCATTATTTCGGGCGCCGTCGTCGAGGCCGGCAGCGGTGGAACGGTGAAAAATTCGGAAGGCATCACGATCAGCATGGAAGCCGGTTCGGTCGACTATCCGGCATTTCTTTCCGTGAAATCGTTACCCGCAGAAGCTATTTCCGCTCCGGTCGGAAAACTTCCGCTTAAAGAAGTAGTGAAAGTCGATTTTAGGCCGCTCGATCCGAGTTTGGATGTCGGCGGCAGTACCAAGCCTTTAAAATTGGTTGTACCTGCGCCTAAAAAGTCAATTGGCGGCACGTTTATCCTGGCCAAAGAAATTTCCGTACCGATAGCGAATGAAAAAACCAGTGGAATTTATAAACGTTTGACCCCGATCGACACCGCCGCCTTGAACCCAAAAAACAATACGATCGAAACCGTTACCGATTTTTATTACGGCATTAGAAGTTCAGGGCAATATGCGCTGCTGGCGAATTTGGGATCGGCCGATATCTCGGGGGAAGTTTGCCAAGGTGAGGTCGAACCATGCCCTGCAAACGAAGTTAAAGTTCCGTCGGTCGTCGTGAGTAATTCGTCGAACACGCTGGTTGCCGTTACCGATAGTAACGGTGAATTTCAACTTCATATTAGCGGTGTCGAAAGTTCGACCATTTCTGCTTTCGATCCATTGCGTGGTTTTACCGGTCAAGCGGATGTGGATCAAGACAACTTGAAACCGGAAGGCGAGGATATAGCGTTAAGAAATACGTTCTTCTCTTCCGGATACGATCCCGCGTTAACAGGCATCCGAAATGGGGGATTCGAATGCGTTACGGACAACGCCGGCTCTCCCGCATTGTGCGACGGTTTTTGGTATTGCGTGAATAATGGAAATCAAACCGGATGCTCTCACCAGACTCAGGGACAGGTTGAGATCATGCAGCAAGTGGCGCTGTGCCCGCGGTCCGATTCCGGGGGGTTCGATACCGAATGTACGGAGAATACTCCCGGCGTGCAATGGATCAAACCCAGCGAAGGCGATTGGTTGTTAAGCATCTCGACCGGGCGGGAGTCGGAAGGGAAGGTCGGTTCGTCGTTATCCCAACGCATCAAAGTACCCACCGGTGCGACGAAGCTGTATTTCGATTATATTTTCCTGAGCGAGGAATTTAACGAATGGGTCGGCTCCAAATATGACGATTCGTTTAAAGCCACGCTGACGCCAAACGGGCAAGCGCCGATCAACATAGTGGATATGTCGATAAATAATACCGGAGAACCCGATTTAGTGCCTTGTCCGTCTAACACTTCGGCAGCCTGTCTGCCGGAAGTGGCGATATTCGATTGCGGTTTTCCGGGTGGGGATCGGACCTGTGGAAAAATTCCTTTTGTTAGCGCTGATCGGGATGCTACGATCCAAAAATGGAGAACCGCATCCGTCGATGTTTCCGCCTATGCCGGCTCGAATCAATATCTGGATTTGACTTTTACCGCGAACGATAACGGGGACAACATATATGATACCCAGGTGTTACTGGACAACATTCGCTTTAATACCGTATTTTTAGATGTAAAAGTGATCGCAAACAGCAGCTCGGAATCCGCATTGCCGGGTAGCGCGGCAAACGCTCGTACGGATTGCAATTCTCCTGACCAATGTATAATGCACGACCTGCAGGGGTTTATCGATAGCGGAGACAATTCGCTGAGAAGATACGGAGCCAATGAAATTCTCTCTCAAGCGGGGTTAAACTTGCGGCTCCGCACCAATACCCAAGAAAACCCTGGTCAACAGGCCCGTTACAGAACAGTCACAAACGACGCCGCCTTTGATCTGAATGCGGCCTCTTTATCAAGTCCATACGGTCCGCCACAATATGATGCGACCCCCGAGGCTTTAACGATGCTTGCCAATGATTCATCGTGTGCAACCGAAAACGCTCGTGAGGTTTGCAGCGCTAATGTCTATTATGTGGATACCTTAAGCTACGCCTCGACCTCGGTACAAGGATACGCTTTTGCCGATGAAGACCATACCAATATTACCAGGTATGATAATGACGGCATTACCATATCGGCCAGAGCGATAGCCAATTGCGGAAAAAGAGGGGCCATTCTGGCGCACGAACTCGGTCATTTATTAATTTTTGAATCGTTTATTTCGTCTTTGGAACATAATGTTGCCGATGCCAATAATTTTATGAAAGGGTGTGATCAGTACGGGGATTGGCCGGGAGTCCGGCCGGAACAGAAACAACACTTGTTGGATTGTACTTCCAAATTTTTGGCTGACGCCTGCAACTAATTCAGTTGATTATTTTAGGGTTGAAAATGCGCTACAAAAAATATCATGTGCCGAGCACTATTCGATGGGGTTGGCTATGCTCAATGTTTGTCGCCTGGAGCTGCGACGTTCATTCGGCTCAGACCTTGGATCAAGCGATTGCCGAACAATTAGGCAACAACTGCGAGGTACTTTTGGGGGCGCCAGGCGGCGGTATAAACGGTGTGCCGACAACGATTGGGGAATATCTGGCTTCGATCTGCGTTGCGGCACCGGGTGCGCCTCCACCTTCCGCTCCTTCGTCGACCGGCGGCGGAGGAAGTACGACGCAGGTCGCGAGTTCGATCCTAAAACGGTTGCGCAGGCAAGGTAGCGAAGAGGATAGTGCGGAAAAAGAAGGCGGAGCCAGCGGCGACTTCGACTTCAGCCTTGCGCAGGGTTTCGATGTATTTTTATCTGCCGATTTCGAAGGATTGGACAGGCAAATTACCGCATTCGAAGACGGTTACCGTTCTCAGATCTGGGGCTTGACCAGCGGTGTCGATTTTGCCCCGACGGAGTGGATGAGAGGAGGACTGGCATTCAACTTCAACCGCTGGGATGCCGATTACCTAAGCAGAGGCGGTTTTCAAGTCGATTCGTACGGGCCGATCGTGTTTGCGTCTTTTTATCCGGTTGACCAATTCTATACTGATCTGGTCTTTAGTTATGCAAGAAAGGACTATTCCAGGAATCGTTTTGCGTCGTTCTTCGAGTTCGGCTCCGTTCAGGCCAGCGGCGACGTAACCTCGAAGTCCTCGGGCGATGAATTTACCGCGATGATTGCAAGCGGGTATGACTTTAATTTCGACAATTTTACGATAGGGCCACGCGTCGGGTTTCAATATACGGAACTAACGATCGACGGTTATACCGAACAAGGCAGTAGCGGATTGGAGTTGAAGTATGACGAGGACAAAGTCGAGTCGTTAAAAACTACGCTCGGTATAAGGGGTTCTGCCGCTTTCGGCACAAACTTCGGTGTTGTCGTCCCGGAATTGAATGCGGCATGGGTGCATGAGTTCATGAACGATCAACGAAATATCGTCGTGCAGTTCGCTCAGGATTTCCGGGCGAATCCGACTAAGTTCAGTTACAACAACGAAAGGCCGGATCGGGATTATTTCACCTTGGGGACCGGCGTTTCGATCATTTTGGCGCATGGAATTCAACCTTATGTTAATTTTCAGGCGCTGGTCGGTCACAGTTACTTCAGCGACTACGTCGGAACTATTGGCGGGCGGGTTGAGTTCTAATCGAATTAACAATGTTTGATAAATAGGCTGCCTTCATGTCCACGCGAACAGAAATTTTTCTAACGTCCGCCAAACCGAAAACCCATGCGTTGAAATCTCCCGACCCTGAACAACCGATGCGTATCCTGGTTATGGGCGCTTTCGGTGGATTCCGCGGGCAAACGCTCGATATGCAAGCGGATCGGTATCGGATTCATAAAATCGATATCGATAATTTCGAGCCAATATTGGCGAGTATCAGACCGATACTACAGTTGTCGTTGGACGATAGCTTGCCGGATATCTCGGTCGAATTCGAGGATCTGGACGATTTTCATCCGGATAATCTGTTTAGGAAGATCGGTATTTTTTCTCAATTCTCCAAAATCAGAAAAAAATTAGTCGATCCGGCAAGGGTCAGGGAAGGCGCGGAAGAACTGCAGCAGCTACTTAACCTGTCCCGTGCGGAACAACGACCGACGGCAGAGGCCGCAACTGTCGAAACCGAAGATGACCAACAGACGCTTAGCCGTTTGTTGGGGGAATCTCCAACCGGTGCCGGGAGAGGAGCCGCGACAAAAGGTGAGCAGATCGCCTTGGGTTACATCAAACAAGTCGTGGCCGAACATATAGTCGAGGATGTTTCGCCGTTCCAAGACATCTATATCAAGGCGGTCGACGACGCGATCAGCGTGTTGATGCGAAAATTACTCCACCATCCGGATTTCCAGGCGCTGGAAGCAGCGTGGCGTTCGTTGAATTTGCTGGTTGCCGGTTTGGAAACCGACGAAACCTTGTCGTTGCATTTGTTGGACATCGGTAAAAATGAGTTGCGACGGGATCTTCTTGCCGAGGACAGAGAGTTGGCCGCTACCCCTTTGTACCGGCAACTGGTCACGCAGGCGGGAGGGAGCTATGGAGGCGAGCCTTGGTCCTTACTCGTCGGCAACTATGCTTTTACCGATGGCGACGATGATTTGGCTTTGTTGGCGGCTTTGGGTTGCATCGCGTCTCACGCCGGCGGACCGTTTATTTCGGCGGCCGAACCGACCCTTCTGGGTTGCAGTGCATGGCCCGAAAAGTCGGATTATCACGATTGGACTGTAGCCGACAGCCAGACCAAGGAAAATTGGCGGAAGCTGCGGGAGAGCGCGGTTGCACCTTATATCGGGCTCACTTTCCCGAGAATATTACTACGTATGCCCTACGGCGACAGCACCGATCCTATCGACAGCTTTCAATTCGAGGAAATGGGTTCGGAAACCGGGCACGAGGACTTTCTTTGGGGCAACGCGGCGTTCCATTGCGCCTTGCTGATCGGCAGAACTTTCTGCGAGCAGGGATGGGACATGCAGTTGGGCGATTATCTGGAAATTTCCGATTTACCCGCCTATATCGAACCGCAGGGCGATGAAAATCGATTAAAACCGTGCGCCGAGGTTTGTATCAGCGATCGTACCATGGAAAAAATCCTGGAGGCGGGCGTCATGCCTTTTGTCAGTCACCGCAATATGAATCTGGTCAGGTTGACCCGGTTTCAATCGATCGGCGACCCGCTGCAGAATCTTCGGGCCGCCTGGAATCGATTCTAAACGGCCGCGATTCCAGTCGTCGTTTGCTTGCGGCAGGCAAAGGCGGTGATCTCTTCGCTCCGCGGCGTCAGCCGTTGTCTTGGCGAATATTCTCCGCTAGAGCCAGTTTCCGCACAAGGCAGCGGGATCACGAAGCGAGGGTCCGTCCAGGATGTTGGAATGGCTCTGGCGCGTCTACGGCCGGAGCTCAAGCTCAGTGTCGGACTGGTTTCCGCCCAATGACCGACGTTATACCAAATATGCGGTCCCGGACAGTTGGCCCGACTGAGGGTGCTGAGCTGCCGGTGCGCCAGAATATAGTCGATTTGATCGGCAATCGCCGGAAAGGCAACCAGGGTCGAGATCAACTGCCGGCCAGCGCGGATTTGTTCCAACGTCGGAATGTCGCCGCGCGAGCGAGTGACCACGGCGGGACTGCAACGAGTCGGTCTTTCGCGACGGCTCGTTTCGTCGGCAAGGTAACTGCGGTAGCGGGCACAATCGAAGGAGTCGTTATTGAAACAGCCGACGAATTCAACATGCAAACCGTAATCCTTGGCGATGCTGTTCAGTCTGGCCTCGAGGTCGCGTAGCTGCAGGATCGTCCCGTTCGGTAAAACCACGAAGTGTGCGATCATGTGATCGTAGGCGGCGACGTTGTTGCCGCGAGCGGATTGGAAAAACCCGGTTTGATGCAACATAATGCTGTCGATAGCCGATAACGGACGAGTACGCCGGCCGTCGAATATGCCTATCAGCTCGCCGGTTACCTGGCTTCTTTGATTGCTGATGGTAATGTGACGGGTGTTTTCGGTTCTGTCGACGACTCCGGTAATCACAGTCATCTCGATGCCTCCAGCTTTACAATATCAATAAGGCAATGCAGACGATAAAAAAGATGATCGAGACCCGCAGCCAGGTTTTGATGGCGGGTGTTATTTTACGATCGTAAAAGAAAAACCTTACCGCCGACAGAACCGCGAAGACTATCGCAAAAAGGCCCAGAATGATTATTGCCAGATTCATGACTGTTCACCCCTGCATTGGATATCCAAAACATAGCACATTGAAGACAAGAATAGGAAACAGTAATTTGTCGTTGCCGGTTTTCCCTAAAGTCAATGAAAACAGACACGACTGCAATGCTGGCAATTGGTATTGGAATAGGGCAGAATCAAGCGCGAAGTAAACTTTTTGGCTAAAGCAAATGCATGCCGTCATACCTCATATAATCGATCAACACGCCGAAGAAGCGGCTTTTCTATGGTTGCTGAGAAATGCGGCGGTTCATGCGCCGCATTATGATCTGGCCGATCTAGCCAAGCTGGATGACCGAGTCGAGGCCCATCTGGATGGTTTACGAATCGCCGCCGATTGCGGTTGGCAGATCGTCAGTGACAATCTGCAGGCTGAGGAGGCGGGGGAAGTCTTTGCCGCAGCGATTCTTGCCTTGGAAGGAAATTCCATCGAACGCATCAAACAGGTTTACGAAACGGTAGAAAAGGTACCGGAAACGTTGCCCGGACTGGTGTCGGCGTTTGGTTGGGTTGCCCCGCAAAACCTACAAGGCAAGGTCAACGGATTGTTGGTTTCGGACAAACCTTTATGGCGTCGAGTCGGTATTCGCGCATGTGCGATACACCGGGTCGATCCGGGAAAATTTCTCGACCAGGCGATCGAAGACGAAGATCCGGCACTAAAAAGTTGTGCGCTGAGAACGGCCGGCGAAAT
>JBNLFT010000111.1:0-8396 GCA_050305675.1 Methylococcaceae bacterium
TTGACTATCCAACGCCGTACCGGCATACATGCCCCCTCTGGCCGCGAAGACGTAGACCTTTTTATCGGACAGCAATCCTTCCGGTCCGTTTTCGGTGTAACGAAAGGTTACCCCGGCGCGAGCGATCCGGTCGAAATAGGCTTTCAGCGTCGAGGGGATGCCGAAGTTGTACATCGGCAAACCGATGACAATGACGTCCGCTTGTTCGACCTCGTCGATCAGCGCATCGGATTCGTCGACAAAAGCCCGTTGTTCGGGAGTTCTGACCTCGGCCGGAGTAAAGAAGGCGGTAACCCGCGGGGCGTCGAGATGCGGCAACGGATCGGCGGAGAGGTCGCGGACCCGGACACGGGCATCCGGATTATGAATTTGCCATTCGGCAACGAATTGGTCGGCAAGTTGACTGCTATGGCCGCCGGCCGAGAATATGCTGGAATTGATTTGCAGTAAGGTTGTCATGGCGTTTTTCCTCGATCAGTGAACGTGGTGTTATTAAACGCTTTAGTTAATCGATAAAAAAGTATAATAATTAGCTAATAGCTATTCATTTATTAGATAGGTTTCGATGAGTCCCCATATCACACTTGAGCAATGGCGGTCTTTGATTGCGGTGGTCGAGGCCGGCGGGTACGCGCAGGCGGCGGAAAAACTGAGCAAGAGCCAATCCGCCGTGACGTATGCGGTACAAAAAATCGAGTCGCAGTTGGAGATCAAAGCCTTCGAGGTTCAAGGACGTAAGGCCGTGCTTACCCCGACCGGGCATATGCTGTATCGCAGGGCGTTGGCGCTGGTGGATGAGGCCGGCCAAATGGAACGCGCTGCGCACAGGCTTTCCGCCGGCTGGGAAGCGACCATTACCGTTGCCGCCGAAATCCTGTTTCCCTCTCAATTGCTGCTGGCCTGCCTCGAGCGTTTCGGCAGGGAAAGCCCCGGCACCCGGATTGAATTGATCGAATCGGTATTGGGCGGAACGTCCGATGCGTTGCTTAGCGGGAAGGTCGATTTAGCCATTTCGCCGCAGCTTGCCCCGGGGTTTTTGGGGGATGTCCTGACCCGGATACGCATGTTGGCGGTGGCCCATGTCGATCACCCGCTCCATCGGTTGGGGCGAGAGGTGACTTATCGGGACTTGCGGCATCACCGTCACGTGGTGGTGCGGGACTCGGGCGCCAAACGCGACCGGCGCGCGGTGTCGGTGGAAGTGGATCAGCGGTGGACGGTGGGGCAGGTCGCCACATCCATCAGGGCCGTCAGCACGGGCTGCGGTTTTGCGTGGCTACCGGAAGGGCATATCGGCGAGGAACTGCGGTCGGGAATCCTTAAGCCGCTGCCGCTACGCGAGGGCCGGATTCGGGAGGTGCCCTTGTATCTGATTTTGACCGATCCCGACTTTGCCGGGCCGGGGGTAAGGCGGCTGGCCGAGATTATTAAAGAGTCGGTCGTTCAATAAAGATATCATTTTGTCGTTCGCGGGGTTTGCTTGGACGGTCGCGATCGGCGTGTCGTTTGTCCGGCGTCGATATCCGGCCGAGGCGTTCGCGTTTTACTTGGGGGCGTCGGTTGGGCAGGAGTTTATCGATAACCGTCGACCGCGGTCGAGTAATCGACCGTTTTTATCGCGGGCGGAGAATGTTGGTTCAGATAATTGCGTAGGCTGTTGATGGTGTTTGGCGCCCACTGCCGGTTGACGAGATTGACCAACCATACCGGCAGCGCCCCTTGGGGATCGGCCAGCATCATGATTTCCAGCGCCGTCCGTTTTTCCGCCAACTTCTTTAACTTGAGGTAGCTTTGCAGCAGACGGCCGCGAACGATGCCGGGGCGCACCGGCTTTTGTCGATGTTCCACCGATTTTAGATCGAAGACAATTTGCCGTTGGTCGTCAAAGATGCGGGTGGTGATTTCGAAAACGAAGTCCCTATCGCTAAGGGGCCAGGGAAGGTGTTGACGGTTGTAATCGATGCGCGCGGTCGGTCCGAGGACTTCGACGATATCGGCTTCGACCATGCCGTTTATCCATTGCTCGGCGATTTCGATGTCGGAAAGCACCGAGATAATGTCGGCCATGGAATGATTCAAGATGTCGACGCCTTTGAAAGCGACCAGATCGATGCCTTCGACGCGCCCGGCATACACTTTGACGCTGGGATCCTCGTCAATCTCCGTCCAGTCGATTTGATACGCCGCCGCTTTGGAACATAAGATCGCGGACAGCAATAGAAAAACGGTCTTGATTCGCATGGGTCACTTTCTCAAGTCAATGGCTACAAGACTAAGCCTCCCGGTGCCGGCCGGTCAATAAATTGTCGTATTTTGGAAACGGGAAGGCTATGTAATTTCTTAGAGCGGGGCTATAGCAGGAGGGGATTCTCAACCTCGCCTTACACCTTTCAATTCTGTGCCGAACTATCCCCGAAACGGTTCGGGCGGGTTGAACAACGCCCCCCGCTCGAGGAACAGTCAGGAAATCGTTAAACGCAAAGCGGCGGAATAAAATATTCCGCCGCCCGATGGTTGCACTCCGACAAAAGATTAGAACGGCGTGCAAAGTTCGCCGACGACCGGCAGTTCGATGCAGGCCTTAGGCAGCGGGTCGAAGGCGACGGTGCCGCCGACCAGGTTCTTGTCGTTGACGATCATGGATACCTTGCCGTGCAGGCCGGTGTTGTTCAGGGACAGTAGCAAGTCGCTTCCGGCGTTGAAGTCGATAACGGGTATGCGTTTCAACACTTCTTCGGCCGACAGCAGGACCAGATTGGCGGCTTCCTTGCTGACGATCAGCGCCGCGACTTTCGGATCCAGTTCGACCGGGAAGGTTTCGGTTGCCGCTTCGAGCAGTTGCAAGGCGTATTTAGCCGCTTCCAGTGCCGCCAAAGCGACCAGTTTAGTGGCGTTCAGAGCGGCGATCGCAGTATAAGCGACAGCGATTTGCCCTTCCTTGTAGACTTTATAAGCGCTGTATACTCCCCAGGCCCAAGTTTTGTTGTACCAAGGTTGATCCAGATACCAGTAGTATTTGTTTTTGATTTGTTTACGGTAAGTGCTGATTAAGCCGTATTGATAATTGATCGCCGATTGGAGCCGGTTAACCTCGTATTGCGCGGCGGAGAGGGCGTCTTGAGCCGTTTGCAGATTCTGCGCGTGTCTTTCTCGCCGTTCGACGACAGCGGCTATTTCGATATCGATCAGTCTTTGTATTTCGTTGACCTTGTCTCTGGCGATGGCAACGGCGTATTGGGCATCGCTCAAGGCGTTGGTGATTTTGTCCAGCGGCAGCATGATTTTAGTCATACCCGCCAAGGCAGGACCGCTACCGGAGATTTCGCCGCTCAACGCGATCACAGCCAGCGGCGTGCTGAGTTGGCCGTTGATATAAAAGCCGCTTTTGCTGATTTCCAGCGTGGCCGGCGAGATGCCGGTTCCCAACACCATGATTTCGCCGGACATCTTGATCGAGGCGTCGGCCAGATTGGCGAATGGCAGATAGATTTCGACGTCGGTCGATTTATTGAGCTTGATCGCCGGATGGATACTGGCACTGGTTTTACCTTTTAGCAGAATTCCCTGGGCGCTGATGCTCATTTCGGACTGATTCAACACGATATCGTCCAGTTCGACGCCGATCAGGTTCGACAGGAACTTGGGCGAAAAGCCGAATTGGCCTTTGGCTTTTAGGTAGCTCAGATTAGGGTAGGCGCTGCTGATATAGCCGGATACCAGCGTTTCGTTGGTCGGTTTGACCGGTACCCAGTCGGGCAGAAACGACGTATCCGGTTGTTTGATGCCGCTGAAAAAACCGGTTTGCTCGTCCGCGTTGATGACGACGCCGGCGCTGGCCCGCCCGAGATTGAAATTAAAGTTCAGGAAATTGGGAATTAGGTCGAAACTGACCGCAAGATCGCCGTTTCCTGCCTGGGTGTAACCCTCTTTGCCGATCGAGGTGACAATCTCGCCGTTCAGCTCGAAGAATTTATACAAAGGCATCGCGGCATCGACGAACAAATGGCCTTTCAAGTCGTCGATGACGTTCGGCAATCCCCACACCGTTTCCAGCCGCAAGGGGATGCCGCCTTCGCTGGACCAGGCCAATTGGTTCAGCTGCGGTAACGGAATTTTGTCGATCAAATCGCCGGCGGACGGATTGTCGGCGTTGTCCGCGGCCAGGTTTTTTTCGGCGTTCTCCTGTTCGGCCCATTGCATCGCTTGCTGCATGGTTTCCTTGAAGTCGAACATCGATTCGGAAGACAGGTAGAAATAGGGTTCTTGCGGGTCGAAGATCAGGGTAACGCTACGGTCGCCGGGAACGGAGAAGCCGAAATTCTCGTTGCCGATATTGAGCAAGGAATTCAGCGGAATATCAAACGACAAGCCGCTCGCGAAGTGAAAGAACAGATAAGCCGGTTGTTTGATGTCCGCCGGATCGCCTTCAGGGTCTTTCGGATTTTCCGCCAGCGGCAGCGGTTTTTGGCCCGCGGCCAATAACGATTGCAAGGTGTCGCGGCCGACCAGCCCGACCGCCGCGACCGGTTGTGCGGAGGCGCTGCCGTTGCCGAGCAAAGGGATCGCGGGGAAGGGGGCTTGCGCCGTACCGTAGACTTCGAACGCGACTTCAGAACCTTCAGGGTTTTGCTGGAAAATCAGATCGGCATCCAGCAAATCGACCGCACCGGCCGGCGTAGTTACGATCAAATCGCCCGCCATTTCATAGCGGCCGTCGGCCTCCCGGTAAAAATTATCGACCGAGGCGGTAACGCTCAGCGAGGAATGGATTTCGATGCTGCAGTAATCGACATCGCAAACGACCCCGGTAGCGGCTGCGGAGTCGTAGGCGGTAAACATGTTCAAGGCCAGCGACGCCGGTAGTGCAAACAGTATTTTGTTCAGAGTGGAATGTTTCATGGTAGGTCTCCAAAAAGTTAGCCAGCATTGCGTTTTCTCGCAACGTGGCTACATTCTGGCCAAAGACCCCCTTCGGCGGTATGGGGTGCTTCCCCCATTTTTCGATTCGATTTAACTGTTCGGATTATCGGACGGCGGCCGTCGTAATAATTGGCGCTGCTGGGTTGAGATGGAAGAAGGCGGGGTGCAGTGGGAAAAGTAGTCGAAGAAGACTTTTAAGCTTGACATCAAAAAGCTTAACATCTACCGTCATTCCCAAAATATGCAGGCCGATGTGCCCGAAAACACCAGTAATATCTGGTTATCAGAGCGAATTCGATTGACACTAACAGTTAACTGTATCTATGACCACCGACATTCAAAAAAAGCGAGAAATGCTATACGCATCCCAATTGGCTAAAGCGCTTGGGTGTGATTGGACGATTGATTTTCCGCCAAACGAGCGGGAATGGCCTGACCTAGTTGTTCGTGAAGGTGATTATCAGTTTGGACTAGAAATCAGAGAGATTACTAAAGACGAGGAGACAAAAAAAGGGTCCAAGCGAAGGGCTAAGGAGAGCCGAAATAATAAGATGATCCAAAAGCTTGCAGACCACTATTACCAGCAATCGAATATTCCTTTGAAGGTGGGAATTCTAGGGAATATCGATAATGAGATAGAAATTCTAGAAGCATTGATGGAGTTTGCCGGTATCTCTGAAGATTGGAGTAACCTAAGAATAGAAACTAAAAATGGCTCCATAATCTATGCCATTCGCCTTCCAGCGGAAAGAGGTATTTATACACGATGGGTGTATGTTGATGATAGAGTTGGGTGGGTAAGAGAAATCGATAGTGAATTTCTAACGCCATTTGTCATCGAGAAAGGAAGAAAGGTACTTAAGTACAAGAAGCATTTGAATGATATACAACTATTGTTGGTTGCAGATCCTACCTATAGCTCTGGCCAAGTTTCGTTCTCAGGCAGTAAGATGGATATTAAAAGTGAGTTTAGTGAAATATATTTATTGGTTTATCCAAATGAAGTTCGTCGCACAAACAGTTAACAAGGCGAGCAAGAGGGACAGCTAAATCGCTGCGTGCTTTGTCTGTCACTTCTTGCGGCGTTAGAACCGATACGATGATGGACCTGTGGAACATCCGAACCTCACCTTATCGAAGCAGGTAGTTATCTGGTTGCTGGCTTTAGACGACAGAATCCAGACCATTGGGTTTTCGAAAGCCTTGGTCAACGCTTTCATTTTGGACGAGGACAATATTGATGCGGAAGAAATGTCCGCGCTCTTGAAGAACTACAGTTTCAGGAAAATACTACTGACCTGGATATTCCCTCTGACCCTGGATATTCGGTTATCGTAAAATGCGTTATCGAGGCATCAAAAGGAATTCGGCGCAAGTGTTTTTACAGATGGCTCCGGCCAACTTGTATCAAGCGCGCTACAAATTATTGGAATGTGCAGGATAATTGCGTGTAAAAAATCGCAACAAGGAAAATAAAGCCCATAGGCCAATTAGCTCGACTAATAACTGCAGAATTTGGCTGTTTTAAACACTTAAAACGGCCAGTATTAGAATTTATAATAGGAAAGCTCGATTTTTCAGGGATTTCTTAACTAAATAATTAAATAAAATATCAATAGCATGTTTGAGAACTGGAACAAGCTTTCAGAAGATAATAAAGTTAAGCTTATTATTGTTATACTTACAGCGGCGTTAGCGTCTATTGGATATCTAGTAAAAAATTGGATAGAAACTTCACCAAAGCAGGAATTTATCCCTGTAAAGAAAGCTCCATTGATGATTCTTAGTGGCGCTGATTCAATTGAAGGCGATGTTCATATTATTAATTTTAAGCCACCAAATAATACGTTCTCCGGCGCCCTTAAAAATACCGGCGATGCATTATTGGAATTTGAAGAGCAGTCTTTCCCGGACGATTTTTTTTTCCTCACCTTATGGGATAGTGATCTAAATATACCCGCTCATTCCAAACTGAATTTTAGTATTATTTTTAAAAATAGTGTTCCCGATCGCGTCGAATATCCTTTTGAGCTAACCTATAACAACCGACGGGATAAGGTTAAAATGTTAATACGCGTCGCAGGTAATTGGAGTGCATATTTGCAGAGCCAATTAGATCAATTTAATAAAAAAGTCGCCGACGAAACTAGCCCTCAGCAACATTACAAAGCGGCCAAAGAGGTACTAGCCCAAAATAATGAAGGCCTGGATGAAAGCTTAAAAGAAGCCCTAACAGGTCAATTTCTCACTCAAGCCGGCCATTTGCAAGCAGCTTCTATAGCTTATTTCCATGCTGAAAAAATGAACTATGTTGTAGCCAAACGTTTTGTCAATAACCCCGAAGTCATCAACGCGTTAGCGCAATTTCACAAAGATAAAGGAGACTTTAAAGAAGCTGCAGCATGGTACAACCTTGCTGCTGAACGGGGTGATCTTGTAGCTCAAGAAAGTTTAAACGAGTTAACAACCTTAATCAAAAATACAATTCGGCATACAGATCCATCAAAGATTGGTTCAAAGAATGCTCCTTCTCACGATGCAATAAAGAAAAGCCCCCATGCTGATGATGGTATTTCGTTCTTGCTTGTATATGGTAATTGCCGATATTGCGATTTGAGTTCAGCTAAACTCAGGGGAGCTAACCTTAAGGGAGCGGATCTCATTGGGGCTAAACTCATCGGAGCCGACCTGAGTGGGGCTGACCTAAGAGAAGCCCTCCTCAGTGGCGCTGACCTCAGTGGTGCTGATCTCAGTGGGGCTAAGCTCAGTGGAGCCCACCTCAGTGGTTCTCACCTAAGCGGAGCTAACCTGAGAGGGACTCGCCTGCGGGGGGCTCATCTCGGTGGAGCTGACCTCAGGGGAACTGACGTAGGTACGGCGGACCTCAACGGGGTTGACCTCACTGGGGCTATAAGGTGATAGCAAATCGAAGGGGGCCAAATCAAAGGTCGACACAAGGTTATGCGTCTACGCGAACAAGCTATACTCGAACACCGCGCCGCAATGCTGAATTGCAGCAAGTGTCCGGCGATGATCGGACCGGTAGTCGGCGGCAGTCCAGTGCTATCGCCGATATTATTGATCGGCCAAGCGCCCGGCGAAAAGGAAGGTAAGTTCGGCAGACCGTTTGCCTGGACGGCCGGCAAAACGATGTTTGGATGGTTCGAGAGCATTGGCATCGAGGAGCAACATTTTCGTTCGCACGTCTACATGGCTGCAGTGTGCCGATGTTTTCCGGGGAAAAACGCCAACGGCGGAGACCGCGTACCGAGCTTTGAGGAAATCGAAAATTGCGCCGGCTGGCTGCAGACGGAAATCGATTTGCTCAAGCCCGCCTTGATTCTGCCGGTTGGCAAGCTGGCCATTGCACAATTAATGCCGGTACAAAAACTAAAAGACGTCGTTGGCAAGCAGCATTCCGTCGATTTTCTCGGCCACCGCTGCGAGGCAATACCGCTGCCGCATCCTTCCGGCGC
>JBNLFT010000112.1:0-8364 GCA_050305675.1 Methylococcaceae bacterium
CCGCCCGCAGATCGTTACGGCAACGGCCGACAATACCTACCGATTGAGCGAATTCAACCGCTGGGCGGAAGCGTTGGACGGTAATATTACCCGGGTTTTGGCGCGTAACCTGACGCTGTTGTCGCCCGTCGACGTCTGGCCGACCCGCTCTTCCGGCTTGGCGAAACAGGCGGATTTTCGTCTCAACGTCGATATTTCGGAATTTCATGTCGATTGGCAAGGCAGCGCCCGGCTAACCGCGCAATGGGGGGTCAGTCAACAAGGGAAACTGCTGGTGAACAGGCAACGGTCTTACCGCGCCGACGGATCGACCACCGATTACCGGCTCATGGTCGCCGCGCTGAACGAATGTCTTGATCTTTTGAGCCGGGATATCGCCTTGTCCTTGCGGCAACTCGGTCGTTAGCACGAAACAAGGAGCGGTGAGGCATCGCCGGCTGCGTCAGATCGTATATTCTACCCCTTCCCTCGCCATTTCGATCTGAAACGGCGCGCCAGCGTTGTCCAGCAGCAACTCCCGGAGCAAACGGTCCAGCTCCTGATCGGTGCGGCCGGGTTCGTGATGGGTAAAAAACAACTTAGCGGCTTTGGCTTCGGCTGCCATGGCCAACGCCGAACGGTAGCTGCTGTGTCCCCAGCCGCGCCTGCTCGGGTACTCTTCGTCGGTATACGAGGAGTCGGCAATCAGTGCGTCGACAGCGGCCATCGCGGCGGCGACTTCCGCCAGTTTTGCATCGACGTGGCACTGGTATTCGCCGAAGTCCGGGTCGTCCGCAGGGTAAATATTGTAAGGCGGTTCGTAGTCGCCGGTAAAAAACAGCGCCCGGCCGTCGCATTCGACCCGGTAGCCGAAATTCAATACCGGATGGTTGAGTATGGTCGGGGTGATTTTGGCCGAACCGACAGCCAACGATTTGTCGGGCAATAAAGTGTGGTAGTGGATCCGCGCCTTGAGTTCGGCTTCGCGAATCGGGAAGTAACTGTATTGCAGCTGCACTCGCATACAGCGTTCTATGCCCTCGTTGGTGACCGGATCGAGCCCGCCGTAAATATCGATTCGATTGCCCTTATGGAATATAGGCGAAAAGAAAGGCAAACCCTGAATATGGTCCCAATGGGTGTGGGTGATGAAAATATGGGCGTGCAGCGGTTGATCCGGTTCCAGGGTCTGGGCTAGCGCGTGAATGCCGGTACCGGCGTCAAGGATAATCAGGTCGCCGGCCTCGCTTCTGATCTCGATGCAGGTCGTATTGCCGCCATATTTCACGGTGGCCGGACCGGGCGTCGGTATGGAGCCTCTCACGCCCCGGAAAATCACCCTCATCGTTCGCCTTTGGCGGTGGAGCGGACTCGGGGCAGGGCGAAAACAGCGTGCGCGTTGCTCCGGTTGGGCCGGTTCCGCAAAGGCAGGGAAAATCCTTCCCTGACGATGCAGGCAAGCCGACGAGGATTCGGTAAACCGAAATGCCGAAATTCGCTTTGACCGACGATCGCCGGACGGAGCCGATCGGGGGCTGGTTTAGGGGCGGTAGGTAAAAACTTCACGATCCGGAAATAAATGACAATGCTTCCGACCTAAGTGTAGACAAATCTCCCAAAGACTCAATCAATTCCGAAAGATCCATGCCGAAAACGCCAGCGACGGGCGGCGGTAAGCTTTCGACGACGCTATTGCCGGAATGCCCGAAATTCAACTGTTTACTAATCTGGTTGGCGGCGAACAGGCATTGCGTCAGCAGGTGTGCCGGATTGGCCGAGTGGTGATGGTTGATCGCTTCCACCAGCAGTTGGTCGAATGCCCACTTCTCGGCCAGCAGAGCACCGGCCTGGCTGTGGTCCATACCGATAAATTCGGCTTCGCACAGATGCAGGGATATCTCTTGATCGGCGCTTTTTTGCAAGGCTTGCTTGAAAAGTTCCGGTCTGAATTCGGCGTATACGACTTTGCCGAAATCGTGCAGCAAACCGGCGACGAAATAGTCGCTGCATTCGGTTTGCGGCACCCCCTTTCGTTCCGCGAGTTTTTTGCTGATCGCCGCGGTGGTCAATGCATGCAGTAAAAATTCGCGGGTATTGAAGCCGGCCTTGTTTTTCGGATTGAGCACGCCGATGCTGGCGACGCTCAAGGCCAGGTTCTTGATCGTGTTCATGCCGATGTAAACCACCGCGCGCTGGATCGAGTTGATCTTCTTCGGCAGGCCGTAAAACGGCGAGTTGATGACCTTGAGTATCTTGACCGTCATGACCGGGTCGCTCTCGATCACTTCGACGATTTCCTTGCCAGACGAATTGATATCCGACGTCAGACGGATGATGCGTTGCACGCTGTTCGGGAACGCCGGCATTTTTTCCACCAGCGCGATCAGTTCATCGTTGTCCATGGCGCTGTTAATGGGCTTCATCCCAGTTGTCCCCGGTGCCGATATCGACCAACAGCGGTACGTCCAGCCGGGCGGCGGAACTCATCAAATCGCGAATCCGCGCGATACAGTCGGCAACGCCGCGTTCGGCGACCTCGAATACCAATTCGTCGTGCACCTGCATGACCATTTTGCAGTCGCTCCCGCTGTCTTGCAGCCAACGGTCGGTGGCGATCATGGCGCGTTTGATGATGTCGGCGGCGGTGCCCTGCATCGGCGCATTGATCGCGGTGCGTTCGGCATACTGTCGGCGCGTGGGGTTGCGGGAATTGATTTCCGGCAGATATAGCCGGCGCCCGAACAGGGTTTCCACGTAGCCTTGTTGCTTGGCCGTTTCGCGGATTGTATCCATGTACCGCTTGACGCCGGGATAGCGCTCGAAATACAGGTCGATATACGATTGCGCCTGGTTGCGGCCGATACCCAACTGCTGGCCCAAGCCGAATGCCGACATGCCGTAGATCAATCCGAAATTGATCGCCTTGGCCGAACGGCGGAGATCGGTGGTGACTTGGTCGATATCGACGCCGAACACTTCGGCCGCGGTGGCGCTGTGGATGTCGATATCGTGGGAAAACGCATGCAGCAATCCGCTGTCGCCCGACAGGTGCGCCATGATGCGTAATTCGATTTGCGAGTAATCGGCCGCCACCATTTTATAGCCCGGCGGCGCGATGAAGGCCTGGCGGATCTTGCGTCCTTCGGCGCTGCGCACCGGGATGTTTTGCAGGTTTGGGTCGGACGATGACAAGCGCCCGGTGGCGGCGACCGCCTGGTGATAGGAGGTATGCACGCGGCCGGTTTTGGGGCTGATCTGTTGAGGCAACTTGTCGGTGTAGGTCGATTTCAATTTGCTCATGCCGCGAAAATCCAGCAGCAGTTTGGGCAAGGGATAGTCCGCCGCCAGTTCCTGCAGTACCGATTCGTTGGTGGACGGCTGTCCTTTGGGCGTTTTCTTCAGCACCGGCAACTGCAGCTTGTCGTAGAGGATTTCCTGGATTTGTTTCGGCGAGCCGAGGTTGAAGATTTGCCCGGCTAAATCGTGCGCGTGTTGTTCGATCGTCGCGATATGGTTGGCCAGTTCCAAACTTTGCTTGGCCAGCATGTCGCTGTCGATCAATACGCCGTTGCGCTCCATGCGCGATAAAACCGGTACCAGCGGTATTTCGATCTCCCGATACAAGGTTTCCAAACTGGGCTGTTGGCGCAGTTTGGCGCTCAGCGTGCGATGCAGGCGCAGCGTGATGTCGGCGTCTTCCGCGGCATACGGTGTGGCCTGTTCCAGCGCGACTTCCTGAAACGGAATTTGTTTGGCGCCTTTGCCGGCGACGTCTTCGTAGTGGATCGTATCCAGGCCCAGGTATTCCTTGGCCAAATCGTCCATATTGTGTTTGCTGGCGGTACTGTTCCAGACGTAGGATTCGAGCATGGTGTCGTGGGCGATGCCGCGCAGTTCGATGTCGTGATTGGCCAGTACGTTGGCGTCGTATTTCAGATTCTGTCCCACCTTGGCATGTTCCGGATTTTCCAGCAGCGGTTTCAGTCGACTCAGCGTGACCGTCCTGTCCAGTTGTTGCGGCACGTCCGGGTAATCGTGGGCCAACGGCAAATAGGCCGCCTGCCCGGTTTCGACGGCGAAGGAAACGCCGACGATTTCGGCGCTGCTGTAATTGAGACTGGTGGTTTCGGTGTCGAAGGCGAACAGTTCGGCCTGTTCCAGTTTCTCCAGCCAGGAGCTGAATTGCTGTTCGGTCAGGATGGTATGGTAGTCTTTGGCGGTCGGTTCCGGTCGCGCTGCCTCCGCCTCGGTAAGGTCGTCGGCGGTTTCGTCCAGCTGGCGCAGCCAGGAGGAAAAGCCCAATGCCGCCAGCTGTTGTTTGAGTGCGCCCAGATCCGGCCGTCGGCATTTCAAATCTTCCAGGCTGTAAGACAAAACAATATCGCATTTGATCGTGGTCAGTTCGCGCGACAACGGCAGCTGTTCGAGACTGGCGCGCAGGTTGTCGCCGATTTTGCCTTTGATTCGGTCGGCGTTGGCGATCAAATTGTCAAGCGTGCCGTATTCGTTCAACCATTTCGCGGCCGTTTTCGGACCGACCTTAGGCACTCCCGGAATATTGTCCACCGCATCTCCCATCAAGGCCAGATAATCGATGATTTGTTCGGGCCTAACGCCGAATTTTTCGATCACGCCGCGGACGTCCAACCGGCTATCGGACATCGTGTTTTCCAGCGTGATATGTTCGTTGACCAGCTGCGCCATGTCTTTGTCGCCGGTCGAAATGACGACGTCGAATCCGGCCTGCTCGCCTTTCCGGGCAAGCGCGCCGAGTACGTCGTCGGCTTCCACGTCGGGTTCGATGATCAACGGCAAACCCATGGTACGAATCAGCCTTTGCAACGGTTCGATTTGCACCCGCAAATCGTCGGGCATCGGCGGGCGGTGGGCTTTGTAGTCGGGATACAGCTGGTGGCGGAAGGTCTTGCCGGGGGCGTCGAAAACGACCGTAAAATAGTCGGTCTTGTGTTCGGTTAGCAGTTTGCGCAGCATGTTTGAAACGCCGTAGACGGCATTGGTGGGATCGCCGTCGGGACTGCTCAACGGGGGGATCGCATGGAAGGCTCTAAACAGGAAGGAGGAGCCGTCGATCAGCACCAAGCGTTTTGTATTTTGTTCGGACATGTATCAGTGGGCAAGCCGCAAAAGAAATAAATTAAGCGGAACAATAACGCCTGCAAGGTTTTCGGGCAAGTAATGAATCGACATTTACGAACCAGTCGAAATAAGGTAACGGGATAAGCGGGGGAACAAAAAGACAAACGGCAAACTTGCAAAATAAGCCGCGTAGTATAGGATCTAGTAACGGACATACTAATTCGCGTTTGTCCGTTTTTCATTTTCACTAAGTTAAATCTTTGGAGCCAGAATTGTCATGAAAAATCTACTTGTTATCTTAGCCTTTTGTTCCGTCAACGCATTTGCCAAACCGGTCGACGTCAACACCGCGGATGCGAAGACCATATCCGAATCTTTAGCCGGGGTCGGCATGAAAAAAGCCGAAGCGATCGTAAAGTACAGAACGGAAAAGGGACCGTTCAAGACGCCGATGGAACTGGCAAACGTGAAAGGTATCGGCGAAAAAACAATCGAACGTAATCGCACCGATATTCTTGTTTCCGGGCAAAGCGCCCGTCCCGGAAAGCAGGGCGAAAAGGCCAAGTAGCCGATGGCCTAGGCCGGGCGGTGCAGCAACCGCCCGGTCAAAGCTCGCTGTATTCGCTAACGGTTATTTTCTGCCGTAATCGTCCTGAAAACGCACTATGTCGTCCTCGCCCAGATAACTGCCCGATTGCACCTCGACCATTTCCAGCGGAATCACTCCCGGGTTTTCCAGACAGTGCGTCACCCCGAGCGGAATATAGGTGGATTCGTTTTCCGTCAGTAGGGCCTGTTGTTCGCCTTTGGTGACCTTCGCCGTTCCCTTGACGACGATCCAATGTTCCGCGCGGTGATGATGTTTTTGCAACGACAGTTTGGCCCCCGGTTTGACGACGATGCGTTTGGCCTGAAAGCGTTCGCCGTTGTCGATCAAATGATAATAACCCCACGGCCGGTAGACTTTTCTGTGTATATCGGCTTCGCTGCGCTGGGCCTCCTTCAGTTGGTCGACGATTTTCTTAACGTCCTGGACCCGGTCCTTGGCGGCGATCATCACCGCATCGTCGGTTTCCACCACGATCAGGTTGTTGACGCCGACCGTAGCGATCAGTTTGCTACCGGAATGGAGGAACGAGTTTTCGGTGTCCAGCGTCAATACGTCGCCATTGATCGCGTTGCCGTGCTCGTCCTTGCGGGTGACGTCCCATAGCGCCGACCACGAGCCGACGTCGTTCCAGTCCGCATCCAACGGTATGACGACACCCTGATTCGTTTTTTCCATCACCGCGTAGTCGATCGAATCGGCCGGACATTGCATAAAGGCGTCGCTGTCCAGGCGGACGAAATCGATATCCCGCTGCGCTCCCGACAGCGCCTTGCGGCAGGCGTCCAAGATATCCGGCCTGAATCGCTGCAGCTCTTGCAGAAAACGGCCGGCGGTGAACGCAAACATGCCGCTATTCCAATAATAATCGCCGCTCTTTACGTAGGTTTCCGCCGTCGGGTAATCCGGCTTTTCGACAAAGGCGGACACGGCAAAACTGCCTTCGCTATGGATTTCGCCCGCCTTGATATAGCCGTAGCCGGTTTCGGGTTCGGTCGGAACGATGCCGAATGTGACCAGGTTGCCTTGTTTGGCCAGCGTATTCGCCTTTGCAACGGCATCCTGAAAGGCCGCTACGTTGGTAATCACGTGGTCTGCCGGAAGCACCAACAGGACCTCGTCGGGGGAATCGACGGTTAATGCGGCCAGCGCCACCGCCGGAGCGGTGTTTCTTCCGACCGGTTCCAGTATGATCGCGGACGGTTGCGCTCCAACCTCCCGAAGTTGTTCCGCCATCATGAACCGATGTTCTTCGTTACAGACTCCCAAAGGTGCTTTAAGATCGGCCAGGCCGTGCAACCTCAACACGGTTTCCTGTAACATCGTGTTGTTCGAGACCAAGGGTAAAAATTGTTTGGGGTGTTGGCTGCGGGACAACGGCCAAAGGCGGGTGCCGGAACCGCCGGAAAGGATGACTGGGATCATAGGGGGGTGCTCCGTGAAATATTACAAATGCCGGGATCTGCGAAGACACATCATACAATGTTATCGGTTGTCGCATGAATCCGGCTTGCCGAATTGGTATTCTTTTAAATGTTAGTTTACGCTAAGCGCATTGCAAATGACTTCATCAAGGAACTTCATGGAAATTGACGTATTCAACGGCGATGCCGACGGAATTTGCGCGCTGATACAATTGCGCTTGGCCGAGCCGGCACCATCGCAGTTGATTACCGGCGTCAAAAGGGACATCGAATTGCTCGACCGGGTCGATGCGCAAGCGGGCGACCGGGTCACGGTTCTGGATATCTCGTTGGCGAAAAACCGCCGGCATCTGGAGCGGATTCTGGCGGGCGGCGCGCAGGTGTTTTACGTCGACCATCACCAGGCCGGAGAGATTCCCAACGATGGCCGCCTGCGGACGATAATCGATACCGCTCCCGCAACCTGCACCGCTTTGTTGGTAAACGACTATCTTAAGGGCCGGTTTCAGTCCTGGGCGGTCACCGCCGCCTTCGGCGATAATTTGACTGAAAGCGCTTTGCGTGCCGCCGCGGAACTAGGATTGTCCGACGACGAGACTCAACTGCTGCAACAGTTGGGCATCTGCATCAACTACAACGGCTACGGCAGCGATGTCTCCGATTTGCATTTTCCGCCGGACCGGCTGTACCGAGAATTGAGTCCGTTCGCCACGCCGTTCGAGTTCATGCGCGAGAACGCGGAGATCTATCGAAAATTGCTTGATGGCTACCGAACCGATATGGCAAGCGCTTGCGAAACCAGGCCGGAATACGAGACGGAGCGGGTCGCCCTATATATCCTTCCCGACCGGAAATGGGCGAGGCGGGTCAGCGGCGTTTTCGGCAATCACCTGGCCAATCGGGAGCCGGCTCGCGCCCATGCCGTGTTGACCCACAATAGCCAAGGCGGTTTCCTGGTCAGCGTAAGGGCGCCGCTGGATAATTGTTGCGGTGCCGACGAGCTGTGTTCGCTGTTCGCAACCGGCGGCGGGCGCAAGGCGGCGGCCGGCATCAACCATTTACCGCAGGCAGAACTTGACCGGTTCATTGCCGCCTTAGAGAATCGATACAGCGTTAAGGAAGGATCAACCAGATGACTAAGAAAAGCTCGAATACGGTTTGGCATCATGCCACCGTTACCCGAAAAGACAGGGAAGCGCTGCACCGGCATAAAAGCGCCGTGTTATGGTTTACCGGATTGTCCGGTTCCGGCAAATC
>JBNLFT010000113.1:0-8235 GCA_050305675.1 Methylococcaceae bacterium
TTGGCGATCACCGCGACCGCCGGAATCGCCGCCCCGGGTTCCGGCCACATCAGCGACCGCAGGCGGGCTTTTTCCTCGAAATTGCACAGATAGCCGCCTTTGGCGATCAATGCCTCCACCAGCTGCGGGTAAACGGACTGCTCGGCGACCACGGCATTGTCGGCCAGGCAACTGGTGGCGTAGTCGAAGGTTTTGGCGTTGCCGATCGAGCGGGCCGCGTCTTCGATATCCGCCGTTTCGTCGACCACGTGCACCGAATTGCCGACGCCGACGCCGTAGGCCGGAGTGCCGGAGCTGTAGGCGGCCTTGACCATCGCTTCGCCGCCGGTGGCGACGATGATATCCGCTTGCCGCATCAATTCCTGGGTCTTGGCCAGCGACGGCTGTTCGATCAATTGCACCAGATCTTCCGGCGCGCCCACTTTGCGGCAAGCGTCGCGCATATAGTCGACGGCCAGCGCCGTGGTTCGCTGAGTTCGCGGATGGGCGGCGATGATAATGGCGTTTCTGCCTTTGAGGGCCAGCAGGGTTTTCAGCGGCGGCGTGGCGTCGGGACCTGTGGTCGGAATCAGCGCGGCGACCACGCCCACCGGTTTGGCGATTTTTGTCAGCCCTTTTTCCGGTATCTCTTCGACGACGCCGACCGTCTTGAGCTGCGCCATGTCGGCCAAGGTGCCGATAACCCGGTTGCGGATTTTAGCGAGCTTGTCCCGGTAATTGCCGAAACCGCCCTCGTCGACCGCCAGTTTCGCCAGCGTTTCCGCCCGATCCTGACCGACCACCGACCAGGCGATGGCGGTCGTCAATCGATCCGCTTGCTCTTGCGAGTAGTGTTCTATCGTTTCTTGAGCCTTCCTGGCGCGCTCGACCAGCGTCTTAATTTCGCCGGCCGTATCGGATTGATCATTGCTCATAGCTGGTGCCTCGCGATGAATGTTGAAGGGCAATATGCAATGAATTGCGGGTCAAGGGAATACCGCTCCAATCGGTAGTGCCTTAAGTGCGCGGATGCACGATCGAAATCGATCGTTATAGCCGATAAATAGCGCGAGACCGAACACTTAGCACAGCGCTTGCGCGAGCGTCAAGTAGCCGGGAATCGCTATTTCCAATGCTTGGTCCGTATAGCGCGTCGACCGGCCGGCATCCTTTCAACGCCGGGAAACGAATCGGTACGCCATTTGTCTATTGACAACGATCGATAAACGAGAGTAGATACTAATCGATACGATAATAAATTGCATCAAGTCTTCACATAGAGGGGGAGATTGCCGCCGCGGTGGCCGCCAAAGCCTGTCCGGGGCGCAAGACGAAGGGATTCTAATCATAACTAGAATGCGGAAAGCGACGAATTCGGAACAGCCCTCCGCCTTTCCAGCAACCGAAAGGCGCTCGCTGTTCGAGGTGTTAACACTTTGCCTTTGCGCTTGACCGCCATTGTCAGGAAGGTCGGATACCATGCGTTCCACTAATCACAGCACCCGTACGAGAAAGCAGGGAGCCGCCGCATCTCGCCACCCGATCGAACTCGCCGGATCGCGGCTCGACGGTCATTGTCATATCTGCGCGTTTTTTCATTCCGAGGAAGAGGAGTATCCGGTGCTCCTTCCGTT
The DNA here is from genome assembly GCA_050305675.1 of Methylococcaceae bacterium. Classification (GTDB taxonomy): domain Bacteria; phylum Pseudomonadota; class Gammaproteobacteria; order Methylococcales; family Methylomonadaceae; genus Methylomarinum. Next base: position 1,614 of record JBNLFT010000113.1, read on the forward strand.
CATCAAGGACGGCTTCGAGCGCGGCGAAAAAGCGTTCCACGTCGTGGATCCGAAACGGCGCGACGCCCACCTGCGCCATCTGGAAGCGGCCGGTATCGAAACCGGGGCGACGGCGCAAAACGGTCAACTGGAAGTCCGCAACTGGCAAGATGCGTATTTGCTCGACGGCCATTTCGATCAAGACCGCATGCTGGCCATGTTGCAAAGCGTGCTCGACGAGGCCAAGCGGGAAGGATATCCGCTGACCCGGCTGGTGGCCCACATGGAATGGGCATTGGAGGACCGTCCGGGGGTCGCCGATATCGTCGAATACGAATCCCGGCTCAACTATTTCCTGCACCGCTATCCCGATCCCGTGATCTGCGTCTACGATCTGGACCAATTCGGCGCCAGCGTGATCGATATCCTGCGCACCCATCCGATGGTTATCATCGGCGGCGTACTCCAGGAAAACCCGTTTTTCGTGCCGCCGGACGATTTTTTGCGGGAGTTACGGAACCGCCAACAGCAGCGGACGCCTCCGGCAGCTTCCTGAGCCGTCGCGGTCATCAGCCGGTTCATCCATGCGGGACAGCAGTCAGCGAATCAAAGACCTGCAGGGCTGCATCAACGATCTGGTCGGCCTCCTGGCGTTGCCGGCAATATGGAACGGCAGCGCTATCGATCAGGTACTCGATACCCTGCTCGAGGTACTGATACGCATGCTCGGTTTGCAGTTCGCCTATGTCCGTCTGTACGGTTCGAGCGACTCGCCCCCGACCGAAATCTGCCGGGTAGCGAATTGCCCGTCCGCCAATGACAAAATCGGCGAGATCGCAAGGCGGCTGCATCCCTGGCTGTACGATGGGGACGCGTCGCCGAAAGCGATCATCGTCAATCCCGTCGCCTCGGGAGAGGTCGCGGTCTCCCGGGCTCAGCTCGGATTGACCCGGGAGCGCGGGGTGATCGTGGTTGCCACCAGCGATCTTTCGTTTCCGTCGAACATCGAACAACTGCTGTTTAAGTCCGCGGTAAACCAGGCGATTCTCGAACTGCAACGGCGCGAAGTCAGCGCCGCGCACAACCGGACCGCGATCGCCGAGCAAATCAAGGACCAATTGTTGGCCGAAAACACTTACCTGCGCCGGCAATTGCAGGACGACGACAAGAGCGACGAGATCATCGGCTTGAGCCAAGCCCTGCAAAACGTTCTGCTGCACGTCGGCCAGGTCGCGCCCACCCGGGCATGCGTATTGATACAAGGGGAGACCGGCACCGGCAAGGAACTGGTCGCGCGGGCGATTCACCGCATGAGCCCGCGGTGCGACTATCCGTTCGTCAAACTGAACTGCGCGGCGATCCCGACCGGCTTGCTCGAAGCCGAGCTGTTCGGACATGAAAAGGGGGCCTTTACCGGGGCTTCGGGGCAACGAATCGGGCGTTTCGAACTGGCGCACGGGGGCACCATCTTCCTGGACGAAGTCGGCGAGATCCCGTTGGAATTGCAGGCCAAGCTGCTGCGGGTCATCCAGGAACACGAATTCGAACGTCTGGGGAGTCCGCGGACGATACGCGTCGACGTGCGTTTGGTCGCGGCCACCAACCGTAATCTGTCCGACATGGTAAGCCAAGGGCGCTTTCGCGACGATCTGTTCTATCGCCTGAACGTATTCCCGCTTGCGATTCCCCCGTTGCGGGAGCGCAGCGAGGACATCCCGCTGCTGGCCACCCATTTCTGCCGCCAATTCGCCGCCGAGTACGGCAAACGAATCACCAGCATACCCGAGTCTACCGTACAAGCGCTTTGCCGCAATCACTGGCCGGGAAATGTCAGGGAGCTGGCGAATTTTATCGAGCGCGGCGTTATTTTATCGAGGGGGGACGCGTTGGAGCTGCCTCTCGCCGAATTGAAGCCAAGCCAAGATACGTTCTGCTCCGAGTTAAGTTTGACCGACGTCGAACGCGGACACATCCTGCGCGCGCTGGAAGAATGCCGCTGGGTCGTTGCCGGACCCGCCGGGGCGGCGGCAAGGCTCGGAATGAAACGGACTTCGCTGCAATACAAAATGCAGAAACTGGGTATCGTTCGGCCGCGCTGACCGATCTCGTGCCGGCCCTCCGGCATAAGTGCCGGCAGTTCGGCAGCAGTTTCCGGCAGTGAGCCCGCGGACGCCGCTTCTGGAATCAAATCTGTGGGGTAATTCACAAAAAAATCAGTCGCTTACCGGTTTGTGACGGAACTAGGGCGCAGTGGTACGGCGTTTGCTCCAGCCGTTACAAGGGATATCCGGCCGGTTCGAGAACATGCAGGCACCGACAATCCGTTTTGTGAAAGCGCTCTTCTTCGGCATCTCCGGTCACTTCTGGAACGACTAACAACTTTCAGTGGAGGCGCAGCATGATTATAGGCAATCGAAATATCACAATTCCGACCAGCATGGTGGGGAATTACCCTAACCCGAGGTGGTGGGATGCCGAGTTCGCCCGTCATTTCAGCGGCGACCAGGAACCGCCCGACGCGCTGTTGCGGGAGGCCTTGGAAGACGTCGTCGCCGCCGTCGTCAAGGACCAGGAAATCGCCGGTCTCGACATCATTACCGACGGCCGGGTACATGGCGACAATTATGCCGACCAGGCGCTGTACTATTATTTCCGCCGTCTCGGTTACAACCTGAAAGGCGGCCATCTGGGGTTTCCGATTTACAGTAAACTGCACGCCGCCACGCTGGACCGGGAGCTGAAGCGGCGCGGCGCGATCATGGTCGAGCAGGCGCGGGCTCTGAAACGGGCTACCGACAAGCCGACCAAGGTCCAGTACACCGGCGTTCAGGTGCTGGCCCAATGCACCAACGACCTGCATTATCCGTCCAGTCGCGACCGCGCGATGGCGCTCGCGGCGGCGATTAACGAGGATTTGCTGGAAGTCGATGCGCTGGGCGTCGATTTCATACAGTTCGACGAGTTTACCTGGCCTTACGGTTTCGAGGGCTGGGCCATCGAGGCTTTCAACCGTGCGGTCGAGGGCGTGAAGAATGCGCAAATCATCGTTCACGTCTGCTGGGGCAACTGGGGAGGCACGCCGGCTTATTTACCGGACGATACCGCAGAGGCCGGCCAAATCTTCGACCTTAGCAAGCGCCGCGGGCAAGCGCCGTCGGCGACCTCGTCGGTGGTGCCGAAAGCCTACGAAGCCAATATCGACGTGTTGAATCTGGAAAACTGCGGTCGCCGCAGCGACGACATGAGCGGTCTCGACGTGTTGAAGTCCCATCCGTTGCCCGACAACGTCAGCTTCTGGGCCGGCGTGATCGATGTCAAAAGCACCATCACCGAAACCGCGGAACAAGTCGCCGATCGTATCCGCCGCTTGCTGCAAGTCGTGCCGGCCGACCGGCTGGGGGTAACCACCGACTGCGGGCTGATCCTGCTGCAGCGCTACATCGCCTCGGAAAAACTGCACGCGCTGGTGCAGGGCACGCAACTGGTGCGCTCGGAACTGGCGGCCAAGGCGACCCAGGCGGCGTAACCGTCATGCCGGTCTATCAACTGCATTGCCCGCAGTGCGGTCACCGTTTCAGCGGCATGGTATTCGCCGGCACCCGTTTGCCGGAACGCTGGGTGTGTCCCCAATGCGGCGGCGAGCAGGCCGCGCCGGACAACGAGCGTCCGCCGCTCGCCCATCCGTTGGAGTCGGCCCGGGGCGGCGGCTGCCCATGCTGCGGCGGTGCGCTTCATTCGGATGCCGACGGCTGAGTTCGCGATGTACACGCAGCCCGATAAAGTGTGTCGCTTATCCGAACTGACCGCCCATGTGGTCGACGGCAACTGCGTGGCGATCGGCGGCGGGCTGTCGTGGCGCGAACCGATGGCGGCGCTGCGCGAGTTGATCAGGCAGGGCACCAGCGGGTTAACGCTGGTCGGTTCGGCGCACGGCATCGACGTCGATCTGTTATGCGGGGCCGGCTGCGTTGCGGTTAGCGCGGAATCTTACGTCGGCTTCGAACAGGATTTCGGGATGGCTCCCAATTACCGCCGCGCCTGCGAGGCTGGGGTCGTCGCGGTAGAGGACAGTTGCTGCTACACGCTGGTGCAACAACTGCGCGCGGCGATCGCGGGGCTGCCGTTCATGCCGATACGCTCGGTCAGGGGCACCGACTTCATGCGCTTGCATCCGGAATTCCGGACGATGGTTTGTCCGTTCACCGGCGACGAACTGGTGCTGGTGCCGGCGCTAGCACCCGACGTCGCGATCCTGCACGCCCAATACGGCGACAGCCGCGGCAATCTGCATATCTCGGGGCCGCCGGTGGCCGATATCTTGTTTGCCAAGGCGGCGAAAAAAGTCATCGCGACCGTAGAAGAGCTGGTTTCCGGCGAGCGCATGACCGAACTGGGCGTCACCATCCCGTATTTTTACGTCACCGCGCTGTCCGAGGTCCGTTACGGGGCGCATCCCACCGCCTGCTATCCGTTCTACGCTTACGACCGCCGCCATACCGGGGAATATTACCGGCTGGCCGGGCAGGGGCCGGAAGCGTTCAGTCAAGGCTACTTACAACCCTTTGTCTTCTCCTGCCGCAGTCACGACGACTATTTGCAAGCCGTCGGCGGCGAGCAAACGATGCAGCGCCTGGGATCCTGGCGGGAAGGGCGCGAAGCGTGGATGGCGTTGTATGAATAAGCAGCCGATTACCCATTGTTCGCTAGGGGAGGCGCTGATCTATCAGATCGCGCTCAGTGTAAGCGACGGCACCTTGGTGTTCCACGGTTTCGGATCACCGTTGGTGCAACTGGCGCTGCATCTGGCAAAGCGTACCCACGCGCCGAACCTGGTGTTGATCGCCGGGGCGACCTATGCGGTCAATCCGCGGCCGGCGTTTTTAACGCCGACCAGCAACGATTGGAGCATGAACAGGGACGCCGAATGCGATCTGGATATCGAACAGCTGTTCGATCTGGCGGCCACCGGCAGGCTTGACCGGATGTTCTTGTCCGGCCTGCAAATCGACCCCTACGGCAATCTGAACGTGACCGGGTTGGGAGGGGAGAGTTTGAAATTGAAATTGCCCGGCGGCGGCGGAGGCTGCAATTTGTCCTGCGACGCCGGACGGGTCACGATCTGGACCGCGGCCCACAGGTCGATGATGGACGCTAAAGGGCGTCGGCGCTACCGCTTGGTCGAGCAATGCGATTTTATTACCAGCGTCGGCCATCGCAGCGCCGACGGTAGAAGCCGGCAAGAGATGGGGTATCGAGGCGGCGGGCCGGATGCATTGGTTACCGAGTTGGCGGTGTTCGACTTCGACGACGGCGGGCGCGCCCGGTTGGCAAAACTGTATCCGGACACGGCGGTCGAGACGATACGCGAGCATACCGGGTTCGACTTTTCAGTAGCCGACACGTTGTCGGAGATCGCGCTGCCGACCGCCGACATGGTCGAACTGATTCGCCGCCTCGATCCGCTGCAGATCCACCAGCACGAGCTGCGAGCGGACGAATCGGCGCGGCATTTTCCACTATGTTGAGAGCGATCTGGAATTATGGGCGGCGAGATACTCGAAGTTGGCAACCTAGGTACCCGGAAAAACTTCGTGCCGCTGCCTTATCGCCGTGTCAGCTATCAATTCTACGCGGGCGCCTTCAACGCCGACGCGATCATTGACCATCTGCTGTCGCGGGAGGTATACCGGCGCACCGATATCGTGGTGTTGCACAACGATATGAACGAATACGCCGTCGCCGCCGTGCAGCGGGCTTCCAGCGAAACGCTGTTTTCCCGGGTGGACGCGGTCGAAGTGCTGGCCCTGCCGGATCGTTGTGCGTTCATCGTGGCGCCCGAAACCGATCCCGCCAACCGTTCGGCGCTGGCCAAATTGGCCGTGGAGTTGGGCCTCGGCCCCGAGGAGACGTTGGTCGTTCAGGGAGCATTCGACCACATCAACGTTATTCACCGCCCGGATCCGTTGATGTTGCGAGTGGTCGAGGTGGCGCCGCCGGAGCCGCCCAAGCTGTATAAAATGGCCGAGCATGTGCTCAGCTATGCCGACCTGCCGCCGATCTGCCTGCAGTTGGAACGGATCGATTTGCAGCAACTGTGCGCGCAAACCGAGGCCGAGGCCTATCTGGTGCCCTGCCGCTCCGGCGGCTTGGATAACCTCGGCGCGCCGCTGTTTTTTCTCGACGAACGACCGCCGCAACGCCAACCGTGGACGCTGATCGGCTGCGAACGCAGCTTGCAATTTCACCGCCATTATTACGGCGACGAACCGCCGCGGGTCGAAATGTGCCCGCGCCAGCTGGCGGCCGCCTCGCCGCAAGCGACGCTGCTCAAATGCTGCTTGCTCGAATTCGATATCGAGTACGACGGCGCGACGGCGGTCGTGCCCTGGGGAGCCGACTTGGCGATGATCGAAAGAGCGCTGAGCTTGCTGGCGCAAGGAGTGGAATATGCCTGATCTTGCCTGGGACAGCATCGTCGGCGGATTGATCGACAACCGCGCACAAAAACCCAGAAGCGTCGGCTTGACGATGGTCATCGACACCGGAGTCGGTTTCGGCCAATTACGCGATACGCTGGACTTGGCCGGGCACTGCATCGATCACTGGAAGTTCGCTTTCGGCACCTCGGTGTTTCACTCTAAAG
>JBNLFT010000114.1:0-8190 GCA_050305675.1 Methylococcaceae bacterium
CTTCGCTGCAGGCGTTCGGTCAGCTGGTTTGCACCGAGGCCGGTCAGCCGGTTCAGTTTTCGCTGACATTGCTGCATTAACGCGGACTGTTGCCCTGCCTTGATCGCCTGACAAATGTCGTGCCCCAGGCGAATCAGCTGCAGTCGCGGATCCTTGGCGTCGGACTCGTTAATCGCCCGTTCGGTCAGTCCGCCCAGGTGCCAGCTGTGACTGAGCCGTTTGCTCAGTTGCCGTAACGAGAAGCCCAGTATTTTTTTTTCCGCCTCCTCGGCCGTGTAGCGTCCCGAGTTCAACAGTTCGTGTATCTGTTTCCCTTGCTTGTGATCGAAACACCAGAATGCGATGTTGCCGATGTTGTGCAACAGCGTGGAGATGAAAATTTCCTCCGGCGATAGATCGTTGGTTAGTATCGCTAATTCTTTGGCTTGCACCGCGGCATGGATGGCGTTGCCGATTTCCTGATTGGCGCGTTCCTTGTTCGCCGAGGACAGGATCGATTCGAAAAAAGCGCAGGCCAGGGTCAGCTCGCGGATCGTTTGCGCGCCGAGAATGACGATGGCTCTCGATATGGTATTGATTTTTTGCCGAGAGGGATTGTAGTAGCTGCTGTTGCTCAGTTTCAACAGTTTTGCGGTCAAGTTGGGGTCTTGCAGGATGATCGACGCCAGTTCCATGGCGCCTTTTTTCTTGTCATCCAGCAAGGCATAGATGTTGTTGGCGGTATTGGAAAAAATCGGCATCTCGCGCTCGCACAGAAAGCGCGCCCATTCGTCGATGGTCGTCGGAGCGGGTTGGGCCGTTGCCGTACTGCTGTTCATTAAAGTGCTTCGATTTTTTGCAATTGTTCGTTGAGATTGTGTAGCGACGAGCGCAAATTAGCCAGCTTTTCCTTTTCTTTCTCTATGACTTCGGCCGGCGCCTTATCGATGAAATTGGCGTTATTCAGCTTGCCCTCGATGCGCGGCAGTTCCTTTTGCAGTTTTTGGATTTCCTTGTTCAGCCTGGCCCGCTCGGCGTCTTTGTCGATAAGGCCGGCCATGGGTATCAGAATCTTCATTTTGCCGACCAGGGCGATTGCCGCCTCCGGCGCCGCGTCGTTCGCCGCCAGCAAATCGATCGCTTCAAGCCTGCCGAGTTTGAGTAGATATTCGCGGTTGTCATCCAACAGCGACTGATCGTCGGCCGAATAGTGCTGCAACAGCACGCTCAAGGGTTTACCGGGGGCGATATTCATTTCGCCGCGTATCCGGCGGATACCGAGGATAAAAGCCATGATCCATTCGGTTGCATCGATCGCGCGCATGTCGATTAGGCTGCTGTCGGCTTCGGGATAAGGCTGCAGCATGATGGTTTCGCCGCCGATGCCGGCCAACGGTGCGACCCGCTGCCAAATTTCCTCGGTAATGAACGGGATCAGCGGATGGGCGACCCGCAGAACGGCCTCCAAGACCGCGAGCAAAGTCTTTCTGGTGCCGCGTTGCAGCGCCGTATCGTCCGCTTGCAGCGAGATCTTGGACAGCTCCAGATACCAGTCGCAGTATTCGTTCCAGACGAATTCGTACAGTGCCTGTGAGGCCAGATCGAAGCGGTAGCTGTTGATGCCGTCTTCAACGGCTTTTTCAGCTTGTTGCAGACGGGACATAATCCAGCGATCGGCAACCGACAGTTCACACTCGGAGCCGTTCTGACCGCAGTCGCGGGCTTCGATACGATCGCCGTTGTCGTCCTGTACTTCGCAGTTCATCAGTACATAACGCGAGGCGTTCCACAGCTTGTTGCAGAAATTGCGGTAACCTTCGGTACGCGCCAGGTCGAAGCGGATATCGCGGCCTGTGGTTGCCAACGAGGCGAACGTGAACCGTAGCGCGTCGGTGCCGAAGGACGGAATTCCTTCCGGAAAGTGTTTGCGGGTTGCCTGTTCGATCTTTTTTGCCAGATGCGGCTGCATCATCCCGGATGTGCGTTTCTCGATTAGCGATTCGAGATCGATGCCGTCGATCAAATCGATCGGATCCAGCACGTTACCTTTGGATTTGGACATCTTTTGGCCTTCGGCGTCGCGTACCAGGCCGTGGATGTAGACTTCACGGAACGGGACGTCGTCCCGGAATTTTAGCCCCATCATGATCATTCTGGCGACCCAAAAGAAGATGATGTCGAAGCCCGTGACCAAGACGCTGGTCGGATAATGTTTTCCCAGTTCCGGTGTCTGTTCCGGCCAGCCCAGCGTCGAGAACGGCCATAAGGCCGAAGAGAACCATGTATCCAGCACGTCGTCGTCCTGTCTTAATGGGTAATCGGCGGCCAGCTTGTGTTTAGCGCGGATTTCCTGTTCGCTGTGACCGACGTAGATATTGCCCTGATCGTCATACCAGGCCGGGATGCGATGGCCCCACCAGATTTGCCGCGAGATGCACCAATCCTGGATGTTGCGCATCCATTCGAAATAGGTGTTCTTCCAGTTGTCGGGGACGAATTTGATGTCGCCTTGCTCCACCGCCTCGATGGCCGGCTTGGCCAGAGGTTCGATCTTGACGTACCATTGGTCGGTCAGTAGCGGCTCGATGACCGTACCGGTGCGGTCGCCTCTCGGTACCATCAATTTGTGAGCTTGGGTTTTTTCCAGCAACCCCTGCGCTTCCAGGTCGGCGACGATTCGTTTGCGGGCCTCGAAGCGTTCGAGACCGGTGTATTTGTCCGGGATCAGGTTAAAACCGTCGTTGTTGTCGCGTACCGTGGCGTCGACGGTGAAGATATTGATCAGGCCGCCGTGGGGTAGGTCGGCGATCGCCGACATGTCGCGATGCCGGGTCCAAACCTCGTAATCGTTGAAATCGTGGGCTGGGGTGATTTTGACGCAGCCGGTCCCGAATTCCGGGTCGACGTAATCGTCGGCGATGATCGGTATGCGGCGGCCGGTTAACGGCAGGACGACGAGTTCGCCCAACAGATGTTTGTAACGCTCGTCCTCCGGGTGGATCGCCACCGCGGCATCGCCGAGCATCGTTTCCGGACGCGTCGTGGCTACGATCAGGTGGCCGGCGCCGTTGGCCAACGGATAACGCATATGCCACATTGAGCCGTTTTCTTCTTCGGACAGCACTTCCAGGTCGGAAACCGCGGTGTGCAGTACCGGATCCCAGTTAACCAAGCGCTTGCCGCGGTAGATCAATCCTTCCTCGTAGAGCTTGATAAAGACTTCACACACCGCTTTGGACATGCCGTCGTCCATCGTGAACCGTTCCTTGCCCCAATCCAGCGACGATCCCATACGCCGCAACTGGCGGGTAATGGTCCCGCCGGATTGCTCCTTCCATTCCCAGACTTTTTCGATGAACGCGTCGCGACCGTAATCGTGGCGGGTCTTGCCTTCGGCGTTGACCAGCCTTTCCACCACCATCTGCGTGGCGATGCCGGCGTGGTCGGTGCCGGGCTGCCATAGCGTACTGTAGCCCTTCATGCGGTGGTAGCGGGTCAATGCATCCATGATCGTATCCTGAAACGCATGCCCCATATGCAAACTGCCGGTTACATTGGGTGGAGGAATCATGATGCAGTAGGATTCGCCATCCTGTTTTGCCGCAAAATAGCCTTTTTCTTCCCAGGTTTGATACCAGCGTTGCTCGATTGAATGGGGGGAGTAGGTTTTTTCCATGGATGTCTGATATTGTTCTTGATGTTCAAAAAATATTTTAACCGTAAATCACGGTTTTGGTTTTTTTTTGGCGCCGGGCGGGGCAGTCTCGTCTTGTGCGCGACTCGGATATGGCGGACGGCCGCATGAACTCGGCAGCCGCGTCATGCTCCGCGACTACATTCGGTGGGTGGAAATTTCCAGCCCCGCTTGTCGGTAGTGACGATAGCGGTTGCGGCCGGCCTGTTTGGTTTCCTCGCTGTCGTCCAGTATTTCCAGAATACGCCGGCAACGTTCGTCGTGGCTCGGGGGATGCGCAGCCAGATTGACGATCACGTCCTGCCACTGTTGCGGAATGGCGTCGCTGCCGATCAGCACGGTGTGCGGAAATAGCGGTAACTCGTCTTTAAAGATCTGGTGCGGCACGAAGCTGCCGGGTCTGAAGGTCCATAAAACATCGTCCAGTTGCCGGCTTTGCTGATCCGAATCGGTCAGGACAAAGCAGCTGCGACCGCTGCGGTAGATCTTTTCGACCAGTTTGCAGGCAAATGCCTGTCGCTCCTGTTGCGATTGGCTCTGCAGGACGTAAAAAGTGACCTCAGGCATGAGCCCGATTCAACAGGTACTGCGTCAACAGCGGCACCGGACGTCCGGTTGCGCCCTTGTTTTGTCCGGTGCGCCAAGCGGTGCCGGCTATATCCAGGTGAGCCCAGCGGTAATCCTCGGCAAAGCGGGACAGGAAGCAGGCGGCGGTGATGGTGCCGGCGTCGGGCCCGCCGATATTCGCCAGATCGGCGAAATTGGATTTCAGTTGCTCCTGGTATTCTTCCCACAGCGGCAGCCGCCAGACGCCGTCGCAAGCGGTTTCACTGGCTTTGCTCAAGTCCTCGCAGAGGGCGTCGTCGTTGCCCAGCAGGCCGCTGGGAACTCGGCCCAACGAAACGATACAGGCGCCGGTCAAGGTGGCCATGTCGATCACCACTTCCGGATCGAATTTTTTCGCGTAGGTCAGCGTGTCGCATAGAATCAAGCGTCCTTCGGCATCGGTATTCAGCACCTCGATGGTTTTGCCGGACATGCTGGTCAGGATGTCGCCGGGTTTATTGGCGTTGCCGTCAGGCAGGTTTTCGGACGACGGAATCAAGCCGACGATATTTAGCGGCAACGCCAACTGGGCGGCGGCCTGGACGACGCCGAGCACGGTCGCGCCGCCGCACATGTCGTATTTCATTTCATCCATGCCCGCGCCGGGTTTCAAAGAAATACCGCCGGCGTCGAACGTCAGCCCTTTGCCGACCAGCACGATCGGCTTGCTATGGTTTTCGCTGCCGCGATAATGCAACGTGATCAGTTTCGCCGGTTGGCGGCTACCGCGAGACACCCCGAGAAACGCGCCCATTCCGAGCGCTTCCATGTGACTCTCCTCGAGGATCTCGCAGCTCAGGTGCTCGAATTTTTCGGCCAGTTCGAGACCTTGTTCCGCCAAATAGGAAGGCGTACAGATGTTGCCGGGGAGATCGGCCAAACGCTTGGTCAAATCCATCGCCTGGGCGATGGCCACGCCTTGCTGCAGGCCTTTTTCGATCCCCTCTTGCAGACCGCCGCCGGCCAGGATCGAGAGTTGTTGGAGCTGCACTTTCGATTCGTCGCAGTTTTTGGTATGGCAATATTGGTAAATGCCGTCGTTGAATACCTCGACCGTTTGCCGCACTTTCCAGATTACGTCGGCATCTTCGACGGCGATGTCGTGCAGCGAGCTGGTTGCCGATGCCAGTTTGCTGTCCCTGATCGTCTTGATGGCGGCGGTTAACGCTTTACGATACAACTTGCGCGTAACTTTGCCTCGTTCTCCCATGCCGACCAGCAAAATCCGTTGTATCCGGCTATCAGGCAGGTAATTGAGCAACAGCGTTTCGCCGTTTTTTCCCTTGATATCGCCTCGTTTGACGATGTTTTCCACCACTGCCCGGGTTTGAACGTCGAGCGCCGCGGCGGTGCTGCCGAGCTGCTGATTCTCGTAGATTCCGGTAATCAGGCAATGGCTTTCGAGTTTGTCTAGGGTTAACGTTTCTATAAAATAGTCCATAAGGATAATCCGTTAGCAGTCGTTTATTGGGATTGTTGCGCGGTATATTGCGGTAAAATATGGCTTCGAATTATACATGAGATTGATGGGGAAGTTGATTGAACAAAGGTTCGGTGAGTGCGGAGAAAGGCAGGTCGGTCCGACTTTTGACGGTGTTGGACCGTTTGTTGTTCATGGATTTGCTGAAAACGGTGTCGGCGGTATTGTCGGTGATCGTCGTCATCATCGTTAGCCGCAAATTCGTTCGAGTATTGGGGCAAGCGATCGAAGGCAAGATATCCAATGAGACGGTGCTGCACATTTTAGGATTGAAAACGGTCGTCGCCAGCGCCGCGTTTTTGCCGGCCTCCATCTTCATGGCGGTGCTGATGGTTTTGGGGCGGATGTACCGCGATCAGGAAATGTCCGCGATTGCATCCGCCGGCGGCGGAGCGGCGACGATCTACCGTGCGGTTTTTCTATTGGTGTTGCCGCTTTCGTTGGTAGCCGCCGGTTTGTCGTTGGTGGCCTCGCCGTGGGCCGAAGCGCGGATGCAGATTCTGGCCGCCGAGGACGAAAGTTCGGCCGATATTCGCGGTATTTCGGCCGGGCGCTTTACCGAGTCGAGCAGCGGAGAGCTGGTGTTTTATGTCGAAGATGTCGATTTCGACGGCCGCATGCATCATGTTTTCGTGCAAAATCGGGAACACGGAAGGCTCGGCATCATCAGCGCCGACCACGGGCGTCTGGAATTTCGCCCCGGCGGGCTATATCTGATTTTGGAACAAGGGGAGCGGGTGCAGGGTACGCCGGGCGAGCAAAATTTCGTTATCGAAAAATTTCGCGAGTACGGGGTCAGGATCGAAAAGAAAACCCGGGCGGTCACTTTGCACCGGGAATCGATTTCTACCAAAGAATTATGGCAATCGGAAAAACCGTACGATATCGCCGAGATACAGAGTCGCTTGTCGATTCCGCTAGGAGTGATTTTTTTAAGCCTGCTGGCCGTTCCGCTGGCTAAATTGTCGCCCCGAGGCGGTGTTTACGGGAGTTTGTTGGTCGCTTTCGCAATTTATTTCGTTTACGGCAATCTGACCAAGGTCAATCACAGTTGGGTCGTTAAAGAGACGTTGCCGGCGGTGGTCGGCTACGTTTGGATCTATTCGTTGCTGTTGCTGGTAGGCGTCGGTTTGTTGATTCGTTTGTACGGGTGGCGTTGGATTGAAATGAAATTGACCGGGAGGGCCAAGGCGTGAACGTACTGACCCTGTATATTGTGAAAGAGGTAATCAAGGGATCGTTGGTCACCGTGATTTTGCTGCTGACGCTGTTCAACCTGTTTACCTTCAGCGACGAGCTGAAGGACCTGGGTAAGGGTAGCTACGGCTTGAGGGAAATCCTGATGTATTTGACTTTAACCTCGCCCCGGGTGTTTTACGAACTGGTCCCTTCGGCAGCCTTGTTGGGGAGTTTGTTCGTGGTGGGCGCGATGGCCAACAACCGGGAGATCATCGCGATGCGCTCGATCGGCTTGTCGGTGTTTTGGGTGATTCGCACGATCATGTTGGCCGGCTTGGTGTTGGTGATTATTTCTTTGGTGGTCGGAGAATTTATCGCCCCGGCGGCCGAGCGCACGGCACAGCTCATTAAGACGACGGCGCAAAACAAAAAAGTGGTGATGCATTCGCGTTATGGCATGTGGTTGCGGGAGGGGAACGACTTCATTAATGTCCGGCAAATTCACGACGACGGTTTTTTGGGGGATATCAGTATCTACCATTTGAACGAGGAAGGGCGCTTGGAGTTACTGAAACATGCCGAAACGGCGCGTTACTTGGGTCAGCAACAATGGCGCATGGAAAACATCCGCTGGTCGGAAGTCACGCCCCGGCAAATATTCGCCGATTCGGCGGCCGATCAGCGCTGGAATACGTCGATAGATCCCGATTTGTTGAGTATTGTGGTGGTGAATCCGGATAACTTGTCGCTGTACGATTTGTTTATGTATATCGATTTCCTGAAGGATAATAATCAGAAATCGCAATCTTTCGAGTTGGCATTCTGGAGTCGCTTGATCAATCCGTTGGTCACCTTCGTCATGTTGATGGTGTCGGCTCCCTTCGTGATCAGTATCAGGCGAGGCATAGGGACCGGCGGCCGCATGATGATCGGTATTCTAATCGGCATGACCTTCAATATTTTCGACAAAATAGCAGGTCATTTGGGCTTGGTATACGGCTTCGATCCGATGCTGATGGCGATTTTGCCTAGCGTTTTGGTATTTTGCGGCGCCGTGGTTGCGGTCAGGCGGGTGCGTTAATTGTCATACCGGCGTTTCCCGATGATCCGCCGGTATGACTTTTCCGAGGCTTACATTTTGCTCAGGAAGTAGTACAGGTAGGTGCATTTCAAAATCATGCCCTTATCGGTCAGCTCGACGACTCCGCAGGTCTCGTATTTTTCTCGGCCCGGAGAGGTTTGTTTCTTGATT
>JBNLFT010000115.1:0-8181 GCA_050305675.1 Methylococcaceae bacterium
GTGGCGCCGGTCGTGCCAGAACAGGTAGACCTTGTCTTCGTTGTCGAGCAGCATCCGGTCCATGTAATGCATGGCCGAATCGGCATGGTCGCTGACCAGTTTCGGCGCGCTGAAGCTCTTTCCGCCGTCGTCCGAATAGCTGTAGAAGCTGGTCGACCGTTGCGCCTCGTCGGCATAATACAACACATGGATGCGGCCGTTTTTGGCGATCGCTATGGCGGGCGGATTTTCCGGCCAGACGCTGATCTTTTGCGCCGCCGGATTGACTTGCAGTGCCGGCCCGAAGCTTTTGCCGTTGTCGTCGGAGTAGTCGACAAATACCGCGTCGGGGGTCGGAATCAAGCGCCATAAGCGGCCGTCGGGTGCGAAGGCGACGGCTACCGTGGAACGCAAGGCCGGCGTATTGAGGGTTTCGGTTTTCGCCGCCGGGTTTTGCGTTTGGCACCCGTTCAGCAGTACGAGCACGAACAGCGTAAAGATGGTCGCGGCAGATTGGCAATGACGTGGGGATAAACTCATCGGAAGACAACAACGGCTATGGCTTAAAATATTTAGATGTGCCGGAAAGGGCGCTAAGTTCCCCGGCGCCGGCACACTACGCGGAAACCTGCGCCATTATAGTAAGGAAGCGTCGAATAAATCCATCCGGGAATGAACGCCGGAGTCGTCCGCTGTTCCGAGGGCCGCAATACCAGGCAGCGGTTGATCGAGATCGCTTAGCCGAAGGCTAGCGAATGCGGGTTCACTCGGCATTTCGTTCGGAAAGGAAATGCCGGCGCGCCGAAGTCGGCGTCTTCGTTAGTCGAACAAGGCCAGCGCTTTGCGCAGCGTCGACCAGATGCCCCAGGCCAGCGGTACGGTCACGTAAAGCCAGAATAAAACGAGCCAGGGATTGAATTTTTTGTCGTTGGATGAATCGCTCATGTCGTTCTTGTATCAGTGGGTTCTCGGTTGCTCGTCCTTGGATTGACGTTAGGCGAAATCGGAGTTGAGCCTTGCGATACGGGAAACCGGAATTTTCGCATTCCCGTATAGCGCAAGGCTGACCGTTTAGACGATCGGATCGTCGACTTCGTCGGCTTTCATGTGATGTTTTTCGTGCACCGGCTTGATCAACAGGTTGCTCAGGAAACCGAGGGCGAGAATGCCGGCCATGATGTACATCGTGACGTTGTACGCTTCCGCCTTGGCCACCCCTTGTTCGATCTGGAATTCGCGCAGGTAATTGACCAATACCGGGCCGAAAACGCCGGCGCTGGCCCAGGCGGTCAGCAGCCGGCCGTGGATGCCGCCGACGAATTTGGTGCCGAAAATGTCGGCCAGATAGGCGGGTATGGTTGCGAAACCGCCGCCGTACATGCTCAGAATAACCGCATACAGCAATACGAACAGGGGCATGTTGCCGGCCGCCCCGGCCGACGGCACCGCCGCATACAGGGCGATGCCCAGTGCGAAAAAAATGAAATAGGTGTTTTTCCGCCCGACATAATCGGAAGCGAACGACCAAAAAAAGCGGCCGCCCATGTTGAACAGGCTGAGCAGGCCGACGAAGCCGGCCGCCGCGGTGGCGGTTACGCTGCCCTTGAACATTTCCTGGATCATGACCGAAGCCTGGCCGAGCACGCCGATGCCGGCTGTGACATTCAGGCACAGTACCAGCCACAGCAGGTAAAATTGCGGCGTTTTCAGGGCCTGGTCGATGTGAACGTGGTTTTGCGTGATCATTTTGTTGGTAACTGCCGGCGGCGTCCAGCCTTCGGGCTTCCAGCCATCTTCCGGCGTTCGTATCGTCAGCGATCCGATCAGCATCGACAGAAAATAAATTCCGCCCATCACCATAAATGTTTCCATGACGCCCACCGAAGTGGGGGTTTTGAAATGCTCCATCAGCATGACGGACAGCGGGGCGCCGATCATCGCGCCGCCGCCGAAACCCATAATCGCCATGCCGGTCGCAAGTCCCCGGCGGTCCGGAAACCATTTGATCAAGGTCGAAACCGGGGAAACATAGCCCAAGCCGAGGCCGATGCCGCCGATGACCCCGTAACCCAGATAGACCAACCAAATTTGATGCAGATACACGCCCAGCGCGGCAATCCAGAAGCCGCCGCCGAAACAGCAGGCGGCAACGAACATCGTCAGCCTGGGGCCGACTTTCTCCAGCCATTTTCCGCCGAACGCAGCCGACAAGCCCAAAAACACGATCGCGAGGCTGAATATCCAGCCCAGTGTCGTCAGTTTCCAGTCTTCGGGGGTCGAAGCGGTGATGCCGATGACGCGGGTCAACGGTTGGTTAAATACGCTGAAGGCGTAGGCCTGGCCTATGCACAAATGAATGGACAAGGCGGCCGGCGGGACCATCCAACGGCTGAATCCGGGCTTGGCCTGCGCCCGCTGCGGCGAAAAAAAACCTGACATCGGTGAACTCCTCTTATTCGTTTGTGCCGTCGGTTAGCTGATCAATGGGGTTGGCTGCGCGTTGCCGGTGCGTTCGCTGCATCCAATCGACAACCGGGGCATTTTACCCCACGTCGGCGGCAAGCGGGGAATTCTCGCCGCCTGCCGCGTCGACCGCAATGTGTTGCGAGCGATGGATCGTCGTCCGTCAGCACGGAGGACCGTTCGGCGCTCGGCCGCATCCGGGCGGCCTTACCAGGATTTATAAGGCAGGAATTTCCCGTTCATCGTGATCACGACCCGGTCGCCGGCCGGATTTTCCTCCTTGTCGACATGCATGCTGAAATCGATGGCGCTCATGATGCCGTCGCCGAACTTTTCGTGGATGATTTCCTTCAGCGTGCCGCCGTAGACGCCGACGATTTCGTAGAGCCGGTAAATCAACGGGTCCTGAGGGATTTGATAGGACCATGTTTTGTTGGGGAACATCTCCAGCGCCGATTGCACCTCCGGCCCCAGTTCGAGCGCGGCGCACAGTTTTGCGGCCAGTTCCGGTTTCATGCTGTTCATGCCGAGGCAGGCCGAGGCCAGCCAGACTTCGTCGACGCCGATCTGTTCGGCCATAAGCCGGCAGATTTGCAGATCCTTGTGATGCAGCCCCACCTTGAAGCCGGGCTCGAAAATGCCTTGGGTCATGGTCGGGCCGCGATGCGCCAGAAACCAGTTGCCGGCGGCGCCGCCGGAGATCACCTCGATGACCTTGTCCATCGGCAAACACTGCGCCTGCCCGAAAGCCAGCGCTTCGGTCACCGCCTGGTTGATGCCCGCCGCCATAATCTGATTGACCGCCTTGGTCGCCTGGCCGGAACCGGTCGGCCCCATATGCACGATCCGCGAACTCATAGCTTCCAGGACCGGTGCGGCCCGCTTCAGCGCCCGGCGATCTCCGCCGACCATCATCGCCAGCGTGCCTTTGTCGGCGCCTTCGACGCCGCCGGAAACCGGCGCGTCCAGAAAGTCCACCTGTTTTTCCGCCAGAATTTGTGCGGCCTTGGCGGCGGTGGCGATAGCGACGGTCGACAGGTCGACTACCAGCGAACCCGGTCGAATGGTTTGGGCCACGGCCGAGACCATTTCCAGTACATCGTCGTCCGTCGAGACGCAGATCAATACGACGTCGACCCGCGCCGCAAGCTCTTCCGGTGTCGTATAGAGCGTCACATCCAATTCGTTCGCCAATTCCTCGGCCTTGTCGACGGTCCGGTTGTAAACCCCAGCCAACAATCCGGCCTTGGCAACGTTACGGACCATGCCCATGCCCATCGCGCCCAGTCCGATAAACCCCGCTGTCATGTCATTTCTCCAGATAGGTATAGGCCTTGAGGCCTGCGTTCAATTCCTGCAGATAGCCGTCGCGCTGTTCGCCGCTTAAATGGCATTGTTGCATTTTTTCGTGATAGGTCGACCGCAAACCGTCGATATTGATATGCACATAATCGAACAGATCGCTAACATGCTCGCCTTCGAGAAAGTCGCTAATATGGTAGCCGTTGTCATCCAGTTCAATATTCAGCGAATGAGTGTCGCCGAACAGATTATGCATGTCGCCGAGGATTTCCTGATAAGCGCCAAGCATGAAAAAACCGATCAAATACGGACCGTCGCCGTTAATCGGATGGATCGGCAACGTGTTTTCGATATTCTGTTCGTCGACGTAATGGTCGATGCGGCCGTCGGAATCGCAGGTCAAATCCTGCAGCACGGCGCGGCGCAACGGCCGCTCGGTCAAGCGGTGGATCGGCATGATCGGAAAGATCTGGTCGATCCCCCAAACATCGGGCATCGACTGAAACAGAGAGAAATTGCAAAAGACTTTGTCGGCCAGTTTTTCATCGAGCTCGAGCAAGATTTCGCGTTGACTGTGATTGTCCGGGTTCAGCCGTTCTTTTATCCGATGGCAAGCGTCGATATAGCGCCGTTCCGCCTGCGCCAGCTGTCGCAGGCTCGAATCGCCTTGCACGAACAAGGCCCGCGCCTCGGCGATATCGAACTGTACGTTATGATAGGCTTCGACGATATTGCCTTCGAGCGCAAGTTCGCCGTCGCCGACCTCCTCGGCCTGCAACGACTCGACTTCGGTGACGTTGGTGATCAGCACGGCATGATGGGCGGTGATGGCTCGGCCGGACTCGGTGATGATGTCGGGATGCGGTAAATCGTTGCCGGCACAGACCTCGGCGAACGTCTTGACGATATTCTCGGCATATTCCTTCAGACTATAGTTGATCGAACAATCCCGTCGCGAGGCGCTGCCGTCGTAATCGACGCCGAGGCCGCCTCCGGCGTCGACCGTGGTAATATCGGCGCCCAACCGCCGCAGCTGTAAAAAAAACTGGCCGGCTTCTTTCAGCGCCAGTTTGATGTCGTGAATATTGGCGATCTGCGAGCCCATGTGAAAATGCATCAACTGCAGGCAATCGAGCATGCCGGCCTGTTTCAGACGCTCAATCAGTTGCAGTAGCTCGTTGGCGTGCAGGCCGAATTTGGATTTTTCGCCGCCGCTGTTTTGCCATTTGCCGGCGCTGATGGTCGACAAGCGCACCCGTATCCCCATCTGGGGTTTCACCTGCAAACGGGTAGCTTCTTCGAAAATCAATTCCAGCTCCGACGGCTTTTCGATGACGATGAAGACGCGATGTCCCATTTGCCGGCCGATCAGGGCCATGCGGACGTAGGCCCGGTCCTTGTAGCCGTTGCAAACGATCGCGCCGCCGCCCGGAGCCAAGCCGAGGATCGCCAACAGCTCCGGCTTGCTGCCCGCTTCCAGGCCGATTCTTTCGGCGGCCACGATGTTTTCCACCACCGTACCTTGTTGATTGACCTTGATCGGATAAACCGGCGTATAGACGCCGCGGTAGTCATGCTGACGGCAACTGCCGTCGAACGCCTGCTGCAGCTTTTGAATGCGGTCGCGCAAAATATCGGGAAAACGCAACAGCACCGGGAACGACAGTTTCCTGTCCTGCAGCGAACGCGCGACCTCGAACAAATCGACCGTCCGCTCGTTATCGGCCCGGGGTTTGACGCAGACGTGCCCCTGGCTGTTGATGGAAAAATAGTCCCGGCCCCAATGCCGCACCGCATACAACTGCGCGGATTGTTCGATCGACCATGGTTGTGAACTCACGTTGTCATCCTGTTATGCTAATCGAGTGGAAATTTTAATATAATGCCGTCCATTCTTTGCTATTTTATACTTTTTCAGGAACAGACGATGCTTGACGCGACTCAATGGTTTACCGAACAATGGCTGCCCGACGGCTCGGCGTTTTCCCTCAAGATCAAACGCAAGCTGCATGAAGAACAATCCGACTTCCAATTCCTGGAGATCTACGAAACGGAAAGCTTCGGCAACTTGATGGTGATCGACGGCTGCGTCATGCTGACCGGCCGCGACAATTTCTTCTATCACGAAATGATGAGCCATCCGGCGTTGTTCACCCATCCCGATCCGAAAAAAGTCTGGATCATTGGAGGCGGCGACTGCGGCACCCTAAAGGAGGTGCTAAAACATCCCGGCGTCGAGGAAGTCGTGCAGATCGACATCGACGAACGGGTTACCCGCCTGGCCGAACAGTATTTTCCGGAACTGTGCGAGTCCAACGGCGACCCTCGCGCGCAGTTGAAGTTTATCGACGGCATTAAATGGGTCAAGGATGCCGCGCCCGGCAGCGTCGACCTGATCATCGTCGACAGCACCGACCCGGTTGGACCCGCGGAAGGCCTGTTCAGCGAAGCTTTCTACCGCGATTGCCATCGCAGCCTGAGCGAACACGGCATGGTTATCCAGCAAAGCGAATCCGCGCTGTACCATTTGAAGCTGTTGGGCGAGATGCGCGGAGCAATGAGCGCGGCCGGGTTCGGCCATCTGCAAACGCTGTTTTTTCCGCAATGCGTCTATCCGTCCGGCTGGTGGAGCGCGACCGTCGCCGGCAAATCGGATTTGTCGGGTTTTCGCGAACAGGACGCCGCCGAGAAGACGTTCGATACCGTTTATTACAATAGCGACATACACAAGGCCAGCCTGGCGCAGCCGGAATTTTTCAAGCGTGCGATGCGGGCAAAATAATTCGGCCCGATTTCTCTGAGCGTTGGCATGGCTTGTGCTAAAATCCCGTCATGCATGAGTTAGACACTTTTAAATTGATCGAACGCATCAGCACGCTGATGCGTTCGGAAGAACGCAAGAAATACGCCGCGATCAGATTACAGCCGGTCCACGGCCAAGTGCTGGAATATCTGGCGAAATGCAACCGGCACAGCAATACGCCGGCGGCGGTGACCGAATACCTAGGCTCGACCAAGGGCACGGTTTCGCAATCGATTCAGGTTCTGGAACGCAAGAAATATATCGAAAAAGTACCCGACCCCGAAGACCGCAGGGTCGTGCACTTGGTTTTGACCGAACAAGGCGAAAAAGTCATCTCCGCCCTGAAACCCTTGCAGGTCTTTGCCGAGGCGGAACAGCAAGTCACCGCGCAACAATTCGATTCGATCGGCACGGCCTTGAACGTGACGTTGTCGGCGCTGCAAAAAGCCAATAATTCGAAGAGCTTCGGGCTCTGTAGAACCTGCGACTATTTCGCCGAGGTGGACCACCATTTCCACTGTCAATTGACCCAATTGCCACTGGAACAGTCCGATACCGACAAGATATGCCGGGAACATATCCCTTCCCGCCACGATTAATCCTCTGGAAATATCGATGAAATCAATATTTCCCGAACGGCAAGGATGAACTTTCAAAACAGTTCATGTTGAGGGATTGATTTTCATGGCCAGGGAAACCGCATTTTACCTGGCCTTGGCGCTGACGAATCCAGAATGGATACCCTCGCCGCTTCCGCTAACCCCAAACCAAAGAGATAACCATGTTTGATCCGAAAGCCATCGATGATATCGCCAACCGTTTAGCCGGCGCCGTACCGCCCGGTTTCAGCAACCTGAAAGAAGACATGGAGAAAAACTTCCGCGCTATTCTTCAAGGCGCGTTGAACAAGCTTGACTTGGTCAGCCGCGAGGAATTCGACGTGCAAAAAGCCGTATTGGCGAAAACCCGCAGTAAACTGGAAGACCTGGAAAAACGCGTTGCGGCGCTGGAACAGCAACAAGCTCAAGATCAGGATTGATTATTCTTTAAGGAACAAAAGTCCCGTACGATGTGCTGAACAAAGTAAAGCGCTCTTGCGCCCATTTGGGTATCGGTTAGCATTATGCGCTTCGCATTCGCTCAGCACATTCTACGGATCGCCGAGCGTTGTCCAGCTTCCATTCGATTTTCACGACAGTCCCTTCAAAACTAGACAACAATTTGAGTAGAGCAACTGGATCATGTCACTCGCCATCGTCTATAGCCGCGGCCGTTCCGGCATCGACGCACCGCAAGTCAGCGTCGAGGTCCATGTCAGCAATGGCCTGCCGTCGTTAAGCATCGTCGGCCTGCCGGAAACGGCGGTCAAGGAAAGCAAGGACCGCGTGCGCGGAGCGATCTTGAATTCGCATTTCGACTTTCCGATCCAACGCATCACGATCAATCTGGCGCCGGCCGATCTGCCGAAGGAAGGCAGCCATTACGATTTGCCGATCGCGCTCGGGCTGATGGCGGCGCTGGGGGCGATTCCCGCCGACATGCTGGCCGAACATGTCGTCATCGGCGAACTGGCGCTCGACGGCACGCTGGCGCCGGTCGCAGGTGCGCTGCCGGCGGCGATCGGCGCCAATTCG
>JBNLFT010000116.1:0-8167 GCA_050305675.1 Methylococcaceae bacterium
GACCACCGGCGGGTCAACGCCGTCGAGGCGCTCGCCCGGCAATTGCAGTTGCCGGTGGTGGCCTGCAACGACGTGCATATGCACCGCCGCTCGCGGCAGGCGCTGCAGGAAACCTTGACCGCAATCCGCCTGGGCCGGCCATTGCCGGAACTGGGCTACGCGTTGTTTCCGAACGGCGAGCGCCATCTCAGGCCGCCGGCCCGGCTAGCCGAATTGTATCCCCGGCATTGGCTGGCCGAGACCCTGGTCATCGCCGACCGCTGCCGATTCTCGCTGGACGATCTGCGTTACGAATATCCGCGCGAACTGGTAGCGGACGGCCACTCGCCCGCCTCGTGGCTCAGGCATTTGACCGAAGACGGCCTACGCCGGCGCTGGCCGCAGGGCGAGCCGGCCAGGGTGCGGCAACAGATCGAGCATGAACTGACTTTGATTGCCGAGTTGGCCTACGAACCTTATTTCCTGACCGTCCACGACATCGTCGCCTTCGCCAAACAACAAGGCATACTGTGCCAGGGCCG
Organism: Methylococcaceae bacterium; assembly: GCA_050305675.1. Classification (GTDB taxonomy): domain Bacteria; phylum Pseudomonadota; class Gammaproteobacteria; order Methylococcales; family Methylomonadaceae; genus Methylomarinum. The sequence goes on from JBNLFT010000116.1 coordinate 522, forward strand.
GGGGTCGGCGGCCAATTCGGCGGTTTGCTATTGCTTAGGCATCACCGAGGTCGACCCGGGGCGGATGAATCTGCTGTTCGAACGCTTTATCTCCCGCGAACGTAACGAGCCACCGGACATCGACGTCGATTTCGAACACGAGCGGCGCGAGGAAGTGATCCAGTACATCTACCGCAAATACGGCCGCCACCGCGCCGCGCTGGCGGCAACGGTGATCACCTACCGCAGCCGTAGCGCGGTGCGCGACGTCGGCAAGGCGTTGGGCTTAAACCCGGCGCAACTCGACCGGCTGGCCGCCAGCGTCGACCGCTGGGACGGCTATAAATTATTGCCCGAAGCCGTTCGCGATTGCGGCTTGGACCCGGAAAGCCCGGTCATCGGCCGGCTCAGCGCATTGGTCGAACAAATCAGGGGCTTTCCCCGCCATCTGTCGCAGCATGTCGGCGGTTTCGTCATCGCGCGCGACGAGCTATCGCGGCTGGTACCGGTGGAAAATGCGGCGATGGCCGAGCGCACCGTGATTCAGTGGGAAAAAGACGACCTGGAAGCGGTCGGCTTGCTGAAAATAGACGTATTGGCATTAGGCATGCTCAGCGCGATTCGCAAGACTCTGACGTATCTGGAGAGCTACACCCGCCGCCGCTGGGCCCTGGCCGACATCCCCGCCGAAGATCCGGCAGTCTACGCGATGCTGCAACGGGCCGACAGCATCGGCGTATTTCAGGTCGAATCGCGAGCGCAAATGAGCATGCTGCCGCGCCTGAAACCGGCCAATTATTACGATCTGGTGATCGAAATAGCCATCGTCCGTCCCGGCCCGATCCAGGGCGAAATGGTGCATCCTTATCTAGCCCGCCGCAGCGGTCTGGAGGCGGTCGATTACCCCAGCCCGGAAGTCAAGCAAGTGTTGGAACGCACGCTCGGGGTTCCGATTTTTCAGGAACAAGTCATGCAGATTGCGATGGTCGCCGCCGGCTTCACGGCCGGCGAAGCCGACCAACTGCGGCGGGCGATGGCGGCCTGGAAGCGCAAAGGCGGTCTGGAGCCTTTCGAGCAGAAACTGTTGGCCGGAATGCGCGCGCGCGGTTACCGCGACCAGTTCGCCCGACAAATTTTCCAACAAATCAAGGGATTCGGCGATTACGGATTTCCGGAATCCCATTCGGCAAGCTTTGCATTGCTGGCCTACGTATCCGCCTGGCTGAAATGCCACCACCCGGCCGCCTTTTGCTGCGCGTTGCTGAACAGCCAGCCGATGGGCTTTTACGGGCCGGCCCAATTGGTACAGGATGCCCGGCGCCATGGCGTCTCGGTGCGGCCGGTCGATGTCTGCCGGAGCCGTTGGGATTGCAGCTTGGAACACGACCTAAAGCCGCCGGCCTTGCGGCTGGGTTTCAATCAAGTCAAGGGCTTGGCCGCGGCAGCGGCAAAACGTATCGAACAGGCCCGTATCGCCCTGCCTTTGCAAAGCATCGCCGACCTGACCGAACGAGCCCGATTAAACAAACGCGATTTGGAAGCCCTGGCCGCCGCCGATGCGTTAAAGGCGCTAGCCGGCAACCGCCACCAGGCGTTCTGGGCGGCCGCCGGCATCGAAGCACCGGCGCCACTGTTCGGCGTACCGCGCATTGCCGAGGCCAGCCCGTTATTGAAAGTGCCGACACCGGAACAGGACACTGCCGGCGACTATGCCAGCATCGGCCTGACCTTGAAAGACCATCCTCTGGCTTTATTGCGCCAACGCTTGCAAGGCCGCGGCGTGGCCGCCGCCAAAACACTTTGGCAACGCCGCAACGGCAGCATCGCCCGGGTTGCCGGTCTGGTCATTTGCCGGCAACGGCCGCTGACCGCCGCCGGCGTTACCTTTGTGACCTTGGAAGACGAAACCGGACAAGTCAATCTGATCGTCTGGCCGAAAACCGCCTTGGCACAGCGCAAGCCGTTATTGAAGGCCCGCTTGCTGGCAGCGTCCGGCATCGTACAAAAACAAGACGGCGTCCTGCATCTGATCGCCGGTAAACTGGAGGATTGGAGCGAGTGGGTCGGCGAGCTAGCAGCTAAATCGAGGGATTTTCAGTGATCGAACCGGCAAGGTGCAAGTCTTGCCGACGATCAATAGCCGCCGGCCCCAATATCTTGAGTTCCGTCGGAGTTTCCCCTATCGACCGCCATCATTCGATATTCAATCGGGAAGGAGAGCGTAATGGCCCTCAAAATCGTCATCGAGCCTTCCCGCCGATTTTGTCAACAAACTTCACGCCGCCGTAAATCGTTTCCTTTCATGCCGCAACTTGCGCACCTTGATACCTATTTGTTTCATAAAACGAAACAAAATAAATACTGCAAGCTATATTGTTTACTATATGGTCTACAGCTATAGTATCAATCAAGCCGGTTGGTTTTGTGTCGAAACGATTAACAATCCGTCCGGCAAGCAAGGAACCGGCTATTAGCGCATCCAGACCCCCTAACTGCGATGGGCAATCAGCCGCCTTGAAACACGAGCGCCGGGAAATTCTTGCACAGCATTTACCGGGTTAACCTTCTAACCGTGAGAGAAATAACAACTGAAAATTATGCGAAATTCACACAAGGACATTGCCAACAGTCTATTGACCCTGGTTGCGATATTCGGCTTCATCTCGGGCGAATTCGTCTTCTCCGCCGTCTTGTTCGGAGCATCCGCCATCTTCGCCAATATCGCTTTGACCAACCGACTTTCAGGCCATGCAAACAACGTATCCGCTCGTTAACAGATTTTTACCGAATTCATATGCTCCTCCTCTGTCCCCGGTCTGAATAGCCGGGGATTTTTTTGCCCACTCCTTGGGCTAAAGCATCGGCACCAACTCCAACGCCAACATCAACGCATCTTCCCTACCGTTCACGGCCGGATAATAATCCTTGCGAATGCCGATTTCGTTAAATCCCAGGCTTTTGTACAGCTTGATGGCCCGCTGATTGGACGGTCGGACCTCCAGAAAAATTTTTTCCGCCTTGGGCCGCGCCAACTCCACCATGTGTTCCAGCATTTTCCTGCCGGCGCCCACTCCCTGTATTGCGGGATCGACGCATACGTTCATAATGTGCGCCTCACCGGCCGCGATCGAGACGATACAGTAACCGATGATCGTCCCCTCCGCTTCCACGCAGACCCAACAACTGTAATTAAGGGCCCGTAAACAATCGAGAAAAATATTCTCCGACCAAGGGTAGTTGTAATTCTTTTCTTCGATTGCGACGACGCTAGGCAAATCGGCCGCATCCATCCGCCGTATTTTCATCAGATCCTGCCGGGAAACCGACCCCGGGAAAATCTTGGCATAAAACTCCTTATCGGCGTCGTAAACCAGCATGTCCTTCATCTTTTCAAAAAAATTGCGCATAAATTATTTCAAACCCTCAAACGTTTTCATCGCAAACTGCAAATCCTCCCAAGCCTTTCGTTTTTCCGACGGCGAGCGTAACAGGTAGGCTGGATGATATATCACAATCAGGGGAACGTTATCCAGCTTATGCACGACCGAACGTAACTTCGCCAAGGGCTCCTGGGTATTCAGCAAATTTTGCGCCGCAACCCGTCCGACGGCCAGAATGATTTTCGGTTTAACCAAGGCAATCTGCCGCTGCAGATATTCCTGACAAGCCGCAACCTCCTCGCGGTTAGGGTCGCGATTGCCGGGAGGGCGGCATTTCAGTACGTTGGCGATAAAAACCCGATCACGCGACAATCCCAACGCGCGGATCATCTCGGTGAGCAATTGTCCCGCCTTGCCGACAAACGGCTTCCCTTCCAAATCCTCGCTTTGACCCGGCGCTTCGCCGATCAGCATCCAATCGGCCTGTTTATCGCCGCTACCAAACACCGTCTGCGTCCGTGTCTCGCATAACCGGCAACGCCGGCAAACCGAAACCTCGTTTTCCAGATCGTTCCAATTGTCTTGCGGCAAGTTGCGGTCCGCTTCGCCGGCGGCCGCCTCCGGCGGCGGCTCGTCGGGAGAATCAACGGATCCTATCGGCTCGGCGACCCGATTCCGCCTGGCAACCCAGACTTCGATTCCCATCGCCTGCAAATAGTGCAGGCGGGTCTCGTCGTCGACTACCGAATCAGGCGCCATGGTTCACCGCTTACACGTCGCCGATTTGCGGATGCTGCCTGTGCTCGGGCGACTGCAGCTTGTTAACGGCGTTGATATACGCCTTTGCCGAAGCGATCACGATATCGGTATCGGCGCCGAGGCCGTTGACGATGCGCCCGGCCTTGTCCAAACGCACCGTCACTTCGCCCTGGGCATCGGTACCGGTAGTGATGTTATTGACCGAATACAATTCCAACGAGGCGCCGGTTTTGACCAGGCTCTCGATCGCTTTCAAGCTGGCATCGACCGCTCCGCCGCCGCTCGAACTGCCGGTCAACTCCTGGTTGCCGACCCGGATGGTCACCGTGGCGTTCGGCGTCTCGCCGGTTTCCGAACAAACTTTCAGTGCGATCAGTTTGACGTTCTCCTCTTCGGCCGAGACGCTGACTTCGGAAATCAAGGCCTGCAAGTCTTCGTCGAAAATATCGTGCTTTTTGTCGGCCAATTGCTTGAAGCGGAAAAAGGCGTCGTTCAATTCCTCTTCGCTGTGAAACTGAAAACCCAATTCGTTCATGCGGCTCTTGAACGCGTTGCGTCCGGAATGTTTCCCCAACACCATGCGGTTGGCCGACCAACCGACATCCTCGGCCTTCATGATTTCGTAGGTTTCCCGACTCTTCAACACGCCGTCCTGGTGGATACCGGATTCATGGGCGAAGGCGTTGGCGCCGACGATCGCCTTGTTCGGCTGCACCGGAAAGCCGGTAATGGTCGAAACCAGTTTCGAGCAGGTCACGATCTGCGTCGTATCCAAGCCGGTCTGACACGGAAAGATATCCTGCCGCGTACGCACCGCCATGACCACTTCCTCCAACGAGGCGTTGCCGGCGCGCTCGCCCAAGCCGTTGATGGTGCACTCGATCTGCCGGGCGCCGTTCATGACCGCAGCCAGGGAATTGGCGACCGCCAAGCCCAAATCGTTGTGGCAATGTACGGAGAACACGGCCTTGTCGGAATTCGGGATACGGGCGATCAGATTGGCGATGGTCGCGCCGAATTGCTGCGGCACGCTGTAGCCGACGGTGTCGGGTATATTTAACGTCGAGGCGCCGGCATCGATCACCGCCTCCAGAATGCGGCACAAAAAGTCCTCTTCCGAGCGCCCGGCGTCTTCCGGCGAAAATTCGACGTTGTCGGTGTACTGGCGCGCTCTTTTTACCGCCCTGACCGCGTATTCGATCACCTGCTCCGGCTCCATTTTCAGTTTCATCTGCATATGGATCGGCGACGTGGCGATGAAGGTATGGATGCGCGAACTGTTTGCGTTTTTCAACGCCTCGCCGGCCCGGTCGATGTCCTTGTCCAAGGCCCTGGCCAAACCGCAGACCGTGCTGTCCTTAACCGCCTCGGCCACCGCCTGCACCGACTCGAAATCGCCGGGGCTGGCCGCCGGAAAGCCGGCCTCGATGACATCGACTTTCATCCGTTCCAGCGCTCTGGCAATTCGTACTTTTTCATCTCGCGTCATCGACGCGCCCGGACTTTGCTCGCCATCGCGCAAAGTAGTATCAAAAATAATCAATTTGTCTTTCATGACGACTCCATTCATGAAGCAATATCAACCCTTCGGGTTGACCGAAAAAAGGAATTCTTTTTGTTGAGAGAGATTAAATTCGCAGCCCCTCAGGGCAGGAATATTAGAGATAGGCCGAGCAGCGCGCGCACCGATACCGTGCCGAAAACCGGCACAAACGAACAGGTATAGGCTGTGACTTTGGTGGGAAACTTCATAGCGCTTAACTATACTGCATTGGCAGGCGACCGACAAGCCGCCTTTACTCTAAAGCGATCTTTTTCTCAGGATTCCGATTTACGGTTGTGCCACTTCCTTCTCATCACCAGGGTCACGACCGGACCGGAAATCGCATAGGCCACCGCCAGCAAGAACAGCATGGTCTGCGGCTGCGCCATGACAAAACCGATCACCAACATCATGGCGATGGCGACGACGAAGGGCACCTTCCTTTTCGGATCGATCTCTTTGAAACTGGAATAGCGAAAATTACTGACCATCAATAAGCCGGTCATGATCGTGGTGACCAACACCAGATATTTTATCGATTCCACATCGTAGCCGTACTCCAGACTGATCCACAGCCCCCCGGCCAGGATCGCCGCCGCCGCAGGACTCGGCAAACCCTGAAAATAGCGTTTGTCGGCGACCTCGACCTGGGTATTGAAGCGCGCCAGCCGCAGAGCGCCCCCGGCCATATGCACAAAGGCCGCGAACAGGCCGAGTTTGCCGAGGCTGCCGAAGGCCCAAAGATACATCACCAAAGCCGGCGCCGCTGCAAACGATACCATGTCGGAAAGGCTGTCGTACTGAACCCCGAACTCGCTCTGCGTATTGGTCAAACGGGCCACGCGACCGTCCAAGCCGTCCAGAATCATCGCTACGAACAGCGCCACGGCTGCCGACTCGAAACGGCCGTTGATCGCCGACGTGATGGCGTAAAATCCGGCAAACATCGCTCCGGTAGTAAACAGATTGGGCAACAGATAAATGCCGCGATGGCGAATCGTTGTTTTTTTCTGACTCATAGCTTTTTAAACTCAATGGCGCCGGTCAAACCGAAGACGGTTATTGTACCGATTAACGCGATCAGGAAAAGTGAAATTCTGGTTACACAAAAAAGCCCATCGCAATGACGGGCTTTGTTGCGCAAGGCGGTAACGGAAATCCGGCAAGTTAATGGCTGACGTCCACTTTGGCGCCTTTGCTCTGCCCAATCTCGGCCAGCATTTGGGTGAACCACCCGGTCTCGATGTCGAACGGCTTACCGCCCTTGATGCGCGGAAATTCGATGGCGCGCAACACGTTGTTGTTATCTTCATCGTGGCCCATCACGCCGGATTCGCGGCGGAAGGCACATTCGACGGCCAGGTCGGCGCACGACTTGATCAGGCGCATGTCTTCGACGTTGGCCGCGGAAGCTCGAGAAAAATAGCCTGATTTTTGTACCAGGGTCTTTTCCGCGCCGATCATTTCCGAAAATTGCTCGGCGAACCATTTACCCGGATTGACCGCATCCAGTTTGATATGGCCGAACGCATCGCGCGGCACTTCCTGCCCTTTAGCCTGCATTTCTTCGACAATGGCGTCGACGCCGGCGCCTTCGGAAATAAAGATATTGATGCAGTCGACCTTGTCCATCAGGTCGCGCAACCTTTTCGCCTCGGCCGCCAAATCGACCTCCATCTCCGGAATAAAAATGCCGTGCACTTCGAAAGCCGCGCGGTCCAATCCGATCTCCGGCAACCATGCGGAACGATCCAGCAATTTACGGTATTCGAGCGCAGTCGCCGCGGTTAACCAGCCGCAGTTGCGCCCCATCACTTCGTGCACGATCAACATGCGCGGATTCGCATTGTTTTCCGCCACGACATTTTGGAAATAGCGCGCGCCTTGCTCGGCCGCAGTCCACGCGCCCAGCGATTGCTTGATTGGAAAAACGTCGTTGTCGATGGTTTTCGGCAAGCCGATAACGGTCAGGCCGTAATCGTTCT
>JBNLFT010000117.1:0-8147 GCA_050305675.1 Methylococcaceae bacterium
TGGAGCGTCAAGCCTTTCAAGATGGCTTTGTCGTCGACGTTGACGTGTAGATTCTCTATGCTGAGCATTTGTTTACCTGCAGTTTAAAATTGCCGGGTTACCCGTGGCTAACCCGGCCTAACCAATTCAATTGTGACAAAAACCGTGTTTTAACCGACCGCGCCTTCCAGGCTGATGCCCAACAGCGCCTGGGCCTCGACCGCGAATTCCATCGGCAGCTCCTTGAACACTTCCTTACAGAAGCCGTTGACGATCATCGACACCGCATCCTCGGCGGAAAGTCCGCGTTGTTGGCAGAAGAACAATTGGTCCTCGCTGATTTTCGACGTCGTCGCCTCGTGTTCTACCTTCGCCGACGGCTGTTTGACCTCGACATAAGGAAAGGTATGCGCGCCGCAGCGATCGCCCACCAGCAACGAATCGCACTGGGTGTAATTGCGGGCCCGCTCCGCGCTTTTTGCGACTTTGACCAAACCCCGGTAGGTATTTTGCGCCTTGCCGGCCGAAATGCCTTTGGAGACGATGGTGCTACGGGTATTTTTACCGACGTGGATCATCTTGGTGCCGGTATCGGCCTGCTGAAAATTATTGGTCAAGGCCACCGAATAAAACTCGCCGACCGAATTGTCCCCGAGCAGCACGCAGCTGGGATATTTCCAGGTAATCGCCGAACCGGTCTCGACCTGGGTCCACGACACCTTGGAATTGAGGCCGCGGCATTCGGCGCGCTTGGTAACGAAATTATAGATGCCGCCCTTGCCGTCCTTGTCGCCCGGATACCAGTTCTGTACGGTCGAATATTTGATTTCCGCATCGTCCAACGCCACCAGTTCGACCACCGCCGCATGCAGCTGATTCTCATCGCGCATCGGCGCCGTGCAGCCTTCCAGATAGCTGACATAACTGCCTTCGTCGGCAATGATCAGCGTGCGCTCGAACTGCCCGGTGTTGGCGGCATTGATGCGAAAATACGTGGACAGCTCCATCGGGCAGCGTACGTTTTTCGGAATGTAGACGAAGGACCCGTCGGTGAACACGGCCGAGTTCAAGGCGGCGAAAAAATTGTCGCCCGGCGGCACCACGCTGCCCAGGTACTGTTTAACCAGCTCGGGGTAGTCGCGTATCGCCTCCGAGATCGGGCAGAAGATGACGCCCGCTTCTTTTAACTTGCCCTTGAACGTCGTCGCTACCGAAACGCTGTCGAACACGGCATCGACCGCAACCCCTGCCAACCGCTCTTGCTCGTCCAGCGGAATTCCCAGTTTCTTGTAGGTTTCCAATAATTCCGGATCGACCTCGTCCAGACTCTTCGGCCCGTCCTTTCTTTTCGGCGCCGAATAATAACTGATCGCCTGATAATCGATCGGATCGATATTCAACTGCGCCCAATTCGGCTCTTGCATTTCCCGCCAATGCCGGTACGCCTTCAAGCGATACTCCAGCATAAACTCCGGCTCTCCCTTGACCTCGGACAAACGACGAATCACATCCTCGTCCAGACCCGGTGGAAAGGTATCGGCTTCCAGCTCGGTCACGAAACCTTGTTTGTATTCGCGGCCGATCAGCTGTTCGATTTCTTGTGCACTTGATGACATAGACGCTCTTCTTAATCTGTTAACGATATAAACTGGTTACCGGAATAGTAACTTCTCGCGGCGCGCTAACCGGCATAATCAAATCGGCCAGCGTCACGGATTCCAACGCATTGAAAATCTTTTGGTTGATCAAATTCCAGCCGCCTTGAATATGGCAACCGCTCGCCTGCTCGCAGCTGCGATGCGAATAGCTGCATTCGGTCAGTGCGATCGGCCCTTCCAACGCACTGATCACCGCGGCGACGGTAATTTTTTCCGGCGCCCTGGCCAATACGTAACCGCCCTTCGCTCCGCGCAGCGATTTCAACACACCGGCCTTGGCCAGTGTTTTCAGGACTTTGCTGACGGTAGGTGGGGCGATACCGGTGGCTTCGGCGATCTCCAAGGCCGCATGCGTGGTGGCATGATTTTTTGCCATGTAGCTCAAAACCACGGTCGCATAATCGGTCAATTTACTCAGTTTCAACATGGCCGCTCCTATTAATTGGGACTATTTTAGTCCTAATTAATTCCTCAGTAAAGCCCTTGGTTTTATTAAATGCTTAACGCTGACGGATAAACGAAGAAAGTTGGCTTAACCCGGCACCCGGATAAGCTGCAAGAATGGGCGAACGGGTCCGGTCGGAATTACCTAAGACCCGCACCCGCCCGGAATTATCTGGGCTTGATCGAAAACGCCCCGATCGTGGCTCCGAAATCGACCCCGCGACCATGGCCGGACAAGGCCAGGGAGACCACGCCCTTGGTCATCACGCGTCCTTCCACCGACTTGGTCGCGCCGGCGTGGCCGTCGAGAAACACATAGGTTCCGAACACCTCGTCGATGCTATTCACATCGGAGATTACGCCTTTGCCGTGATTGATTTCCGATTTGCCGATCGTTACGCCCACTCCGCGGCTGACGATCGCGACGTTGGTTTGCTGTCCGTTGCGGCATCGAACGACACCGTTGCCCTTGTATTCGCGGTAGACGAACGACCATCCTTCGATGCGATAGGTTAATGTACATTGGGTCAACCCGGCGGCGGCGGAAACCGGAAAAATAGAGAACGCCAGCAACAACAAACCGAATTTAGACAACTTCATACCGATCACTCGCTGAATCAAAGTTATTAATGTAACAACGGATTATTAATAAAACCTGAAAGTTCCCTTATCGGCTCTTGCCGCTGCGCCAGATCGAGAACAGCAACCAAATTCCGCCCATGGTTGCGAACAAATAACCGAAGAATCCGAATACCGGCAGCCCCATGATTTCCGGCCCGCCCCTGACCGTCATGATGATCGAGGTTCCGATGATCAGGGCGGCGGTTACGATACCCATGGTCAGCCGGCTGATCGCCCGATCCGTCTTGTCGACCAAATAATCCAGACGACGCACATTGATGTCCACCTGGATCGCGCCTTTGCGGGAAGCGCGCAGCAATTGGTGCATCTCTTTCGGGAAACTTGACAGCATGTCGACGACGCTGATCAGATTGCGCCAACCGCGTCTCGCGACCGCTTCCGGTTTGTAACGCGAGACCATCAGTTCCTGGATGTAAGGCGTCGCGAACGCCATCGTTTGAAACTCGGGGTCCAGATGCCGGCCTAGTCCGTCCAACGTTATATAGGCCTTTATCAACAACGCCAGATCAGGCGGCAACGACAGATTGTGATCGCGCAATATCGCCATCAGATCACCCATCATCATCGGCAAACTGAGATCCTTCAGAGCCAGCGAACTGTATTGGTCGACGAAGGCCTCGATTTCGATGGCCAATGCCTGCTCGTCGGTTTTAATAACGTCCGACCAGTCCTCCAGGATCTCGACGACCTTGGCTGGCGTTTGATTGACCATGCCGTATAGAAAACTGATCACTTGTTCCCGGCGTTCCTCGGTCAAACGACCGACCATGCCGAAATCGATGAAGGCGAGCTTATTGTCCGGAAGAAAGAAAACATTGCCCGGATGCGGGTCGGCGTGAAAAAAGCCGTCCTCCATGATCATCTTGATGACCGCTTGGGTGCCGCGCTCGGCCAATAACCGGCGATCGAGACCGGCCTTGTCGACCCGTTCCAAATCCTTGCCGGGAATGCCGTGAATATATTCCTGCACGTTCAGCCGCTCGCCGGTCCACTCCCAGTACACCTTGGGAATTACGATATTGTCGTCTTCGGCCAGATTCGCCGCCACCCGTTCCGCGCTGCGGCATTCGGCGGCGAAATCGAGTTCCCGGCGCAGCGACTGGGTAATCTGGCGCACCACCTCGCGCGGATGATAGCGCCTGAATTCGACGGCGTCGGCCTCGATGATATCGACCAGGCGGGCCAGCAGGCGCAGATCGGCCTCGATGACCCGGCGAATGTCGGGACGGCGGATTTTCAACACCACTTCGGTGCCGTCTTGCAGCACCGCACGGTGTACCTGAGCCAGCGACGCCGCGGCAATCGGCTCCCGGTCGACGTGAAGGAAAATCTCGTCGATCTTCCCCCCCAAATCATCTTCCAGTTGCGGCAGCAGCTCGTCGAATTCCATCGGCGGTGCCTGATCCTGCAGTTTGCCGAATTCGGAAATGAAAGGCGGGGAAAACAAATCGACCCGAGTCGCCAGGATCTGCCCGACTTTGATGAAGGTCGGACCGAGGTCTTCCAGCACTTTCCGCATGCGCTGCGCAGTTTCCATCTTGCCGTATTCGTCGGCATGCTGCCAATGCAGCGTCCTACCGACTTTTTCCAGAGCGTTACCGATACCCAGCAAATGCACGAAACTGCCGAAGCCGTAACGTATCAACACACCGGCGATTTCCTGCACCCGCCCCAAATCCCGTGCGGCATTGAGCATTTCCCAAAGCATGCGAATTATCCCTGAACGTTATCTTTACTTAATTGATGGCTATATATTAGCCATAGCATACCCGAATCGGCGGCTGTCGCCGCCTTACAGTTAGTTCATAGCCAGCTTATCTTTTGTTTTGCTCGCCTTGCAGGCTTTCGGCAATTCCGGCCAAAATGCCGCTGCCGATGCGGGCCAGGGTCACCGCGGTATCCCGCGCCGACGACAAGGCGGAGCTTTCCCCCGACACCGTCAACTGCGCAATCGACTCCAGCATCGATTTGGTTTGCCTGCCGACGGCGCTTCCTTTAATCTGCACGTGCTTGACAAAGTCTTCCGCGACTTCCGAAGCCACGCCCCGGCTCTCCCTGGCGATATCGCCCAAGGTATCCATGAACATCTCCTCCAAACCCTTCAAGTCGTCCATCGATTTCTTCAGATCGGTCTGGGAAAAATTTTCCACCCTCGACGCCGCTTCCTCCACCGCCAACTTGCTTGCTTCCGCGGTACTCACCAAGGCGTCGTCCAGCGCCTCGGTGGACTGCTGCATAATCGTTCTGGCGGAAAGGTATTGCTTGTTCATGCCACCGCTGATCCCCTTGCCGACCGCCTGCACGACAGCGGCGATATTTTCCCGATCGAGCTCGCGCTCGGTGAGCGCCTTCAGCGTGATCGCCCTGACTTTTTGGTAGATATCGTCACCCGATTCGATGGCTTCGCGAACTGTGTTTTCGACTTGCTGCGCTGTATCGTTCATGTTTTCACCTGCTCTATAACGGAAACGGACCCACTGCGAATGCAGCCCATATGCGGACGGCGAAAGACCGGCGGTCTGCGCGCCGTCTTTTTCGGTATGTTCCAGATTCTAAGCCAAATAAGATATTCGTGCTTGATTACACGCGGCGAATGCCTTATCTCCGACCGACCCCGGCAAACCGGTCTTACATAAATTACGTTTTATGCGATAATACCCGGCTTAATTTTTGCCCGCCGGCAAAACCCTGACTATCGCAACGATTAACCCCCTAACGTTTCGGCAACAGCCGGATACCGAATGTTAACCAGCTTCGAATGCTGATACGGGAGATTATGCATGACCGCATTGATTGGCATTATCATGGGATCGACTTCCGATTGGGACACCATGCAACATGCCGCGGATACCCTGGAACAACTCGCCATTCCGCATGAAGTGGAAGTGGTGTCTGCGCATCGGACTCCCGATAGGCTGTTTCAGTACGCAGAAAACGCCGAAGCCAAAGGCCTGGAAGTGATTATCGCCGGCGCCGGCGGCGCCGCCCACCTGCCCGGCATGACCGCCGCCAAAACCGTGCTGCCGGTACTCGGTGTACCGGTACAATCGAAAGCCTTGAACGGCATGGATTCGCTGTTGTCGATCGTACAGATGCCGGCCGGCATTCCGGTCGGCACCCTGGCCATCGGCCGTGCCGGAGCGGTCAATGCCGCATTGTTGGCCGCCGCCATCGTCAGCGGCAAACACCCCCAATATCGCCAATCGCTGCTCGATTACCGCCAACAGCAAACCGATAAGGTGACCGCAAACCCCGACCCCCGCAAGGTGAACGCATGAAAATTGGTATACTGGGCGGAGGCCAATTGGCGCGAATGATCGCATTGGCAGGCTACCCCCTGGCGCAGCATTTCATCATCCTGGATCCCGGCGCCGACGCCGGAGCGGTTAGACTGGGCGAACACCTGCATGGCGCTTACGACGACATGGGGTTATTAGCGGAACTGGCGCGACGGGCCGACGTCGTCACCTACGAATTCGAGAACGTTCCGGCCGAAGTTGCCGAGTTCCTCAGCGATCATACCTGCATTTATCCGCCGGCCAAGGCTCTGGAGGTGGCCCAGGACCGGTTGACCGAAAAAAGTTTCTTTCATACGCTCGACATACCCACCGCACCGTTCGCTCCGGTCGGTAACCTCGAGAATCTGCAGCAAGCCATGGCGGATATCGGCTATCCGGCGATTTTGAAAAGCAGGCGCCTGGGATACGACGGCAAAGGGCAAGTGGTCCTGCAGTCGGCCGACCAGTTGCCGGCCGCCTGGGTGTCGATGCAGGGTTCGCCCGCTATCGTGGAAGGGTTCGTACCGTTCCGGCGCGAAGTATCGATCATCGCGGCGCGCAGGCCGAACGGCGAAACGGCGTTCTATCCGTTATCGGAAAACCGCCACAGCGGCGGCATCCTGCGGGTCGCCGAATGCCGCGAAAACGATCCGCTGCAGGCATCCGCCGAAGCCTACGTGACGCGACTGCTGGAAGCCTTGAATTACGTCGGCGTCATTGCCTTGGAGTTATTCGACGTCGACGGCCGCCTGCTGGCCAACGAATTCGCACCGCGGGTTCATAACTCCGGACACTGGACCATTGAGGGCGCCGAAACCAGCCAGTTCGAGAACCATCTGCGGGCCATACTCGATCTGCCGTTAGGTTCGACCCAAGCGCGCGGCCATACCGCAATGGTCAATTTCATCGGCGGCGTACCCGACAGCGAACAGGTGCTAAACATCGCCAATACCCATCTGCACCTTTACGATAAAGCCCCGCGCACAGGACGCAAAGTCGCCCATGCCACGGTACGCTGTGACGATGCCGACCAGTTTCGGGAAGCCCTGCAACAACTGATCGCGCTGGCCGAAGCCAGCGATGATTCATAGAGTAGCGCTGAACAAATCGATTCGGGATTTCGCAGCATTCGGTTAGCCGAAAACCGCGATACGCGCCCGCCTCGCCATGCCGACAGGCGGCGGCGTTAATCGATCAGCATTCGATCCAGCTGTCGGTCGTGCTGCTCCGGGACATTCGATTGGACCGCTTGCCGGCAACAGTCGATCAGCTCGCTCAGTTGCCGGTCCAATAACTGATGTTGCCGCCGATCCTCTTCCAACGCTTGCCTAATCTGCTCTTCGATTTGCACGAAAGCCGCATCGAGCCCTTTTTTAAGCCCGAGCAACGCCGCCTTCTCCAGTGACGGTTGCAACTTTTTGTGCAAAAAATAAGGCGCCAACCAGCTGAGGCCTATCAGCAACACGCTGTGCACGGCAAAATCCGCACCGAGATAGGATTCCCCTGTTTGCGCACTCCGATAAAAGCCGGTCACGACCAAATAACCCACCAGGCCGATGGCGGCCAACGGCAGCAGGAATTCGGCGACCCGCATCAGTTTGATAAAAAAACGTTGCAAGGCATTGCCGGGGCGTATCAGCGCTTGCCGACACGCCAATTCCGTTTGCGTGGCAATGGTTTTCCCGGCGCTGTCCCGCAGCGGCAGCAAGGCGCTTTTTAGCGGCTTGACTGGGATTTGCAATTGCGAAGCCTTGACGACTATCTCGTCCAACAGATCGTTGAAGCGGCTCTGCGCCCAATCGTCCCAAATCGAAATATCCGGCTTGCTACCGCCTTTTTCCGCATAGCCGGCCGCCAACTGCTGCAACGGCCAGTGAAACCCCTCGCTCAACAGCGTTTCGGTCTTCCGCCAGTGCTGACGGTAACATTCCTGCAGTTTCTGAAAATCCTGGCCGGCGAACGCATCGCGGCATTGCTGCAACACTTGCGAAAGCTGGCGGATACGCACCTGACGGCCGCGTTGCTCCAACTCGTGGATGCTGCAGCCGGTCGATAAGGCGTCGAGTTGCGCCATCAACGCGCCGAATTCGTCCTCCGCCTGCTCGGAGCAGATCGTGCGATAGACCAAAGGGTCCTCGAAACCCGC
>JBNLFT010000118.1:0-8144 GCA_050305675.1 Methylococcaceae bacterium
GCAAACCACAGCGATTTGCCGCATAACTTAGGAGGAAACGAACATGATACTTACCACCCATCGACCCATGCGCCTGCTGGCGCTGCTACCGTTGTTGCTGTTGCCGTGCTGCGCGGCGGCGAACGAAACCGCAACCGACCAAACGCTGTCCCCGTATTTTAGCGTCTCCGGCGACCATGAGGACGGTGCCGAAACCCTGCCGCTGGAAGAAACCAGCGCGCAGGTCGATATTGCCGGCGTCATCGCCGCAGTCAAAATCCGCCAGGTGTACCGAAACCGCGGCGACAGCCCGATCGAAGCGGTGTACGTGTTTCCCGGCTCGACCCGGGCCGCGGTGAACGCGATGACGATGACCGTCGGCGAACGCAAGATCAGCGCGCAAATTAAGGAACGGCAGGCGGCCAAGACCAGCTACCTTCAGGCCAAGAATTCCGGAAAGCGGGCATCGTTGCTGGAACAGCAGCGGCCCAACGTGTTTCAAATGAAGGTCGCCAACATCATGCCGGGCGACCGGGTCGTGGTCGAGCTGGCCTACAGCGAATTGATCGTGCCGGAGCAGGGGGTCTACGAATTCGTTTATCCGGCGGTGGTGGGCCCGCGCTATTCCGAGATACCGGCATCCGCGGCCGCCGACAGCGATGCCTGGATCGCCAACCCATACCTGCACCAGGGCGAACAATCGCCTTACACCTTCGATATCAAGGTCTCGCTGGCGGCAGGCTTGCCGATACAGGCGGTGATGTCGCCCTCCCACGACGTCGACGTCGCCTACGATCAAGCGGGCGCGGCGGCGATCCGCCTGAAATCGGCCGGAGCCGATAACGGCAACCGCGACTTCGTGCTGCGTTACCAGCTGCGCGGCAAGCGGATCGAAACCGGCCTGCTTCTGCACGAGGGCGAGCAGGAAAACTTTTTCCTGCTGCTGTCGCAACCGCCGGAACGGGTCGAAAACGCCGCGATACCGCCGCGCGAGTATATCTTCGTGGTCGACGTCTCCGGATCCATGCACGGCTTTCCGCTGGACATCAGCAAAAAACTGATGGTCGAATTGTTGACCCGGCTGCGCCCCAGCGACCGCTTCAACATCCTGTTCTTTTCCGGCGGTTCGGCGCTGCTCGCCGACAACCCGATAGCGGCCAGCAAAGCCAATATCGACAAGGCGATCGCGATGATGGAAAGCCAACGCGGGGGCGGCGGCACCCGGCTGCTTCCGGCGTTGCGCAGGGCCATGAACCAGCCGGCGGAAAGCGGCGTCTCGCGCAGCTTCGTGGTGGTGACCGACGGTTACATCGCCATCGAAACCGAGGTGTTCGATTACGTCCGAAACAATTTGAACAATGCCAACTTTTTCGCCTTCGGCATCGGTTCCGGCGTAAACCGCTTTTTGATCGAGGGCCTGGCCAGAAGCGGGCGCGGCGAACCGTTCGTGATCACGTCGCCTGACGAAGCGCTGCCGATCGCGCAGCGCTTTCGAAACTATATCCAAACCCCGGTGTTGACCGATATCGAAATCGACTTCGATGGCTTTACGGCCTACGATGTGGAACCGCTGCATGTTCCCGACCTGTTTGCGGAACGGCCGCTGGTCGTGTTCGGCAAGTGGCGCGGCAAGGCGGAAGGTAAAATCAACGTTGCCGGCCGCCGCGGCGAGGCCGATTACTTCCGCTCGCTGGACGTCGCCGAGGCGACAAACGACATGGACAACGAGGCGTTGCGATATTTGTGGGCGCGGCAGCGGATCGCCGACTTGGGCGATTACCAGAAACTGCGTCCGGATTCCGAGCGCAAGGAGGAAATCACCACGCTGGGCCTGACCTACAACCTTTTGACCGCCTACACCTCGTTCGTCGCAATCGACGAGGTAGTAGCCAATCCAAGCGGCGGCAACCGCACGGTAAAACAGGCGCTGCCGCTGCCGCAGGGCGTCGGCGATCTGGCCGTGGGCGGCATCGTACCGACCACCCCCGAACCCGAAATGACCGCCCTGTTGGCCGTGCTGGCATTATTGGCCCTCGGCGCCTGGTTGAGGCAGCGGCGGGACGACGGCTTTGCCGGCTAGGAGAGGGTGACGATGAGCGCCGCATACCGCATCGTGTTTTGGCAATTGCTCGCCTTCTGGCCGGTCTGGCGTTGGTACGGACAACGGATGCTGGACCGCTCGGACGAGCCGTGGGGAATCCTGGCCCTCGCCACCGTATTGTTCATCGTCGCGCGCCGGGGCGCCCGCCACGCTCCCGGCCGGCGCGCGCTGGCCGTCGCCGCGGCTTTGACTCTGGTCTATGCCGTCGGTTACCCCTTTCTTCCGCCGTTGCCTAGGGCCGCGATCGCGGTACTGGCGATGGCGGCAACCTTATCCGGGATCGGTTTCGGCCGTACCTTGCAGGCCGGCGCCGCCGGTTTGCTGTTGTTGTCGCTGCCGCTGATCGCCTCGCTGCAGTTTTACGGCGGCTTTCCGATCCGGGCGGCAACCGCTTTCGTTTCGTCGCACTTGCTCAACCTTGCCGGCTACGACGTGCGGCCGCAAGGCACGCTGTTGTATTGGCTGGGCGAAGTGATCGCGGTCGATGCGCCGTGCGCCGGCATCAAAATGCTGTGGAGCGCGCTGTATCTGAATTTCACGCTCGCGGCCTGGCGCGACCTGGGTTTAATCGCGACCTGGCTGAGCACCAGTTTCACCTTGTTCAGCGTGTTCGTCGGCAATATTCTGCGGGCGACGCTGTTGTTCTTCACCGAAAGCGGCATTGTCGCCGCTCCCGATGCCGCCCACCCGTCGCTAGGGGTGATGCTGTTCGCACTGGTCACCATCGCGGTACTCGCATTTCATCGACGCCAGGCGGGGAGGGTGGTATGCGCTCGCTAATCATCGCGCTACATTTGTGCGCCGCCGTGGCGCCTTTCGCCGACTGGCACGGTGCGGCAACGGAGGCGGCCGACCGGTTTCCCGGCTGGCCGCAGGGGTTGGCGGGGCGGCCGTTGTATCCGCTGCCGATGACGGACCGCGAGCAAGCTTGGGGCGAAGGCTTTCCCGGGAAAATCGGCCGTTTCAGCGACGGTAGCCGCGAAATCATCATTCGTTACGTTGCCCGACCGACCCGGCGCCTGCATCCCTCGGCCGACTGCCTACGGGGTTCCGGGTATCGCGTGTCGACCAGGCCGGCGTGGCGCGACGCCGACGGCGAAATTTGGGGCTGCGTCCTGGCCGAGCGCGGCGGCCAACGTTACCGGGTCTGCGAGCGTATCCGCGATCAAGCCGGCAATGGCTGGTACGACGTTTCGTCCTGGTACTGGTCGGCGTTATTGCATGGCACCGACGGCCCTTGGTGGGCGATCACGGTAGCCGAACGGATTTAAGCAACGGCGCGGTTATCGGTGCTTGTGGCGATGCATTGGCAACGGCTCGCAGCGGAGAGAACCCTGCAAATATAACGCGACCGCGGTGTCCGGGTCCTTTTCCAAGGTAATCAACGGAGCGATGTTTCTGGCCTCGATCCGGCGCGCCAAACCTTCGCCCATGCCGCCCGCGATCAATAGGTCGACACCGTCCAGCGGCGAGCCCTGGTGCGGGGACAGATCGTGGAAGCATTGTTCTTTGTCCAATTCCAGCAGCGACTTCTCCTTGACTGCGCCGAATTCGATCGTATAAATCCAGAATTTCCGGCAGTGGCCGGTGTGTCCGGTAATCTCGCGCCGATTCTGGCTGGCAACTGCGATTTTCATTCCGACTCCTGCTAGCCCGGATATTTTATAGGGGCGGCCTTTGTATTTGAAATTAGGCGTAAAACCAAGTGATTAGGTTTGATGTGACTCATTTTAACCCGGTACAGTTTATACCTGAATGGTGTTCTGAAAAGTGGGGCTTCGAATCTTGAACGAAATCACTCAAGCCAGAGGTTGCTATGGCATTTGTGATGTTTGTCCATCCTTCTTCGCCCGATTTTCCGGAAATTCCATTCCCTTCATGAAATATCCGGGCTAGCTTTTGCATCTTCGGACCCAGGCCGCCGGCGGCGGTCAATGTTGCTTCAACAGATGAGCCAAATGTTGAATCCTGTCGTGGGCATTTTTTTCGATCAGCTTATGCATATACAACCCGCAAATCGCGATCATCATCCCCGCCATGGTCGAGATGGTGGCCTGGGAAATTCCCGCCGCCATCGAACGGGCATTGCCGTTGCCGGTCACCGCCATCACATCAAACACTTGAATCATGCCGGTCACGGTGCCAAGTAGCCCCAACATCGGACAGATCGCAATCAGCATCTTGATCGCGCCCATATAGCGCTCCATACTGATTTTGGCTTCCGATAAGATGGCGCGCCGGATATGGAAGGCGACGCGGGGACTGCAGTGATTGCGCCGCCGCCATTGCTCCAACCACCCATGCTGTAACGCAGGGTAGGCGAATTTAAAGTAGAGCAGCCGTTCCGTGACCAAACTCCAGAGACCAACCGATGCCAGGAGGATAAACCATAATACATCCCCTCCGGCGGACAGCAAGTCCTCGATTGAATCCAATATTGCCCAATCCATCCTTGTATACTCTAAAACTTCAGACGCTGAACCGGACTACCAGTCATAACTCAATGTGGCATAAAAGTTACGCCCCGGACCCGGCAAATGTTGATCGAGCGGCGTGCCCTCGTTTACCGGATTGCGGTTAAGGCCGCTCAAATGGACGCGGTAGGATTCGTCCAGCACGTTCTCGACGCCGACGCCAATTTGCACGCCTTTGACCGCACGGTGTTGCGGCCGATATTGAGCGCGCAGGTTCCAAATGAAGTAGCCGGGAGTCGCCACTTCGTCATTGTAATTAGCCGTTTCGTTCTGATCGTCGTAGCCGATCAATTCGCTCCCGGCCAACCATTCGGGGCTATCGTAAAACACGCCGATACGGCCGTTTAGCGGCGCGATGCGGTAGAGGTTGTCGGTCACGTCGTCTCTCCTGCCGCGCACGTAGCTGACCGTCATGTCGACTTTCCAGTCTTCCAGCAAACGGAAACCGGACTCGATGTCGAAACCGTACAAGTATGCGTCGACATTGGCGAACTGCAACGTCGAACCGTTGATCGCCAGGGCCGCCGCATTGGTCGTCGGCATACCTTGAATATAGTTTTTCACGTAACGGTAGAAAGCTCTAGGCGAAAAATAAGCGGAGTCGGTTTGCCATTTGATACCCAATTCCCCCTGATACGATACTTCCGGCTGCAATTCGACATTGCCGATATAGTTACGACCGTCGGCCAGGCCGCCGGTCGCATTCAACGGCAACCACAAATAGCGTTCCTGATAGGACGGCGAACGGGTCTTGCGACCGAAGCCCAATTCGATGTCGAGATCCTCTCGCAGACGATGAGTCAGAACGGCCACGAGGTCGACATTCAAATCCTCCTTGGCACGCTTTTGCGCATTAAAAGCGGCGGCAAGCCGGGAACCGGGGCTGTTGGCACTGGCAAACGGCCCCGGCGTGGGACTGATACCGCCGACGCCGCCGGCGTCCATCCGTATCCAATTCAACCGGGTGCCGAGCTCCAAGCTCCAGTCGCTGGCCAGATCCCCTTTCCATTCGGCGAACAAGCCATAGCGGTCCCGCTGCACATCGTTGAAATTCCTGACGCTGAAGGCATCGGTAGTCGGATTGGAGATTAACGCGTCATGTTCGATATTGTCGCCGTCGGCGCCGACCAACAAACTGCCGTCGTATAGCGGGATATCGACGCTGACCTTATAACCGAAGCCTCTGGCGGAGTTGTCGGAAACCCTGCGGTCCTTTGCTGACACTACTCCGCGCAAGCTGTAATTGTCCATCCGGTGTTGAACGTCCTGATATTGAAATTCGGTGGTGACGGCATAGGTATCGGCCAACATGCCCCGGTAATCGAGAGTCGATACGCCGCCCTTGGAATAAATGATATCCATCGGCAACGATGGCGTGCCGGTGACATGGGTATCGTTTAGGTTATAGCCGAAGTCGAGCTGATGATTCTTGTCGTCGCTGCGAAAACCGTAACCGAGTACGCCGGCATTCCGCTTGTGGCTGGTGTCTCTGTTCAGGCCGCCGTTCCAATCGTAATCGTTGCCTTCCTCGCGGCTGCCGCCCAAACGAAACTTATGATTACGGTCGGCGACATTGAGGAAAAGACTGCTGTAATAAGCATCGTTCACGGTATTGACGCCGTTGGTCGTTTTGCCGCTGAACAAAATTTCATCGTCTTCGGCGAATTCGCCGCGACGCGAGCGTTGCATAATGGCACCGCCAATCGTTTCGATACCGCTGCTAACCGAGGCGATGCCCCGTTTAATGTTCAAGGTTTCGGTCAACGAAGTCGGCACATGACTCAGCGGCGCGTCCATCGCGTTGGCGCAAGCCGACTTATAAGCCGCTCCATCCGAACTGACGTTGATTCGGTCACCGAACAATCCCCGGTATTGAGCGATACCGGACAACGGTCCGTTGGAGTTGACATTGGCGCCCGGCACTTGCTGCAAAAGTACCGCCGCATCGTTGATGCCACCCAGATCCGGCTTGATTCCGACGAGATCCGGGGTCAGGATATCGCCTTCGACGACCATGGTCGGCAGCATTTCTTTATCCGCATCCGCCAAATCCAACGCTTGGGCGGGCACGCCGACGACCGCGATCAGGCAAACTCCCGCACGCGTTGTGTTTTTCTGTTTCATCTTAGCGCTCCCTGGTGATTCAATCGATAGCATCCGAATCCGATGCATTCGATAAAACTGTAAAATGAAGAGCACGGAAACCCAATTGACAAATATCAATCGGGCAAAGACGGAAAGGTCGGTAAAATACGAGTAGATTTGATGGCGTATCTTTTGCTTAACCGTGTTTTTTCGGCAACACGGCTTACCCGCACTTGGAAATGCGGCATTTGCCTTAACGACAATCCGTTAAAAAACATAGTTAGATTCGGCAGCCGTTAAGGCAAACATCGGCGACGCCTACAATTTCCACCAAAATTCCCGGAATCAAGCCGCAATGCTTGCGGTTAACGTTGAAACGATGAAACCTAATGAAATCGAGCTTGCCTGGAACGGCACTGAAAAATGCCTGGATTGCGGCATTCGGAATCTGGTCTTGTTTGCCGATTTGCGGCGCGAAGATTTCGAACTGCTGCATCTGCCGATAGACGATATCGAGCTGCCGGCCGGCGATATCCTCTACCGGGAAAGCGATCGCCCCCAATTCGTCTATACCGTCCGCTCCGGACTGCTGAAATTAGTCCGTTTTTTTCCGGACGGCAGTTACCGGATCGTACGCCTTTTGCGGCGGGGCGACCTGGCCGGAATCGAGGCTCTGAACGGCGTCCCCTATCTGCAACAAGCGGTGGCCTTGCGAGACTGCACTCTGTGCCGCATTCCGAAAGACAACGTCGACCGTTTGAATGCCCGCTCGCCGCGCCTCTACCGCCAATTGACACGGCGCTGGCACAACGTACAGAGCGATGCCGACCGCTGGCTGACCGAATTCGCGGTCGGAAACGCCAGAAGACGGCTGGCAAAATTGCTGCTATATCTGGCCGAAGACGCCGGCAACGGTTGTTTTCTGCCTGCCCGGGAGGATATCGGTGCCATATTGGCGATCTCGACCGAAACCGCCAGCCGAATGGTCGCCGAATTCAATCGCCAAGGATTGATTGAAATTCGCCGCCAGTACGCCAGCATCGACAAACCCGCGCTCGAAGATATTCGATGACCATGAAACTTTTACTCATAGTGACGGCGGTCGGTATCGCCATTTTACCCGCCAGGCTTTCGGCCGTGGAACCGGCAACGCCGAACCGGCTCGATGAAGTCGCCGAAAAGGGCCTCCGAATCATGCCATTCTCGCTGGAACGGACCGTGCATGTGTTTTCCAAGACCGAGCAGGGCGGCATCCAGCAGGTGGTCGCCAAAGATCCGCTCGACGATAGCCAAATTGCCTTGATTCGCGATCATCTGACCAAGATTGCCGCCGAATTCGAACAGGGCAATTTCGCCGACCCGGCCGCGATTCATGGCGAGCACATGCCTGGGCTGGCCGAATTACGCAACGCCGATGCCGGCGCGCTCGCTATCGAGTACCGGGAGCTGAAGAACGGCGCCGAAATCGCTTACCGGAGCGAGCAACTGGCATTGGTCGACGCTAT
>JBNLFT010000119.1:0-8089 GCA_050305675.1 Methylococcaceae bacterium
TGCGTGTAGATGACGTGATTGTCGTTGCGGGCGAAGCCGACTAGAGTCAGGCCGCAATCCTGCGCGAGTTCGATCGCCAATGCGGTCGGCGCCGAGATGGCCGCCATGACGGTGACCCCGACACTGGCCGCTTTTTGCACCATCTCATAACTGGCGCGGCTGGTGACCAACAGACAGCCCTCGTCGAAGGCCCGGCCGGTCCGGGTCATTGCGCCGATCAGTTTGTCCAGCGCATTATGGCGGCCGACATCCTCCCGAACCATGACGATGCCTTGCCCCGGTATCAGCCAGGCGGCCGCGTGTACCGAACCGGTCAGCTGATTCAGAGTTTGTTGTTGGCGCATTTCGTTCAACGCCGACATCATGTCCCCGGCGTCGACGGTAGGCCCAGAGCCCACCGGAGGCGGCTGCCTGATGGCTTGCTCCAGCGTGGTCGAGCCGCACAGGCCGCAACCCGTGCGGCCGGTCATATTACGGCCTTTGTCCACCATGCAGGCGGCACGCTGTTCCGGGATCCGTAGCCTGACTTCGATACCCTTGGCGCGCTGCAACACCCGGCACGAGAGCATTTCCGAGGGGTGCCGCAGGATGCCTTCGGTCAGGCTGAAACCCAACGCGAAGTCCTCCAGGTCCAACGGCGTCACCAGCATCACGACATGCGGTTTTCCGTTGTAGACCAGCACCACCGGCGCTTCTACGGCGACAAAATCTTCCTTGCGGTCGTGCTCGGCCCCCTGCCAACTGTCCACCGTGCCTTGGGTGTAACCGGACCAGCCCAATTCGCCTGGCATGCCGTCCATTCGTCACTCGTGTTCGTGGGCCGCGATGCGGTTGGCCAACAGCGATTGCTGCTGTTCGCTGAAGCTTTGGTATTGCTGTTGCCATTCCGACGGTTGCGTGACTTTTTCGACGTGTACGGCGGTGACTTTATATTCCGGACAGTTGGTCGCCCAGTCCGAGTTGTCGGTGGTGATGACGTTGGCCCCGGAATGAGGGAAATGGAACGTCGTGTAGACGACACCAGGCTGCATGCGCTCGGTGATCAGCGCCCTGAGCACCGTTTCGCCGGAACGGCTCTTGACGCCGACCCATTCGCCGTCGCCGATGCCAAGTTGTTCGGCGTCGTGCGGATGGATTTCCAGCCGGTCTTCCTCGTGCCAGACTACGTTGTCGGTGCGCCGCGTTTGCGCGCCGACGTTGTATTGCGACAAAATCCGTCCGGTGGTCAGGATCAGCGGGAACTTGCGGCTGGTCCGTTCGTCGGTCGGAACGTATTGGGTCAGCATGAAACGTCCTTTGCCGCGGATGAACTCATTAGCGTGCATGGTCGGCGTGCCGTCCGGTGTTTCGTCGTTGCACGGCCATTGGATGCTGCCCATGCGTTCGATTTTTTCGTAGCTGACGCCGGCGAATTGAGGCGTCAGGCTGGCGATCTCATCCATGATTTCGGACGGATGGCTGTAGTTCATCGGATAGCCCAAGGCGTTGGACAACTCCTGGGTCACTTGCCAGTCTTCCTTGCCGCCCAGCGGCGTCATGACCCTGCGAACGGGTGAAATGCGCCGTTCGGCGTTGGTAAAGGTGCCGTTTTTCTCGAGGAAAGACGAGCCCGGCAGGAACACGTGGGCGAATTTGGCGGTTTCGTTCAAGAACAAGTCCTGGACGATGATGCATTCCATTTCCCGCAGCGCGTGGTGCACGTGCTGAATGTCGGGGTCGGATTGGGCGATGTCCTCGCCCTGCACGTACAAGCCCTTGAAGCTGCCGTCGATCGCTGCGGCGAACATGTTCGGGATCCTCAGGCCGGGTTCGGCCTGCAGTTCGACATTCCAGGCCTGTTCGAACAGCGTGCGGGTCTCGATGTCCGACACGTGGCGGTAACCGACGAATTCGTGCGGGAACGACCCCATGTCGCAGGAACCCTGGACGTTGTTTTGACCGCGTAGCGGATTAACGCCGACCCCTTCGCGGCCGATATTGCCGGTCGCCATCGCCAGGTTGGCGATCCCGATCACCGTGGTCGAGCCCTGGCTGTGCTCGGTAACACCCAGGCCGTAGTATATCGCGCCGTTGCCGCCGGTGGCGTAGAGTCTGGCCGCCGCGCGTACCGCTTCGGCCGAGACGCCGGTGATTTCGGCCGTCGCTTCCGGAGAGTTTTCGGCTTTGGCGACGAAGGTTTTCCATTTTTGGTAGGACTCGATATCGCAGCGTTCGTCGACGAAACGTTCGTCAGCCAGGCCTTCGGTGACGATGACATGGGCTAACGCGGTGACCAGAGCGACATTGGTTCCGGGGCGAAGTTTTAAATGATAATCGGCTTTGACGTGCGGCGACTTGACCAGATTAATGTCGCGCGGGTCGACCACGATCAGTTTGGCGCCTTCGCGGATGCGGCGTTTCATCATCGAACCGAATACCGGATGGCCGTCGGTGGGGTTGGCGCCGATCACCATGATGACGTCGGCGTCCATGACGCTGTCGAATGGCTGCGTGCCGGCCGAGGTGCCGAGCGTCGTCTTCAGCCCGTAACCGGTCGGCGAATGGCAGACCCGCGCGCAGGTATCGACGTTGTTGTTGCCGAAACCGGCGCGAACCAGTTTTTGCACCAGATACGTCTCTTCGTTGGTGCAACGCGACGACGTGATGCCGCCGATCGAGTCGCGGCCGTATTTGGATTGCAGGCTCTTCAGTTTACCGGCGGCGAAATCGATCGCTTCCTCCCAGCTGACTTCCTGCCACGGATCGCTGATGTTTTCGCGGATCATCGGCGTGGTGATGCGGTCTTTGTGCGTTGCATAGCCGAAGGCGAAGCGGCCCTTGACGCAGGAATGGCCGTGGTTGGCTTGGCCGTTCTTGTCGGGCACCATGCGCACGACCTGTTCGCCTTTCATTTCGGCGCGGAACGAGCAGCCGACGCCGCAGTAGGCACAGGTGGTGATTACGCTTTCGTCCGGTTGGCCGAATTGAATCACCGAGGTTTCCATCAGCGTCGCGGTAGGGCAGGCTTGCACGCAAGCGCCGCAAGAGACGCATTCGGAGTCCAGAAAATCCTGTTTTTGGCCGGGAGAAACGGTGGATTCGAAGCCGCGTCCGTCGATGGTCAGGGCGAATGTGCCCTGGGTCTCTTCACAGGCTCTGACGCATCGCGAACAGACGATACATTTGGACGGATCGAAACTGAAATACGGGTTGCTGGTGTCCTTGCTCGCCGACAGGTGATTGTCGCCCTCGTAGCCGTAGCGTACTTTGCGCAGGCCGACTTGGCCGACGGTATCCTGCAATTCGCAGTTGCCGTTGGCCGAGCAGGTCAAACAATCGAGAGGGTGGTCGGAAATATAAAGCTCGGCGATACCGCGGCGAATGTTGGCCAGCTTGTCGTTTTGGGTGCAGACTTTCATGCCTTCGGCGACCGGCGTCGTGCAGGACGCCGGATAACCCCGCGCGCCTTCGATTTGCACCAGGCACATGCGGCACGAGCCGAACGGCTCCAGGCTGTCGGTCGCGCACAATTTGGGGATGCTGAGGCCGGCCTCGGCCGCCGCACGCATCACCGACGTGCCTTCCGCAACCGTGACTTGGCGACCGTCGATTTCCAGCGTGACCTGTTTGCCGGAGCTGCTGGCCGGGGTCCCGTAATCTATTTCGTTATTCATGCTCATGACTGTTCTCCTGCTTGTTTCAGGCTGCATCGACGGCCGTGTCGAGGCCGAAATCTTCGGGGAAATGATTCAACGCACTGAGCACCGGAAAAGGCGTCATGCCGCCCATCGCGCATAGCGAGCCGCTGATCATGGTGTCGCACAGGTCGCGCAACAGTTCGGTGTTCATGTCTTTTTGTATGCCGTTGACGATCTTATCGATCACCTCGACGCCGCGGGTCGAGCCGATCCGGCACGGCGTGCATTTGCCGCAGGACTCCTCCACGCAGAACTCCATCGCGTAACGCGCCATTTCGGCCATGTCGACGGTGTCGTCGTGAACCACGATGCCGCCATGCCCGACGACCGCGGAGATGGCGCTGAAGGCTTCGTAATCGAGCGGGGTATCGAATTGCGATTCCGGCAGGTAAGCGCCCAGCGGGCCTCCCACCTGGACCGCGCGGATCGGTCGGCCGCTGGCCGAGCCGCCGCCGTAATCGTACAAAATCTCGCGCAGGGTCAGGCCGAACGCGGCCTCGAACAGTCCGGGGCGTTTGATGTTGCCGGCCAGTTGCAGCGGCAGGGTGCCGCGCGAACGGCCCATACCGTAATCGCGGTAGTAATCGCCGCCCTTATCCAGGATGATCGGAACCGAGGCCAGCGAGATCACGTTGTTGACGATGGTCGGCTTGCCGAACAGGCCGACGATCGCCGGCAGCGGCGGTTTGAAGCGGACCAGGCCGCGTTTGCCTTCCAGACTTTCCAGCAACGAGGTTTCCTCGCCGCAAATGTAGGCGCCGGCACCGCGACGGACTTCCAAATGGAAAGCCTTGCCGCTGCCGAGTATGTCGTTCCCCAGATAACCGGCGGCATAGGCCTTTTCGATGGCTTCGTTCAGTGCCGCACCGGCATGCGGGTATTCGACGCGCAGGTAAATATAGCCTTGGGTGGCACCGACCGCCAGCCCGGCGATGGTCATGCCTTCGATCAGCACGAACGGGTCGCCCTCCATGATCATGCGGTCGGAAAACGTGCCGGAATCGCCTTCGTCGGCATTGCAGACGATATATTTCTGCTCGGCGGGCGCGTTCAATACCGTGTTCCATTTGATTCCGGTGGGGAAGGCCGCGCCGCCGCGGCCGCGTAGACCGGAATCGGTCACTTGTTGCACGATTTCTTGTGGCGCCATGTTCAATGCGTTGTTCAGGCCGCGGTAGCCGTCGTGGGCCAGATAATCGTCCAACGAAACGGGATCGGTGATGCCGACGCGGGCGAAGGTCAGCCGGTTTTGGTCTTTGAAATACGGCAGTTGCTCGATGTCACCCAGGGACAATGCGTGTTCCTTGCCCTCCAGCATTCCGGCTTGCAAGAGTCCGGGAAGATCGCCAGGTTGAACCGGGCCGTAGGCGACTCGGCCTTGCGCGGTTTCGACTTCGATCAACGGCTCCAGCCAGAACATCCCGCGCGATCCGTTGCGTACGATTTCGATATCCTGTGCGTCGGCGGCTTGTTGCAGCGCGGCGGCGACCTGATTGGCGCCCAGCGACAACGCGGTGGAATCGCGTGAAATAAACACTCTGGTCATTTGGCGCTCCTATGCTCGGCGATCAGTTGGTCGAATCGGTCCGGTGTGACGCGTCCGTATACTTCGTCGTTGATCGTAACGGAGGGTGAGCAGGCGCAGTTGCCGAGGCAGTAAACCGGCTCCAAGGAAAACTCGCCGTCGGCGCTGGTTTGGTGCCAGTCGATATTCAGTCGGGTTTTTGCATGTTCTTCCAGCGCCTTGCTGTTCATGGCCTGGCAGGATTCGGCGCGGCAGATGCGGAGGGTGTTTTTGCCGGGTGGGGTTTGCCGGAAATAGTGGTAAAAACTGATAACGCCGTGTATTTCGGCGATCGATTGATTCAGCGCATCGGCGATATCGGGAACCGCACCTTGTGGAATATAGCCCAGGGCATCCTGAATTCCGTGCAACACAGGCAACAAGTTTCCTGGCATCGATTCGTGTTCGGCCAACACTTTCGCCACCACGTCTTTCTGAAGATGATAATCCTGCATCAGTACACCGTTAATGATTTAAGAGTGCCGGACATTTAATCATAAACAAACCTAGGCATGCAATTTAAACCGCCGCCGGAAGCGGCCTGGAATCGAGACGGGACGGGGCCGGTGAGGGTTTTGTCGGCGCCGAATAACGCCGCTTTGCGTAAGGGAAATAGGGCAAACGGGAAATATCCGTTGGCTAACTGACTGTTATTCCGAATGAGTTAATAAAGTGTTTTGTAAAAATAAGGTTGACAATGATAAGGGAATATGAATTAGGAAAAGATGATTGAAAAGAGATATGAAACGCACCATAAACCTAGTGTAACGGTAGGAAATGACTGTGGCGCGGTTCGTCTTGCCGAAGCGAGGTATTTTCGGTTGTTCGCGCTCGGGTTGGATGTCGAACGCATTGTCATATTAATGTAACATTTCTCCGCTATAGTCCGGCGACTGTTAGTTCTGACATCGTCTATGCCTTATATATATCGTCGCCGGTTTTGTTGGTTTGTTTGTTGTTCGCTTGGATTCTTACTGTTTTCCGCGGGCGTCTTCGCCGACCAGCAATACCCGCAAGGACACGGCAGTTCGGAAAAATTCTTTCAACGGATTGCCTTTTTTCCCGCCTATCTTAACGCGGCTGTCGATCGGCCGAGCGGCTCCGAGATCGTCGATGTCGATCAGGACGGCAATACCCTGATTTATACCGACGGCGTCGGCGGACGGGTCGGTTTCGTCGATATCACCGACCCGGCCCGTCCCGGGGCTCTCGGGACGATCGACGTCGACGGCGAACCGACGTCGGTTGCCGTGGCCGGGAAACACGCGCTGGTCGTGGTCGACAAGTCGGCCGGATTTCTCGATCCCGCCGGCCAATTGTGGGTCGTCGATATCGAAAACCGCCGGGTGCCGATAGTCATCGACTTAGGCGGACAGCCCGATGCCGTCGCCGTCAGCCCCGATCGCCGCTACGCCGCGATCGTCATCGAAAACCAGCGCGATGAGAATTTCCAAGGCGGCGCCATGCCGCAAGGCCCGAGCGGCTTTCTGGTCATAGTCGATCTCTCCGGCAATCCCGAGCAATGGCGGCTGCGTCGCGTCGATTTGACCGGGATCGCTTTTCACTATCCGGGCGACGCCGAGCCCGAATACGTTGCGATCAACGAGCGAAACATCGCAGTGGTGACTTTGCAGGAAAACAATTACCTGGTGCTGATCGATTTGCCGAGCGGACGCATCGTCGATCATTTCAGCGCGGGGGCCGTCGATTTGTTCGACATCGATATTCGCGAGGAACAGCCTGCCCAGATTAGCCTGGCCGGAAGCCAACCGGGGCGCGTACGCGAACCCGACGGCGTGGCCTGGCTGAACAATCGCTTGTTCGTGACCGCGAACGAGGGCGATCTGGAGGGCGGCAGCCGCGATTTCAGCGTATTCGACGATCGGGGGCGGGATGTTTTCAGCGCCGGCAACGCTCTGGAACATCAGGCGGTGCGCCTGGGTCATTATCCGGACAGTCGTTCCGAAAACAAGGGTATCGAGCCGGAAAATGTCGCCGTCGGCCGCTACGGCAACGACAGCTTTTTGTTTGTCACCTCGGAACGGGCCAACGTCGTGTTCGTATACCGAGTAAAGCAGGGCGGCAGAACGTTCGAATTGCACCAGACCCTGCCGGCCGGTGTCGGGCCGGAAGGCGTCAAGGCCATTCCGGAACGCGGCCTTTTGATCGCTGCGAGCGAAGTGGACCGGCGCGAGGCCGGCATCCGCGGCGGATTGACCGTATACCGCTTGGAGGAAAAGGCCGCGGCGTATCCGACCGTCTTGTCCGCCAACCGGGAGGACGGAACGCCGATCCCTTGGGGGGCGTTATCGGGGCTGAGCACGGATCCGTACGAGGCGCATACGGCTTATGCGGTGCACGACGGTTTTTTCGGGCGTAGCCGAATCTACAAACTGGATACCGGGCGGAAGCCGGCGATCATCAACGCGGAAATCGTACTGACCGATAGCCGGGGCAAGCTGGCCGCGGCCGATCCGCGGCTGGTCAATGCGGACCATACCGTCAATCTCGACCCCGAAGGCATTAGCAACAGTGCCGAAGGCGGGTTTTGGATTGCGTCCGAAGGCGACGGCTCGGCGGCCGGCCGCAACCTGCTGCTTCATGCCGGCCCGGACGGCGATATCGACGAAGTCGTTCGCCTGCCCGATGAGACCAATGCTCAACAGACCGCTTTCGGATTTCAGGGCGTGGCTTCGGTCGGCGCCGGCAACGAGGAAACGTTGTTCGTCGTGTTCCAGCGCGAATGGAAAAACGACCCGGCGAACCATGTCCGCATCGGGCGTTACCGTCGCTCCACCGGCGATTGGTCGTTTTATTATTATCCGCTGGACCCTGCGGAGTCGCCGCA
>JBNLFT010000120.1:0-8052 GCA_050305675.1 Methylococcaceae bacterium
GCGCTTGCGGTGTTCTGTGGCGGTCGATGAACTCCGCGATCGCCAGGGCCAATGGCCGGTAGAAACCGGCCTCGAGAAAATTGCGCCGCGAGCGCATCATGGCCCGGCTGTCGCCCGGCTCCTTGGACTTTTTATATTGAACCGGCAGCAGGTTCAAATACCCCTCTTTCGCCAGGTCGAAGTGGTGTTTGTTTCGGCAGAAATAACCGTTGGAGGCTTGATGTTGCAGCAGCGGTTGTTGGCAGATGGGACAGATGTAAGTCATTGGAATTCACGGGTTGTGGGGCGCGACGATTCTTTCACGCTTGTCGCTGTGTCGGTTTGTTTAAATTCGTATTCAATTGTAAAGAATTGTATGAAGACAAGAAACCGCATTAGATAGCATGGATGGCGTTCCGCAGTTGTTTCTGCCGCGGCTTCGATGCAGCAGGGTGTCATTCTCACATGTTGGCTACAAGGTCGATGGTGTTCTATTTTTTAAACACTGTAGGACCCGCGCATCGAAACCTAGCCCGGATATTTCACAACGGCGGCCTAAATGTTTAAAACAAGCATTGAAAGCCAAGGCGATGAGTCTAAGTAGGGGGACATGCTTACCTGGTACGGTTTGTCCAACCTTCTTCGTCCGAACTTTAAGAAATTTCATCGCCTTGATGAAATATCCGGGCCTGCTTTTGCCGCGTGCAGTTAGTTGCAGCACGGGAGATTTTAAGGTTACGGTAGCGTAAAGCGGCGAACTCTTTTGTTCTTCCTAGGCGGTCAGTCGGGAGTGTGCATGGGAGGTGACTACATCATTGTTGTATAGCGCTTAAGGTCCATAAGGATTTACACTTGCTTCTAATAAGATGCTTGGTTAACATGCCCCTGAGTTCCCCGGTTTGTAGTCCAGAGCTTTCAAGAGTGTCAAAGAAGTCATTTTTTCGATGGCATCACTCAACTTAGTGTTGCTTCGCTGAACGTTTCCTGCGACGAAGAGAATAACAACAAAAACTACAATGAGCAGCGAGCCTACTCTTAGCAAATTGTCGATGCCAAGGTTAACAAACGTCTATCTCAGAAAACGTTTGTTCAAGACGTTAGATATCGCCCGGCACACGAAAACCATATGGTTATCGGCACCGGCCGGAAGCGGCAAGACTACGTTGATCGCCAGCTATATCAAAGAGATGGGATTGCCTTCGCTATGGTACCAAATGGACGAAGGCGACAACGATATTGCGTCTTTTTGCTATTTCATGGGACAGCAAGCCGCCTTCCGCGACTCGGGTCAACTACCTTTGCTGACCGCCGAATATTTGGGTGAACTATCTATCTTTTTCCGGAACTATTTTCGAACGCTGTTTGAATCGTTATCGTCACCCGCGCTGTTGGTTTTCGATAATTATCAGGATATTGCCGAGGACAATCCGTTAAACGCGCTACTGCCTCTGGCGTTTGCCGAAGTTCCGCAAGGGATTTGCATTGTCGTCCTCAGCCGTTCTCCGCCTCCGCCGAGTTTTTCCCGTTTGCGTGCCAATGCCGAGTTAACATTGCTGGATGCCGAAGATATTCAGTTGTCCGAAATCGAAAGCGTGGCATTGGGAAGGTTACGTTACGGCCGGAAATTTCGCAAACAGCAATTGTTGTCGATTTTTCGTCTTACACGAGGATGGGTCGCCGGGCAGATATTATTGTCGGAGCAAGTGAAGCCCGGCGAAAGTTTGCCGAATTTCGAGCTAGACAGTAATTTGCAGGTCGTGTTCGACTATTTTGCCGTGGAAATTTTCAATCGTTCCGAACCCGACATACAGCAGTTTTTATTAAAAACGGCGTTGCTGAATAAATTCACGCCTCAGGCGGCTGCGGATTTGTCGGGATCGCATCGGGCCGAATTCATTCTTGAAGGGTTGAGCAGAAGTAATTTTTTTACGGCAAAACATACATATCCCGTATTGCTGTATGAATACCATCCGTTGTTTCGGACTTTCTTAAGATCGAGAGTGAGCCAGGTATTTTCGCCCAAATACGTGATCAAGCTGCAACGTATCGCGGCGGATATTCTGGCTAAATCCGGTCAGATAGACCAAGCAATCGAATTTTTACTGAAGGCTAAAGATTGGAATAGATCGATCGAATTCATCCTGGGACAAGCCAAGTCTTATATCGAGCAAGGGCGGGGCATGAGTCTGCAAAAATGGTTGCTGGCGATTCCTCATCGGCAACTGACGGCGCAGCCTTGGTGTTTGTATTGGTTGGGGTTGTGCCGGTTTCCCATGGACTTTGTAGCGGCCAGGCAATATCTTGATCAGAGCTATCGATTGTTCAAGCGTACAAACGACCGTAGCGGTCAGTGTCTTGCCTGGTGCGGAATAGTGGATTCATACATCTTTCAATGGGGTGACTTCACGCCGTTGGACCGTTGGATTACGGAAATGGATGAATTGATCAAACAGAATCCACGATTTCCTTCTCCCGAAATCGAAATCAAAGTGGCGGCCGGTTTTTTTTCCGCGATGATGTACCGGAAACCTGAACATCCCGACCGCGAATATTGGGTCGATAAACTCGAACAATATATGATCTTAAGCCACGACTTGTGTCTGCGAACCCAAATAGCCAACCATCTGATTTTATATTATTCGTGGTGGAATCTTAATTTAACCAAGGCCTCCACGTTGGTAAAGCAATTGGACTCCCCCGTGCAAAGCGGCAAAATTGCGCCGTTTATCAGGATAACCCGCCACGCGATATTGGCGGTTTATTATTGGATGGCAGGTGAAATCGAGAATTGCGAGGGAAATGCCAGAAAAGGTTTGGCGGTCGCCGAGGAAACCGGAATTCGGAATTGGAATTTCATGTTGCTTGCTCAAATCACCTGGGCAAAATTGACATCGGACGATATAAAGGGGGCGGAGCGCAATCTGGATATTATGGCCGGGGTATTGGACACCCAGCGCTTTTTGGATGCGGCTCATTATCATTATCAGCGATTCATCGTCGCTTTTCATAAATCGGATAAACCGGCAATGCTGGAGCATGCCGAATTAGCGTTGGACTATTCTAAAAAAGCGGGTTCTATTTGGGGCATCGGTGTTACGTTAGCTGCCGTGGGCCAGGCTCAATATGCCAACGGTAACGAACAACTGGCTCTGGATTGCCTGGCGCAAGTCGAAAAATATGGGAAAACCTTTAGAAGCAGTAATACGTTATTGCAAGCGTTGATGCCGGCAGCCGAAATTGAACTCGACCAACCGATCGAAGCCACTGAAAACCGTAAGTTGCAAACGATACTCCGATTCTGTCGAACTCGCGGTTGGGTCAATTGGCCTTGGTGGTCTCGCCGGGTCGTTTCGCGTTTGTTCATTCGCGCTTTGGAAAACGATATCGAAGTCGACTATGTCAGGCAATTGATCAAGAAACGTTGCTTTATCCCCGAGGAGGCTCCTGTTCATCTGGAAAACTGGCCTTGGACCTACCGGATTTATACCTTGGGTCGTTTCAATCTCGTCATCAACGAGCAACCTTTACAGTTTTCCGGCAAATCGCAAAAACGCCCGCTGGAATTGCTTCGGGCTTTGATCTCGTTGGGTGGACGCGACGTCAATATCAATCGATTGATGGATTGCATATGGCCGAACGCCGAAGCGGATGCAGCCCACGCCTCTTTTAACATGGCGTTGAAACGATTACGCGAATTGTTTGGAAAACGCCAGGCTATCAATTTGAGCGAAGGTTTGCTTAGCCTCGATCCCCGTTATTGTTGGGTTGACGCTTGGGCGTTCGAGCGACTGGCGGGGAAAAAAATTATCAAGCCCGGGCAAATGGAAAAGGTGTTGGCGCTCTATAAAGGACCGTTGTTCAGTAGCGAGATTTGTTTAGGCTGGTGTTTGCCGATGCGGCAACGCTTGCATCGAAAATTCTTGGCTTTGACATCGCGTTTGGGTCGTTATTGGGAAGAACGGGAACAGTGGCAACATGCCGTCGATTGCTACCTCAACGGACTCTCCGTTGACGAATTTGCCGAATACTTTTATCAAAGATTGATGGTTTGTTACAAAGAATTGGGCCTGAACAACGAAGCGCGTCGTGTTTACGGCCAATATTATGATTTAGTCGCCGAACATCCGGAGCTACGGCTCGACGAAAAGAGCGTTAGGATTTACCGGTCGTTGTAATCTGGCGAAAATTTAACGCAATTTAATTGCCCGTTTGGCAGGGCTTAACGGCTTTGAACTTACGCCGGGTTGCTCCTTGCCGCTTCGATAACCATGGCTGTCGATGACTTTAAAACTTCACAGGAAACCAGTCCTTATTGGGTTGACAACCGTTTAATCCTGCTGAGCCAATTCTATCGGCCAACTTCGACCGATGTAACGATACCCGTTGAACGATTTCAGCAAAAGTTTCCTATCCTGAGCCAATTTTCGCAATTTTTCGTAAACCGTTAGTTATCGGTTAGTCATTCTATGTTATTCCTCAAGTCTAGGATGGGCGATCGGCTTTGAGTGTTAGACTTCGCGTTTTTCATATCGAGGAGGAAAGGCGATCGAAAGCTCGCGGTCTTCGGTGGCGAGGAAAGAGATCATTCCCCCGTTAAACAACCCTCCTTTTTAGATCAAGCTGGCTTTGCAGGGCTAACGGTGTGGCTGCAGATATTTTGCCGAAGCTCGATCCGAAAGTTTGGTAAACCTGATCCGAATTCATGAGGTCGTCATGATCAATGTTAAAAAGTTTGGGGCAAGCGGGAGTCGCCGCCAGTTTGCGGTATCCGCCCAGGCGGACAGTCCCATTATTGCGTTCTCGACGGATCACGATTTTAGCGGTCGGTCGCAGTCATTTCCGCCGTCGGACGACGGCCACGGAATTTTGCTACAGCATGCCGGACCGGACCAAGGGCTCCCGGCTCCCACGTTGAGCGTGTCGGGAGCGGGCGGATCTGCTACCTATAGCTACTCGGTAGCCGCGCTTACTCCGAATGGTGGGCACTCGGCCGCCTCGGAAAAAATTTCGTCCCCCGGCTTCGGCACGCTCTCTTGGAACAGTATATCCGGCGCCGGGGCCTACGCTATTTACGACTCGAATGACAATTTGATCGCCCTGGTGAGTGGGCTGGAAAACTCGTGGCAAGATAAAGGTGCGGCACCGCGTGACAAACAAGGCCCGGCGATGCCAAATCGGCCGCGTACCCTGATGTGGCGGCCTAATCAAACGTACAATGTCGGCGAATGGGTTTTGCCCGAAACGCCAAACGGCCGCGCATATCAATGTATCGCAGCAAGGGCCGACCGAATCAGCGGCACGCACGCGCCGAGTTGGCCGCTAGGCCCAGGCGAGGAGGTATACGACAAGCATCTGCTGTGGGCGGAGTCGCAGCTTACGGTTCCGTTATTGGCGCCGGCGTCTTCGGGAAGAGATTGGTTAAGAACGCGAGTGGTTTCGGTGCTACAGAATCAGCTGCTCGTTCTTGCCGACAACTCTTCGGCGACCGGAGACTTCAGGGCCATACACGACGATTTCGACGCCCTGAAGAGAGCTTTCACGGAGCAAGAGCATGCGGTCTACGTCCCTACAGGCGACTACAACATCGTCGTCGGCGGCGAAGACGATCCCAGATTTTCCGGGCACTTGGGTCCGGCCGGACCCAACCGCAAAGCGTTGCTCGACGCTCGGGATATCTCCTTCGAATGGAGAATGCATCCAGGTGCGAAAATACGCATTATGAGCGGAATGATTCCGTGCTCGTCCGATAAAAGCAATTCTCTGCTCTATGTATTTCATTTCTTCAGGACAGACAGGGTGGCTATGTCCGGAGGAACGTGGCAATGGTTGCCTAACGGAGGCGTCTTGTTGGAAAAAATGCCTCAAGCCTACAATTCCATGGATTTTTGCTATGGCGAGGCCGGGTTAGGTAATGAAGACCACGTGTACGATCGCGTGACTTGGGACGGAGTCGTTAGATGGGGAGAAATCGCGGGGCCAAGCTACAGTTCCCGAGGAGACACGCACCAATCTCGGTGCGTCTTTCGGGATTGCAAGGTTCTTAATTTTGGCGGAGGAGGAAATGATGGTTTAGCTTATATGCAGGGAGGTGCGTATTGGTTCGACAGATGTTTTATCCAAAGCAATCGCTCATTTTCTTCCCATTTCTTCTATTCGGCTCCTCATGCGGGCCCGGATTTTCGGATTATCAATTGCGAGTTAAATCAATGCGGCAAAGAAGCTATCCACATATACGCGGAAGGTGGTTCCTACCCGCCGGATAAAAATCTGTTGGTTAGCGGTTGCTCGTTTCGAAATATCGTCGGCAACTCGATTTTGGTTGATCCGGGGGGAGGAGTGTTTAGTGCAGGGATCCAGATCGAAAACTGTAATTTTAGAAACGCCGGGCCGGTATTTTTTAACCGATTCGTGATCGGGGGAAATATCGCGAACTGCATCTGGTACGAACCCGCCCAAGCCATAATTATCAATCAATGCGAATCAATACAGGTTACCAACTGTCAGTTTCTGCTGCCGCGCCGGTTCGGCGCACAGGAGCACTATTTCGTGGTTACGTTTGAAGGTTCGGTACGCTGCTCTTTAAGCCACAATAATTGGTCGACGGAGACGATGATGCCGAGCTGGTTCGACCGGGGAGCCCCGGCTCCCTTGCCGGATCCGCATGCGAAAATGATTAAGATTTCCGAA
Organism: Methylococcaceae bacterium; assembly: GCA_050305675.1. Taxonomy (GTDB): domain Bacteria; phylum Pseudomonadota; class Gammaproteobacteria; order Methylococcales; family Methylomonadaceae; genus Methylomarinum. The sequence goes on from JBNLFT010000120.1 coordinate 6,667, forward strand.
TGTGCGGACATCAAAGCGCCTTACAATCGAATCTCCGGACATTTAGCCGATTATCCGGTGGAAATAAATCGCTGTGATCGGTTGGATATGCCTTATCTGTCGATTCGCTCCGGGCAGGCGGCGAACTTTTACGGAATATTTGTTACCAATAGCTCAGACGTTTGCTTGGACCACCTGGATTGTACGCACACCGGATTGAATCCGCATTTGAAACACACGACCGTAAGCGCCCCGGAACGCCCCGCGGATTTCCAAGGGGTATCGGTCGCCGGAAACGATGCCACGTTCAAGGTGACTTCACCTCACCATTTTCGAGTCGGCCAACAAATCCGTTCGAAGTGCGATGCCGGCGGAAGCGGCTGGAAAGCGGAGAACGATTTTTCGTTCGGACGCATAACGGCTACCACCTCCGACAGCGTGTCGGTGTACTACTTCGGGACCGGCATCACTGATCCCAATGCGTCGGGAAAGTTGATCGACAACGTTGGCATTACGGCACATTACTCCAAGCTGTCCCATATCGACGCATTTTCGGGGCTATCCACGATTAACCTAAATCAAAATCCGCCCGCGATCGAGTTCCTCGGAGTCGGCGTGGATAACAGCAAACAACAAGCAATTTTCACCATCCCGAGCGGATTTCACGGTCTTCAAATTGGCGACAGGGTTTCGTCGCGAGAGTTGGCGGACGGCAGCTACTGGCGACATTCCGCCGGGCACGATTTCGAATACGCTCTGGTTGTCGGTGTTACTCCTTCAACCGTCTGTGTCCGTTACAACCGAAGCAATGGAGGTGGGCAAACGGATCTTAAAGCCAGAGGCGTGTTGATCCCGAATCGCAGCCGGATTATTGGGTATCCGAGCTGACCCGGATATTTCACAAAGACGGTTTTGGAATTTAACCAAAAGTACGAATACCCAGGCACAGGGTTTAACGGGGATTATCTTAACCCGGTAAAGTTTGTCCCTGAAAGGCTTTCTGAAAAATCGGACTTCGAGTCTCGAACGAAATCACTCAAGCCAGAGCTTGCGAAGGCATTTGTGATGTTTGTCCAATCTTCTTCGTCCGATTTTCCAGAAATTCCGAAATGTCCGGAGTAAGAACAAGACAGTTAGCGTCGGGACTATATAAGGTTTTTAAAAGTTGGGGTTGGCCGACGACGAATTTCGTACCCGACTTTTTGAAACCCTATGAAAAAAGGCCGGATTGGCCGTATTTTATCAGCGTTGGAGGATAGCCATGACTTGTATAGATTTTACGAATTATCCGACTATTCGCGCTTGCAGCGACGGTACTTCGCCAAACACGTTTACCGATAGCGCAAACGGCGTCAGTTTCATCATTGCGGAAGGGATGATGGAAATAATCGACTTTAACGGCAATCG
>JBNLFT010000121.1:0-8027 GCA_050305675.1 Methylococcaceae bacterium
CGGAGCGGCAGCGAAGTGAAGATTTCTAGTCCCAGATCGGCGTAGCGCCGAGCGGCCTTTCGCAGCATTGCGGCTGTTTTCAATGGAGGAATGGGCATGTTTACTGTAGCTGAGATGATCCTCCAGTTCGGCATTCAAGGCGGCTTCGACGGTGATTTTTGTCATCATCTGCCGGCATGTACGTCCTGCTCAGTTTTTATACCTTCGGCCGCTTCTAAAGCCGATGCTTCGATTTCTTTTTTATTCATATCTACCTATTTCTTACCGTAAGGATTAAGGATAGGCAGTTACACAATTTAATCTACAGTCTCTAAACGCCACGGCACCAACAACTTGTTCGTTGCCCTCAATATACATGAGGGCACGCTGATCGGTGAGTGTCTGCCCAAGCATCCCAACATCGAGGAATGGTTGGCCAAACAGCCCCGTTTTTACCTGCACTTCACGTCCACGTCGGCCTCTTGGGTGAACATGGTGGAGCGCATTTTCCGTGACCTTTCCGACGAGCGTATTCTGTGCGGAGTTCTTTCTCAGTGTCGAAGAGCTGAGGCAGGCGATCGTGCAGTATCTGGAGCACCGCGACGCCAATTCTAAAGCTTGTTAGCGACGTTATACTATCTGTGATTCATCAGGTCGGGAGGAATCAAAACCGATAGGGATGGGTGGCCTCGAAACCGTGAACTTTGGCTTCCGGACTGAATTCCGGAGGTTCCCACGGGCCGTTTTGCCGGCTGCAGAAATATTCGGCCAGCCATCGGGCCTGGTGCCTGATCGGGATGACGTAGGCATAGAGCTTGCCGTTCGGTAATTCGGCGACGTCGCCCAGAGCATAAATATGATCGTTGCTGGTCTGTAAAAACTGGTCGACCAGTATGCCGCGACCGGTATCCAGGCCGGCTTTTTCGGCTAAGTCGATTCTGGGTTTGAAACCGCAGGAAACGATGGCGGCAGCGAATTCTTCACAATGCTCGTTGCTGCAAATGAGCGTTTTGCCGCCCTGTCGTTCGATGCTGCGGATGGACTGATTCAATTTGACATCGATAGCGTGTCGATTCATCACCGCCAGTAAGTTCTCCGAGTCTCCCGCCAATAATTGCCGTTCCATCAGTCTGTCCATGGCGTGGAAAAGGGTCACCCGGTCGCCCGCAACCGCAAGGTCGGAGGACACTTCACAGCCGATCAGGCCGCCTCCGATGATGCCCCAGGAAGGTTTTTCGTGGCGTTCGAGGATGCTTTGGCGGAAACCGCGCAATGCGATTAAATCTTGCAGGCTGTTGAGTAGAAAGAAGTTTTTTCGGTAGGGCAGGAAAGGGGTGGGGATGAACGCCGCCGACCCGGTAGCGATTACCAGTCTGTCGTAGTCGAGCCGTTCGATTTCGTCGATGCCTAGAACCTCGACAAAATGCTCGCGCGGATTGACGGCGGTGACCGTAACGCCGTTGATGATGCAGATGTTTTTTTGCCGCAGTTCGTCGTAGGTTTTCAGAATGATGATTTGCTCGATATCCTGTTCGCTAAACCCACGAGAAAGCAAAGGACGCGAGTAATAGCCTTCGTTTTCCCGGGTGAGCAGGGTGATTCTTGCGTCGCCCGAATGTTTGCGTAAATGTTCGGCAAAGGTAACGCCGGCAATGCCGGACCCGATGACAAGCACTTTCATGGCTGCCCCTTGTAGTGTAGTCTTCGCATAATTCGTCAGACCATGATAGGCAAATTTAGTTTTATTCGCCAATCGGGTGGCAATGTCTTCGAAGGGAGCGAGGGCAACCCAGTCTACGTTATGTAAGTCATTGCTCGACTATCTCCTTCATCCGGTACAACAAATCCAGTGCCTGGCGCGGGCTTAGATGGTCCGGATTAAGGTCTTCCACCATGGAGACTAGCGGGTGGCATTCCTTGGAAGAAAATAAATCCAGCTGGTTGTTGCCGGTTTCGGATTGCTTTTGCAGATAGGCGCTATCTTCCAATTGTTGCAATTTGTTTCTTGCGCTGGCAATGACGGATTTCGGTACGCCGGCCAGCGATGCCACCTGCAGGCCGTAACTTTGGTTTGCAGGACCGTCTTTGACCGCGTGCAGAAAGATGATTTTGTCGCCGTGTTCCATCGCATCGAGATGAATGTTATGGATGTTTTTTTGTTCGTCGGCGAGCGTGGTCAATTCGAAATAGTGGGTGGCGAAAAGGGTGAAGGCTTTGGTTTGCTTGGCGAGATAATCGGCGCAGGCCCAGGCCAGCGACAAACCGTCGAAAGTGCTTGTTCCACGGCCGATTTCGTCCATTAAGATCAGACTGTTGGCGGTGGCGTTATGCAGGATATTGGCGGTTTCGGACATCTCCACCATGAAGGTGGAGCGGCCCCCGGCCAGATCGTCGGAGGCGCCGATGCGGGTGAAGATCTTATCGATCGGTCCGCAACTGGCGGACTTGGCGGGTACAAAACAGCCGATGTGCATCATCAGTACGATCAAAGCCGATTGGCGCATATAAGTCGACTTACCGCCCATGTTCGGCCCGGTGATGATCAACATCCGGCGTTGGTTGGAAAAAACCAGGTCGTTGGCGACGAACGGGATGTCGGAAACGTGCTCCACCACCAAGTGCCGTCCGCCCTCGATTTCGATGCCGGCTTTGTCGGTCAGGGTCGGCCGAGTGAGATCCAGGATGTCGGCCCGTTCGGCGAAATTGACCAATACGTCGAGCTCGGCCAAGGCGGAAGCGCATTGCTGCAGCATGGCCAGATCTTCGGCGATCTTGTCGAGCAATTCGTCATACAAAGCCTTTTCGAACGCCAGCGATTTTTCCCGTGCGCTAAGCACTTTGTCTTCGAAGGCTTTCAGTTCGGCCGTGATGTAGCGTTCGGCGCCTTTCAGCGTCTGCTTGCGCGTGTAATGCGCCGGCACCTTATCGGCCTGCAGCCGGGAAACCTCGATATAATAACCGTGCACCCGGTTGTAATTGACTTTCAAATTGGCGATGCCGGAGGTTTCCCGCTCTCTGGCTTCCATGTCCATCAAGAACTGGTCGGCGTTTTGACTCAGATTGCGCAGCTCGTCAAGCTCTTGATGATAACCCTGCGCCAAGACCCCGCCGTCGCGTATCAATACCGGCGGATTGTCGACTATTGCCCGATGCAATAGCGCCAGCAATTCGGGAAATTCCCCGATTGCGGTGCCTAACGACTCGATATGGGGATTGTCGGCGGCGGCCAGTTGCTGCTGCAGGTCGGGCAACGCGGACAAGGTCGTTCTCAACACCAACAAGTCGCGAGGCCGCGCCGACTTCAATGCAATGCGCGAGCTGATGCGTTCGATGTCGCCGACTCGGCGCAGACAATTTTGCACGATTTCGTAACGTCGTTGTTGCAACAGCGTATCGACGGAGGCGAATCGCGCGTTCAAAACCGTATGCTCGCGCAGCGGGCGGTTGATCCAACGCCGTAAACAGCGGCTGCCCATCGCCGTGGCGGTCCGGTCCAGCACGCCATAGAGCGTGTAGCGCATATCGCCGCTGGGATGACTGTCCAATTCGAGGTTGCGCCGTGTGGAGGCGTCGAGGGCGATACCGTCGTCGCTGTTTTCGACGCTGATACCCTGGATATGAGGTAACGCACCTTGCTGGGTGTCCCTGACGTACTGCAGCAAACAGCCGGCCGCGCTGACCGCTGCGTGCATATGCTCGCAGCCGAATCCTTGCAAATCGTGGTGATTGAATTGCTGCAATATCCGATCGGTCGCGCTTGCCAAATCGAAGTGCCAGGGCGGCCTTCTGCATATTCCGCGCCGTTCGCTGAGTTGAGTCGGCAGTTTGCTATCTTCGTCGCTCAACAGTTCGGCGGGATTCAGGCGTTCGACTTCGCTGACCAGTTGTTGTTCGGAATCGACCTGCTGCAATATGAATTTGCCGCTGGTTAGATCGAGGCAGGCAATACCGAATTCCGCTCCGAAATGGCTGATCGCGACGAGCAAATTGTCTTTGCGATCTTCCAGCAAGGCTTCGTCGGTCACGGTACCCGGGGTGACGACGCGTACCACCTTGCGTTCCACCGGTCCCTTGCTTTTTGCCGGGTCGCCTACCTGTTCGCAAATGGCGACCGAGACGCCGTTTTTCAGCAAACGTGCCAGGTAGCCTTCCGCGGCGTGGTAGGGGATGCCGGCCATCGGTATCGGTTGCCCGCCAGAGTGGCCGCGGCTGGTTAAGGTGATATCGAGAATCTGGGCGGCTCTTTTCGCGTCGTCAAAAAATAGCTCGTAAAAATCCCCCATGCGATAGAACAATAGAGTGTCGGGGTATTGGGATTTGATGCGTAGATACTGCTGCATCATAGGGGTATGGCTATTGGCTGGAGTCGTTTCGGTTGTCATACTGAGTATTTTATCTAAACTCAATTAGGCGCACATCATGGATCAGAAAATATTCTTGTTGGCAAACGAACTCGGAATGTTTTTGAGACAACGCAATTTAAAAATAGCCGTTGCCGAATCCTGTACCGGTGGCGCGATTTGCCAGGCAATCACCGAAGTGCCCGGTAGTTCGCAATGGTTTGACCGGGGCTTTATCACTTACAGTAACCAATCCAAGATCGAAATGCTGGGCGTCAAACGAGAGACGCTGGAAAAGCATGGTGCTGTGAGTGCGGAAACGGTCGTAGAAATGTTGAGTGGAACCCTAACGAAAAGCGCAGCGGATTGCGCTATAGCGGTCAGCGGCATTGCCGGTCCCGGAGGTGGAACAAAAGTCAAGCCGGTAGGCACGGTATTTATCGGTTGGCAATTGAACAAGCATCCATGTACGATCAAGCTCATGTCTTTCGAGGGCGACCGAACCGATATAAGACGATCGGCTAGTATTTGCGCGTTGACAAATTATAATCTATTCGAAAATGAATAATATTAGAGAAAATTGATGGATATAGTCAAGAAACCCACCACATACGCCTTAATGTTATTGTTGTTTTTGGTTGCACCTTTTTACTATAAACCTAATTTAGGTGGCACGGGGTTCAATTTACCTTTTAACATTGCCGTATGGGGGATAGCGATTACAGCGATATTTTATTCCATGAGTAAAGTGGTAATTGAGAAAAAGATTATAATCCCCTCCAAAGTATTATTGCTCGTTGCCTTCCCACTGATTTTGATAGTTACCAGTCTTTTATCGGGAGTCCTAAACGCCAATGAATGGATAATCAGACAATTTTATATTCTTGGCGGCCTGTTTTTCTTGTTATCGTTGTTTCAATTCGAGCTGAACGATCACGATATAGAAAATATTATGTTTATCGTAAGTTTATCTATGATTATTCATGCAGGTATTGGTTTATTGCAGAGTGTAGATGTTGTCGCTCTTCGAGGGTTTATACCAAGAAAAGCAGAAGGGCAGGCAAATGGAATATTGCAACAAGTTAATGTTCAGGCCAGCTATTTATCGACCGGTGTTTTGATCAATTTTTATTTAATTGCACGAGAATCGACCGCTAAGAAAAGTTTATGGTTCAAAGGTGTAATAGTGTTCAGTATTCTTATTAGCACTTACATGTTGTCGAATTCTGGAAGTCGGATTGGGATATTATCTCTGATGGCCGGCTTCATTATGCTGTTATTTGCCTTTAGAAGTGAATACTTTCAATATAAAAGAATGTTTATTGCGTCAGCAATAATACTTGTGATAGGAATAGTACTTGGGCGCAGTGGAATAGGAACAGCTATTGAGAAGGGTCATGAAATTGTGCAAGGCGGATACGCCGATCAAAGGACGATTATTTACTCGATTGCCCTAAATATTGCTAAGGCTGAGCCTTTTTGGGGCCATGGGTTAGGTAGCTTTATAAAAGTATGGAATGAATTTGCCCCATCATTTTATGAATCTCATCCCGAGGTACAACGCGTTCCATACATCACACATCCGCATAACGAACTGTTTATGTGGCTTATAGAAGGGGGTGTTTTTTGTGTTATTGGAATATTTTTATTCTGTTATAAAGTTGTCGAAGCGGCTATAAAATGTGGTTGGAAAAATGGTGTTGGGTGTTTGGCATTGCTTTTACCAATCACTTTCCATACTCAGGTTGAATTGCCTTTTTATATATCATCATTGCATTGGTTTTTGTGGTTGTTTTTGATTTTTGTATTACTTAGACAAGATAACAGTAATAGGAAGATTGAGGTAAATATAACTTCGTCGATGGTTATTGTTTCTATTCTGTTATTGACGTATTTCCCATCTATGTATTTTCTTTATAATTGCGAGCAGTCGCGGAGAGACTTATATGATTTTGTCAGTAAAAAATCATTCAATAAAAGAGCGGATCCATTGAAGTTGGCGCTAAATAATCTTTTTTTTCAACGAGAGTCGGAACGATTGGTAATGCGCTCATTACTGTTTGTCGGCTTGAAAAAACGTAACTATAGCGACGTTAAATTATTTTTGGATTGGGCAAATGAGTATATACAGGTTACGCCTGACGAGAAAATCTACGAGGACATGGTAAAAGCTTATTCATTGCTGAAAAACAAAGGAGATATGTGTAAAACGGCAAGCAAGGGACTGTTGATCTTTCCAGGGAGTGGAGTTCTGCTAGAAAATCAGCAACATTGTTATCGATGATAGATGCTTCCATCCGACCAAAACCGTGGATAAGTTAGCCGGATTTCTATCGTTTTATCAGGACTAAACAATAATTTATTTATATCTTTTGATAATAAGTAGCTATAAGCTATTGAAACTAAAATAATTAAAGCAATATAGTTTTTGTTTGTTCTACGCAAGGAGGGGGTCGGATTGTATAAGTAGATCATCAGGCTTATAGGTAGCATAGCCGTTAGTTGGCTGGTAGGCATTACGATCACTCCACTGACTAAGGAATATACAAAGGCCGAAATGATACTGATCGTAACGGCGACTACTAATTTGTATTTATGAAGTTTTAAGTTATTAATATGTTCCCCACTATATTTTTCAAACCATTTTTTAGCAGCATATCCGAGTAGATATAAAACTATAAAAAGCGAGAGAAGTCCCCATTCAGATGCCCATTGAAGTAGGCTGTTATGGGGGTGATTGTTGTTAACAGCCCCGCGAAAAGTCGAGTTATCGGACCAAGCATAATGCATCGGACCTGCTCCGAAAAATGGATTATTTATAATAATATCGTAGGCTCTTTTCCACAGAATTATACGGTCGTAAGTCGTATTCCTCATTTCTGGAGGTACGCTTGGCGTGCTTGCTCCATCGTTCAATAGGTCCGGAATGACGGTAAATAGTAACTTATAAAAGAGAAATCCTATTAAACAAGCCGTAACGGTATCTATATAAAATCTTTTATCTCTGCACTTTATAAGTATGTAGGTGAAAGCGTATCCAGCCGTTATAGCGACGAAAGCGCCACGGCTTTCCGTTGTAAAAAAAAGGCACCACCAGAGAATTGCCAAAGGCCATACTACATTGTTGTAACGCTTTGAGTTTGAAATATGCCGGGCTTCCGACAAGAGAAGCGATACGAAAGGAAGTGTCCAAATCTGGAATTGATTAAAAAAGCGGACATTGGCGAAGGCCGGAAAAAAGTCGTGGATCGAGAAACTTGCCCTTGAGACGAGATAGGCCACATAAGTCGATAGAAATTGGGTTTCGGCAAGTGCCATTATAATCAATAACGACAGTGTAGCGAACTTGCAGTACCCGGCATGACGCCAACTGGGAGCGATCTGAAATGCGGTCGCGATCAATGCAAAAAAGGTGATTGCCTCGATAGCAGCATACTTCGGTGAGTTTGCCAATAGGCAAGATATAAGTCCTAAGAGAAACAACGATATTAAGCTGGAACGGATTTTTCCTCTTCCCCGATATTCGGAATATTTTTTCAGCGAACTGATGAACAGGATGGCCAGTAACGTTGTGAGTTCAATGACCCTTTTTCTATCGTAGTCGAGGTGGGGAACCGTCGTGACGGTTACCACTGACAGGATAAGAAATATACCCGATATTGTAGGGGCTACGTCGTTACGGCTATTCATGCTGCAGTTTAATTTTTT